>JACRBA010000134.1 GCA_016213265.1 Burkholderiales bacterium | reverse complement strand
CCCACTGCGACGCATGTTCGCCACGGTGCTCCAGCACCATGCGCACCGCGCGCTCGCGCACCTCGGGGGAAAACTTCGACTTCCTCATCTTGGCTCCATCTTCTCAAATGAAGGAGCCTCCTCAGAAACCGGGGCGGTTCATTCTGCAGTCGATGCTTGACCTGCTCCCCCCAGGCCGTACCAATTTGAAGTAGCAAGGGGTCCGCCATTCAGGAGAATCGCGGGCATGAGGAAGAGCAAGTTCACAGAGGAACAGATCATCGGGTTCCTCAAGCAGGCAGAGGCCGGCATGGCGGTGGCTGAGATCTGTTGTAAGGGCGGCTTCTCGGACGCCACGTTCTACAAGTGGCGCGCCAAGTTCGGCGGAAGCGACGACCGCATCCTGGAACTACGGCGTGCTTGCATTGCACGACGGCTCTGTGCTGCTCGGCTACTCCTTCAAGGGAAAGGTGGCGCGACGTTATGTGCTGCGTGGGGGAACGCTGCGCCGGTAATGCGGTGGGTCCACCGTGCTCGCTCGGGCAGCCTATTGCCGGCTCAGCGCGGCCATCAGTGCGAGGGCGCAGCAGCTGTTGGGCGCCTTGGAGCCATCGGCACTTCGCCTGGTAGGGGCTGCCAATCCCATTCGAGCCCGAAGTCGGCGGCGAGCCGCTGGTTGGACACAGAGAGTTCGGCACGCAGGCGCGTGCGCTACTGGCCGCCCAGTAGGTGGCGGGCAAGCGGCCAGCCGGCCTGGACCCGCGCCCGCCCGGCGCGCACCAGCGGCTCGATCTCGCACGCCGCGCGTTGCCGGAGCAGCTGGTTAAGCACGAGCGCCAGCCGCATGTCGCACGAGGCGTTGGCACACGGCGCCACCACACCGCCCAGGGCGAGGCCGCTCGCCCGCTCGAAGGCGCTCACGATGCCCGCCTGGCGTCACAGCGGCATTCTGATTCAGTGAGGGCGGCCCTGCGGCCGTCCGGAGGTCCGGTAGGTGATGGCCGTCCAAGGCGGGACGGACGAGTGCTGCCTTTCTGAACGCGAGGTGAGAAGGGCGGCGTCCTCGAGACGTGCATCCAGATGCAGTGCGTACCAGCTGGTCCGGGACTTGTCGACAGCAGTGTGCTGAGCCAATCATTCCTATCGCAGCGATGAAGGCGACCAGCCCGCACGCGCAGGCCCGCTTGCGACTACCAATCCCTTAGCGGCACGCCGTTCAGCCCAATTCGCTCAGATCGGCTGTAGACATCGAAGATGTCTTCGCCAGGTGTGGGCTGGTCCGGCGGACTGGCATAGCTGCGTAAGCCCCAACTCTGCGCGGCAGATGTACCGGGTGCCGCGAACGGGTCCTTAGGTAACCGCCTGAGAAAATACATCATTTCACCCGGCCGCTTTAGGTTCGGCCGGCCCTCGACCAGCTCCGAAAGCTCACGGGGATACGCGGTCCGAGCGCTACCCTCAATGAGCCCGGTCTCCACCGCCCGGCGGTAGGCGTCAAGCGCGTCCCTTATCTCCCATAGCGCCCACCTGAGCTCCCGCTCCTTTTCCCGCTGTGACGCAAGCTCCAGTAGCGGCGTCGCAGCCCAAGCGAGGATGCTCATGACGGCCAGCACGACAAGCAGTTCTACGAGTGAGAAGCCACGCAGGGATACTCGCCCGAGCAAAGAGAGCCTTTGTGGCTGCCTTTGCCCAATGACCGATCCAGCATCACGGTCCAAGTGGCGCCACGAGGACGCCCTTCTACCATCCGTTCGAGCGACGCAATACATTGTCTGTCCAGTAGTGAACGCCACCGGTACCAGCCGACCGGCTTGGCACAGGAGACTGGCCGATTGTGGCCACTGCAGCGCTGTCCATGATGACATCCGCCTAGGCGATCGGTGCTTCCGGCCTCAAACGGCTTGCACGACCTCACCTCCCCAGCGCATTGCCTTTTCACCACATCGCGCCGCCCTCAGCCGATAAAATCGATGTTGGTCAATGCGGGACGGCGTGTGCCACAGGGCCGCCTTTGAGACGGCCGCCCGGGCGGTATCGTGGTGCGTGGAGCCGGTCAGCCGGGTCACTCATGGGCCCATGTCAGCCCTGCGGCTCTGATCATTGAAGCTGGCCCGGCAGTACGTTGCCTTCTGGGGGGTACCACTTTGACGAGGGTTGCCTCTGCGGCGCGGAAGGGCGCCAAGCGGGCGAGCGAGGCCTTGTGATGCCCTCGTGGACTGCTGCGGTGAGGCGCAGATTCTCTCAGATCGACCGTGGAGGGAGCATTGAAGCCCAGAACAAGGGTTTTCCGCAGGTGGGCCGAGCCAGCGCTGCGAGCGTTCCGGCTGGCGTGGTGGCGACTCCATGCGAGTGACCGCCGGTGGGTCTTGATGTGCGCGGCGGCGCTCTTCGTACTGACCGCGAGCGGCATGGTTGCTTGGCTCACACAAGGCGCAGCTCGGACGTCCGCCCTGCATGCCCTGACCGAGGCAGAAGCCAAGCTTGCCGAGTCAAGGCGCATCGCGACGCAAAGGGCGGCGGCGAGCGTCCCAGACCGTCCGCCGTGGTGGGCTCAATTGGGGCGCGGCATTGGGGCCGGCGGCGAAGGTGCAGCGACAGAAAAGTTGAGCGCCGAGGCCTTGGCGTTGGCAGACAAGGTCGGCGTGCAAGTGGTTCGGATGTCCTTTTCGCGCGACCAGAGTGAAAGCCCGCCGATGTATCGACGAACAGTCGTGCAGCTTGAACTGAAGGGACGCTATCCGGAGGTGAAGCAGTTGCTGTCTGAGCTGCTCGCCCGGCGCCCCGGGGTGCTAGCGCTGCGCGCCATGGACCTTCGGCGCGCGGAGTCCTCCAAGGCAGATGCCGCACCGTCGGACATCGATGCCAGCATCGAACTGCGGTTGTTCGAGCCTGTCGCCCCAGCCGAACACACGGTGCGGCCAGAGGCCTACGGTCAATGACCGTGCGCCGTTCATTGCACCCGGCCATTGCCTGGACTCTGGTCGCCACCGTGCTGGCGAGTGCGTGGTCGCTTTGGTGGCCGCAGGAATCGGACAACTTGCGCCCGTTGGCCGTGCGTGCGGCCTACCCGAGCAGGCCGGTGCCACCTTCGTCTCCGACTGCGCGCGCGTCAGCCACTGATGGCGCGACTGAGACACGCCGTCTCCTCAGCCCTGCCGAGCGTGACCCGTTCAATAGCACGCCAGCACCCGTGCACCAAGGCACTGTGCCAGCGGTTGTGCAGCAGCCGACTCAGCCCGAGCCACCTTTGGCGGCGCCAGAGGCCCCGCCGATGCAACACCGTGTGATCGGCCGGTTCAGATCGCCGGAAGGCGTATGGATGGTCTTCTTGATGGACGGCGACGTCGCGCTGCCGGCTGCACCTGGCTTAGCCTTGTCTTCTGGCTGGGTCGTCGACTCGATCAACGGCCACGAACTGAAGTTGCGCCACCCTCGGGCCGAGCTGCCGGTCATCCTGGTGGTGCCGGGAGACAATCCCGGTCAGGACGGATCGGATGAATCCTCCAGCGGCAACTTACTACAGCGTTTCCAGAGCACAAGGTGACTACTGTCATGCGTCTTGCCCTTGCAGGGCTCCTGTCGTGCTTGGTCGGGTGCGCCGCCCTGGTACACCACGAAGCCGACCGCTACTCAGCGGCTGGTCAGCCGGAGCAGGCGCTTCGAACGCTGGAAGACGGTCTTCGCAAACATCCGGAAGACGCCAGTCTGCGCAGCCGCTACCTGCGCCTGCGCGAGGAGACGATGGCGGCTTGGCTCGCTGAGGCGCAGCGCCATCGCAGGGACGGGCGGGTGGATGAAGCAGAGCGTGTGCTGGCACGCGCGCAGGTGCTGGACCCTGCACATCCGCGGGCGGCCGGCATGCTGCAGGAACTGCGCATCAGCCGCCGTCTCGTGGCCGCCGTGCAGGAGTCGCAGGCGCTGCTGGGTCGCGGACAGCATGCCAGCGCGTTGCGGGTGGTCGACGAAGGCCTGAAGGCTGATCCACAGCACGAGCCACTGCTGGCCATGCGGCGGCAGATTCTAGCGGCTCAGCGCCAGGTGCAGCTGCGCGCAACTGAGGCCGGTCTTGCCGAGCAACGACCTGTGTCGCTCGACTTTAGGGATGCGAGCCTTCGGCAGGTGCTTGATGTGGTCACGCGGCACAGCGGCCTGAACTTCGTGCTGGACAAAGACATCCGCCAGGATCTCCGAGTCACCGTCTACCTCAAGAATGTGCGGGTGGATGACGCGTTAGACCTCATCGTCAGCACGCATCAGATGGCCCGAAAGGTGCTGGACGAACGCACGGTGCTCATCTACCCGAACACCCCCGACAAGCTGCGCGAGTACCAGGAACAGGTGATTCGCGTGTTCTACCTTTCCAGTGCCGATGCCAAGGGAGCAGCATCGTTTTTGAGGTCGATGCTGAAGCTCAAGGAGCCTTTTGTTGACGAGCGCAGCAACATGCTGGCGCTGCGTGAGGCGCCGGAAACCGTGGCGCTCGCTGAGCGGCTGATTGGCCTGTACGACACGCAGGAACCGGAGGTGCTGCTCGAGCTTGAAGTACTCGAGGTTCGTTCCACACGACTGACTGAACTGGGCATCAAGCTGCCCAATGCCGTGACGCTGACGCCCCTTGCGCCCAGTGGTGGGGGCGGACTCACCGTCGCCAACCTTCGCGGCCTGGGCGAAGACCGCATCGGTGTGTCAGTGGGCGGCATCACGCTCAATCTTCGGCGGGAGGTGGGCGACTTCGAGATCCTTGCCAACCCACGGGTCCGGGCAAAGAACCGCGAGAAGGCAAAGGTTCTGATCGGCGACAAGGTGCCCATCATCACCACGACCACTGGCCAGACCGGCTTCGTCAGTGACACCGTGAGTTATCTCGATGTCGGGTTGAAGCTGGACATTGAACCCACCATCTACGCGAACGACGAGGTGGCGATCAAGCTGGCGCTAGAAGTGGGCTCGCTCGCGGGACAGCTTAAGACGGCCTCCGGTACCGTGGCTTACCAGATCAGCACACGCAATGCCAGCACCGCGCTGCGCCTAAAGGACGGTGAAACGCAGCTGCTGGCCGGCCTGTTGAGCAAGGAGGACCGCACCAGCGCGAGCCGTGTCCCGCTGGCGGGGGACGTGCCCGTGTTGGGCCGGCTGTTCAGCAGCCAGCTGGATGATGGCAGCCGGACTGAGCTTGTGCTGGCGATCACACCGCGCATCGTGCGCAACTTGCGACAGCCCGAACCGAGCGAGGCGGAGTTGTGGGTAGGTACGGAGGCGTACACCCGCCTGCGACAGGTGGGCAGCCGGGTCGCGCCAGAGGAAGTGGCGTCGAGCGGGAAGCCGGCGTCCAGCGGTCAGGCAGCAGATTCGGCAGCACCTGATGCCAGCGAGAGCGATGCCCAAGCGGCAGACCCTCAGAAAATGCCCGGCCGCTTGGCTCTTCGCTGGGAAGCTCTTGGCCCGATCAAGGCTGGCGTTCCGTTTGCGCTTGCGTTGCATGGCGACCTAGGGCCCGGGCTGCGCGGGATGAGGGTGCGCCTTGCAGCGGATGCGGGCCGACTCTTGCTGCTGGAGGCCAAAGAGGGAGACCTCTGGCACCAGGGCGCCGCCAACGTGAGTCTGTCTTCCTCCGACGCGGCCAATGGGGAGATTGACGTAGGCGTCGTTCGCAACGAGCCCACACCGGCGGTAGGCAGTGGCCGCGCCTTGGAGTGGCAATTGGTCTCGCCGCAGCCGGGGCGTATCGAGGTTCGCTTCGTTCATGCGATCCCCATAGGAGTCGGTGGTGGTTCGCCGGAGATTGCGTTACCTCCTCCCCTTGTGTTGGAAGTGTCGCCATGATGGTTCCCCTGCGGCCGGTTCGCGGATTCACGTTGATCGAACTCCTGGTTGTCCTGGCAGCGGTGGCATTGCTACTCGGGATCGCCGCGCCCCGCTACTTCGAGCATCTTGACCGCGCACGTGAAACCGTTCTACGGCAGAACCTCGCTGTCATGCGCGATGCCCTGGACAAGTTCAACGCAGACCGTGGTCGCTACCCACAGGAGCTTGCTGAGCTGGCGCGAGAACGTTACCTGCGCGAAGTGCCGAGGGACCCCATCACCGAGCGCGCAGACACCTGGTCGGTCATTAGCCCGCCGGACGGGCAGGCCGGCGCAGTCTCCGACGTGCGCAGTGGTGCGGCAGGGCGCGGCCGCGATGGGAGCCCCTATGCGGAGTGGTAGATCGCGAGGTCTGCGCAGCCGGATCGGTCGCTCTCGCCGCACTGGCCGCCTGCAGAACGGTGTGGGGCTTCTGGTCGTACTGATCATGGTGGCGACCGCAGCGGCGGGTGTTTCGGTGGCCGCTCAACGCTGGTCGGACCAAGCATCGCGTGACAGGGAGCGCGAGCTTTTGCGTGTCGGCGATGCGTATGCTGCAGCGCTGGCTGCCTATCGAGATGCGTCTCCTGGCAGTGAAAGGCGTTACCCTTCGTCGTTGGAGGAGCTGTTGTTGGACACCCGTGTCGTTGGTACCCGGCGCCACCTGCGCCGTCTTTACGCCGATCCTCTTACCGGCCAGGCAGATTGGGTGTTGGTGCGTGATGCGCGCGGGGACATCAGCGGACTGCGAAGCCGCTCCGAGCGGGCACCGTGGATGCGCCAGTCGCAGCGCTTGCGTGCCGCCGACCTGCCGCCTGCCGACAAGTACGCTGACTGGGTCTTCACGCCAAGATCTGCTTCATGAACTCTCTCGACCACTTCCGCCGGCCAGCGTCCGGCTTCACGCTGCTCGAGCTGCTGGTGGTTGTCCTGATCATCGGTCTGCTGACCGGGATCGTCGGTCCGCGCCTGATGGGGCAGATCGGTCGCTCCGAGGTGACGGCCGCTCGTGCACAGATCGACGCGCTGGACAAGGCCGTACAGGCCTACCGGCTCGACATGGGTGAGTTCCCAAGCAGCGAGCAAGGGCTGAGGGCGCTCGTGGCTTCGCCCGGTGCCGATGGCCGCTGGCGTGGACCGTACCTCAAGGGCGCGCTGCCCGCCGATCCATGGGGACAGGCCTATCAGTACCGCCGTCCTGGTACCAACGGACGGGACTACGACATCACCAGCCTGGGGCGCGACAAGTCCTTTGGTGGCACCGGTGATGACGCTGATCTCAGCAACTGATCCATCAGTCACGGCGACGGCAATGGACTTCGAGGCACGGCTGTTCGACACGGCGACACGCGCGGTGCGGTTGCAGCATGTGCAGGCCGCGGACGAGCGGGCCGCGCGCGCGCTGTTGAGCGAATCCGGCGCGACGGTGCTGGCACTGAGTGTCGTTCGGCGCACGCCCCGCCCCGTGGCAGGGACCGGGGCCGGCCGCCAGGACCTCGCTGTGTGGTGCAGGGAGCTGCGGGCGCTGCTTCAGGCCGGGCTGTCGGTTGTCGAAGCGCTCGATGCCTTGGGTGCCCAGGCCGGATCGGGGTCGGTCCACGAGGCCCTGTTGGCGCGTCTCAGAGAAGGCAAGGCCTTGTCGGCCGCCATGCACGACGTCGGCGGTTTTCCTCCGCTGCTCGTGGCGTCAGTGCGCGCGAGTGAACGCACAAGCGACCTGCCACATGCCCTTGACGCCTACTTGCGTTTTGACGACATGGTGGGCGGCCTGCGACGTAAGGTGGTCAGTGCGGCGCTCTATCCGGCTTTGGTGGTGGGCTTGGGCGCGCTCATCGCCGTGTTCCTGCTGCTGGTGGTGATCCCTCGATTTGCGGCGTTGTATGGCGAATCGGGGGCGGGGGTCAGCGCGGCTACGCGAGGCCTGCTCGCCTTCAGCGCAGCCATCGCGTCCACGCCGTGGCTCGTGCCCGCTGCCCTGACGATGCTCGCCTTGGCTGTGTTCTGGGCTGCCACGGGCGGCAGGCCGAGGCGCTTTGCGGCTTGGCTGCTCGAGGCGTGGCCTTGGCTGGGCGGGCAGGTGGCACATTTCGAGCGGGCTCGCCTGTTCGAGGCGCTTGCCTTGCTCGTGCGTGGGGGCTACAGCCTGCACGAGGCGTTGGGTGTGTGCCAGACGCTTGCCCAATCGCTGGCGGGGCAATCTCGGTTGGCCCAGGCGCGGCTGCGCATCGAGCAGGGCGCCTCGGCGTCCAGCGCCTTCAGCGCTGCCGGCTTGACCGAAGCAGTGACAGAGCGTCTGATTCGCGCCGGCGAGCGCGGCGGCGATTTCGACAAGGTGCTGCGTGCCATTGCCGAGCGGCATCGGGTGGCTTTCGAAACGTTCGTCGAGCGGGCCACCCGCATTGTGGAGCCGGTGCTGCTGCTCGTCGTGGCTGTGATGGTGGGCAGCATGGTGGTAATGCTGTACATGCCAGTGTTCGATATTGCGGCGTCTGTACGATGAGCGAGCCCACCTCGCAGGCTGTCCTGCAGCTGCTGGCAGCCGCTCGCGCGGCCCGAGGCGGGCATACCGTGCTGGACGAGCTGCGTAGACGCCAGCCGGCCTGGGATTGGCCGCACCTGCTCGAGAGGCACACAGGCGTGCGGGCGTTCTCGGCGGTGGCCGGCCCGATCACACCGTGGCCCAGCAGTGCCAGCATGCCCGCCGGAATGGCGCCGTTCTCCGATGCGGGTAGCGCTTGCCTGGCCATGGCGGATCCCTGGGATGACCGAAGCCTCCAGCGTGCTGCATCCGCACTTGGCCAGCTGCCGGAGCCGGTGGCCGCGACGGCGGACGAGCTCACCCAGTGGCAGGTGGCAGTCGCCGCTTCGGCACCGGCGGCTAAGGCGGCTTCGTCTGGTAGCGAGGCCGTGGGCGGCTCGTCTGTCGTGCAATTTGTGGATCGTGCACTCTTGGCCGGCTGGCGCAGCGGCGCCAGCGACATTCACTTCGAATGCGACCGCCAGGGGTTGACCGTCAAGCACCGGCTGGACGGCGTGATGGCCCGCTTTGAGCGCGTTGAGGGCGTGCAGCTCGCCCAGGAGGTGATCTCGCGGCTAAAGGTGCTGGCCCAGTTGGACATCACCGAACGCCGGCTGCCCCAGGATGGGCGCTTTCGCTATGCCTTCGAAGCTCAGGAAGCGGACCTGCGCGTGTCCATCATGCCCAGCGTGTTCGGCGAAGACGCCGTCTTGCGGCTCTTGGACAAGTCCACGCTGCGCGGCCAGGGCGACGCCGTGACGCTGGACACGCTCGGGTTCGAGCCCGATAGCGCTCGGCGGCTGCGCCAACTGGCCGGCATGCCACACGGCATGTTGCTCGTCACGGGGCCCACAGGAAGCGGCAAGACGACATCGGTCTACGCGGCGCTGTCCGAGATCAACACCGGGCTGGAGAAGATCATCACCATCGAGGACCCGGTGGAGTACGAACTGCCGGGCGTCCTGCAGATTCCGGTCAACGAGAAGAAGGGCCTGACCTTCGCTCGTGGGCTTCGCAGCATCCTGCGCCACGACCCCGATCGCATCCTCGTGGGCGAGATCCGCGACGCGGAGACGGCCGAGATCGCCGTGCAGTCGGCGCTCACGGGCCATCTTGTGTTCACCACCGTGCATGCCAACTCGCTGTTCGACGTGATCGGGCGCTTTCGGCACTTTGGGCTGGACATGTTCGGTTTCGTCTCTTCGCTCAACGGCGTCGTGGTGCAGCGCCTGATGCGCCGCCTGTGCGATGCTTGCAGCTCCCAGGGCGAGCTGTCGACAGAGGAGGAGAGATGGTGGGCACGGCATCACGCGAGCTTCGGACCTCTGCCTGCGAAGTTGCCGCGCGCGGTAGGCTGCTCCCAGTGTCATGGGACAGGCTACAAGGGACGTTTCGTGATCGCTGAAGTCCACCTGGTCGGCGATCACCTTCGTGACCGCATCCTGGCGGGCGCTGAGGTCAGCGAACTCAAGCGTGTGGCTTTCGAGGCAGACGAAGGGGAGGGCGTTGTGCGCCCCCTTGTGGCGCAGGCCATGGCCCGTATTGCCCAAGGGCAGTCGACTGTCGAGGAGTTATTCCGTGTGGTGGGCAAGGTCTAGGGCAATCGACATCTACCTGTCGCGCAAGACCCTGGCTCTGCGGGACGGAGACCAACCCACGCAGGTGCACAGTCTGGAGGCGGGCGATTGGGCGTCGCCACTCCAAGAGGCGTTAGCCGCCAATCCAAAGCGCCGTTGGAACGTTTGGCTGGGTGGACGCATGTGCGCACTGCACGCCATGGAGCCGATCGAGGGAGTTCGCACCCTCGAGGAGGCGGAGGCCGCCTTGGCGGCACTGTTGAGTGCGCCGGAGACCCCTGTAGACGCACGCTTGGCGTTCTGGCCAGAAAAGGGCGAGAGCCTGTGGGTGGCCGCCGCCATGCCGGCCGGCCTGCCGGGGCGGATTCAGGCGATGGTGGGTGCTTATGGAGGTCGTCTGGAGAAGCTACGACCTTGGTGGGTCGCCTTCTCAACATCGCTCGAGCCGGACGTCGCCGTGTGCGACGACGAATCACTGCATTACTGGCGCAGCTCCGATGCAGGGAAGGTCCGTGCTGCGGGTAGCGTGATCTGGTCGGAGCCGCCCAGCCTGTCGCAGATCCTGCGACGCCTTCGTGTGGTCGGCCCCTTGCCGACATGGCGCTTGAGCCTGCTCGAGGACAGTGGTAGCACAGCCTTCGCCCTGCAGCCCCTGACCGAGGAAACGCATGCTACCGGACGCACTTGATTTTGATGTGAGCCCGCGCGTCGTCCGTGGATGGCTGCGCTTGGTGTTGGCCAGCGCAACCATCCTTGTTGGTGGAGGTATGGCCATTCTTGTGCTGTACCAGCAGCGTCAGATCGAAGGTATCGAGTCAGATGTACGGGACGTCGACTCGCAGCTGGCCAGCCACGCTGGTCCTGTCATGTACGCAGTATCAGAGCCAAAGCCAACATGGATGGCCGTCGCGGCCCAGGATGGTCGGTCATTTGAGTTGAACGCTGACGCGCGGCTACTCGAAGTGGAGCGCTGCACCGCGGACACGGCGACAGTGGTCCGCTTTACGCACGACGCATTGGCAAACACCACTCGGATGGAGGCTCTGTTGCGGTCACCCGCGGGTCTCGTAGCTCTCACGAAATGCTTGAGCGGGGGTGATGGAACCGCCCGTTTGTGGCAGGTAGACAACTTCAACGGGGGGTCGGCCAAAACCGCACCGAGTGCGCCTGCTGTTGCGGTTCTGCGCCACCAATGATCAGCGGCAGTCTCGCGCGAAAGGCCCACAAAGAACCGCGCAGGGCTCGAAAATGTTCTGACTCCAACTCTGGAGAATGAAGTCATGACGAACTGTGGTAGCAGGCCGATTCCAGGTTGCCAGAAGCGGTGTTGCCCTTCCTCCCGGAGCAAGCACCAGATTCCCGAGGGCTAGCTGCTGGCGGTGTCGCACACGTACACGGCCACGGGACCGGACACCGCCAGGGTGCGAATCATCTCGGCGCGCGAGGCCACCCGCAACGAGCGCCGGCAGTACGAGAACGAGCCGGGGTAATCGTATCTTTCCAGCAAATTGACACGGTCCCCCGTCGCCGGGCGCCTCTCGAGCCTAAACCGGGCCTGAGCAGCTAGGGGTTCTCAAATGACGGCACCCAGGTAGATTTGCGGTTTCGACTCCCTGGAGCATCCCGCCGTGTCGTACGCAAAACGCTTCATCGGCGTGGAGCGCCTGCCGACCAGGCTGTCCGAGTTCGACGTCCGACAAGCCTTTTGCCTGAGCAAGGACGACATCGCCGCGATCTCCGAGCGGTTCCGCCACGACCGCCGCGTCGCGGCTGCAATCCAGATGCTCTTCTTGCGGGCGAGTGGCCGCCCAATGGACAGATTCGCGTCCGTTCCAAAGATGCTGCTGCGGTCCGTTTGCGAGGCACTTGCAACTCCGGCAGTGAGCATCGCGAGCCTGAGGTCCCTGTACGAACGTCGCCAGACCCTGTACGAGCATCAGGCCTGGGCGCGCGCTTACCTGGGCCTGCAGGACCTCGACGACGCTCAGGTCGAACAGCTTGAACAAGTCCTCACAATTGCCGCGCTCGAAGCCGCCCATCCCGACGACCTGGCCGAAACCGCGCGCCTGTGGTTGTACGACCGCCGAATCGTGATCCCCGGTCCTCGACGCTTGGCGGATTGGGCGCGCAGGGCGTTCGACACCACGGAGGCGGCCATGGCCGCAACGATCGAGGCGGCGATCGGCAAGGCGGCCCTGCGCAGGGCAATCGACTGGGCCTACTCGCCCCAGGCTGGTGGGTTGATGGGCAGCCACCTTGAATGGCTCAAGACACCGCCCAAGCGTCACGCCCCCAGCACGATGGTAGAGACACTGGAGAAGGTTCGCGCATTGAAGGAGCTCGGTGCGCACAACTGGGCGCTGGACCCCATTGCGCTGAGCAAGCAGCAGGCCTACGCCGCTCACGTACAGATGCGGCGGCCGTCGATGACCGCGCGCATCGAACAGCAGCGACAGACCGTGGAGATCGCTTGCTTCCTGCGCGTCACACTTTTGGAGTTGACCGACGCGGCGCTGATGCAGGCATCGCGCCGCAGCCAGGATCTATTTCGCCGCGCGGCCGAACGGGTCCAAACGGGACGATCCCGCAGCAGCGGCGCGACCTTGCAGCAGGCCATCAAGGCGAAGTCGGTACTTCACGACGAGACGAAGACCTGGCGCGACCGCGTGCTGGAGGCGCGCGCCATGTTGGACGACATCGGCGACGTATCCATGGCCACCTTTGCCTCGCAGGTGCGCAGGGCGCTGGCAGAAGACAGCCGCCGCGTTCACGCCCACCTGGCGGGTCTGCGCGACATTGACTTTGCTGGGACGCCCGGGGACACCGGCTACGAACAGTGGCAAGCTTGGTCGATGTTGCAGGCGCTGAACACCAAAGAGGTCCCACCGGATTTCGAGCTGCCACCGGTGGGTGCGGCCTGGAGCGCAATCGTCAGCGACCTGGATCCACAATCCCGCTACCGCGCATTCGAGGCCAGCACGATGATGGCCCTGCGCAAGAGCCTGCGCCGTGGCAGCGCCTGGGTGAACCATTCGATCACCTTCCGCGCCCGCGAATCGATGCTCCTGGCGGACAAAGACTGGACAAGCACCAGGGAACAACACCATCAGATCCTCGGCCTGCCGGTGCAGGCGATGGCGTTTCTGGAGCCTATCCTGGCCGGCATGTCCGTGGGCCTGTCGGCGCTGGCCGAGGCCGCCGATCAGGGACACGTGGAGATCGGCGCCGACAAGCTGCTGCACCTGCCGCCGATTCGTCCGCTGGACGAAGAGGTCGAGCCGCGAAAGACAAGGGAGGCCGTCTTCAAACACATTGGCCAGGTGCAGCTTCCAGACCTACTGATGGAGGTCGACGCGGCGACGCATTTCAGCGAGGCGTTGCTGGCCCGCCGACCCTCGTCAAGCAACGAGCTGTTGGCCGCTTATGGCGCCCTCCTTGCCCACGGCACCGACATCGACGCCAAGGGCGTGGGCTCGATGATCCCGGGCATCGACGCGGCGCACATCGCCACGGCGATGCGGGCCATTGAGTTCAGCGGCAGGCTGCGCCGGGCCAACGAACGTGTCTCGGAGTACCAGAACGCCGTGCCGATCGCCGCTTTGTGGGGTGACGGCAGCAAGGGTTCGGCCGACATGATGGCCTTGGACGCCAGCCGGCACTTGTGGACAGCACGGGTGGACCCGCGGCGGCGCACGTATGCCGCCGGCATGTACACGCACGTTCGCGACCGCTGGGGTTTGTTCTACGACCAGCCCATTGTGCTGAACGAACGACAGGCCGGCGTGGCCGTCGAGGGTGTCGAGCAGCACAACCGCGCCGAGGACCGCATCCGCATCTCGTTGCTGGCCGTGGATACGCATGGCGTCACGAACGTGGCCATGGCGATCGCCAAGCTGCTGGGTTTCGACCTGTGCCCGCGTCTGCAGGACCTGAGGGAGCGCAAGCTGTTCGTGCCCAGGGGGTGGCCGGTGCCGGAGAGCCTGGAAGTCGTCACCGTGCGCAGGATATCGGTCAAGGCGATCGAGCGTGGATGGGACGACCTGGTGCGCCTGGTCGCCTCCATTCGGGCCGGCAAGGTTTCTGCGGCGCATGCCATCCACGGCCTGGGCTCGGCCGCCGTCGGCGATCCGCTGCATCGCGCCGCGGAACACCTGGGGCGCTTGCTGCGAACGCTGTTCTTGTGCGACTACCTGGCCATCCCGGACTATCGGCGCGAGATTCACACGCTGCTCAACCGAGGCGAATCGGTGCACCAGTTGCAACGAGCGATCCACGGCGGACACGTGGCGCATGACCGAGGCCGGCGGCGGCAGGAGATGGTGGCCATCTCAGGCGCTCATGCGCTGCTGACCAACATCGTGCTGGCCTGGAACACGAACCGCATGGACGGCGTCGTGGCCCGCCTCAAAGGTGATGGCGTCGGGATCGAGGAGGACTGGTTGCGGCGAATCGGGCCGGCGCACTTCTCGCACATCAACTTCCGCGGCACGTTCAGGTTCAACCTCGAGAGGTATGCGGACGTGCTGGTCGAGCGCGCTGCCGGCAGGGTGGCAGCCCAGCCTGACCGATGAAGCGTGACCCCGCTGGTGGACCGAACCGGAACCGGCTGCGGACGTGGAACGTCGGCAAAGGGGCGATGCGCTGACCCGTCGGCTGGGGCCGCGCTTTGTGCAGCTGACGACCCCGAGCTGTAATCCAAAGCATTCAAAGAAGCGCCCGGAAGTGGACTCAGAAGGCGCCGTGTGCCGAAAGCCTTGGTGTAATGCGCCACCAAGTAGATGCGCATCCATGGGGACTCGAGACACATCGTCGATAAGATTGCGTGAGGATCCAGCTACCGACCGCGGTCACGACTAAAGGCCTTCCGCTATCATGAAGGCGTTGGTGCTCGCTTTGGCTTTCCAGCCAAAGCAGTTCAACGGGAATCAGGAAGGGCAGCGCCGTAGTTCAAAGCGGATCTGCGGCACCGCCCCAACCTGAGCTGCCCCCGCAACGGTAAGCGGACGTGAGCCTTGTGCTCACCGCTCGTGTCTACAACCCACTGGGTGCGCGCTGCGAAAGCGGTGTCGCCTGGGAAGGGAACACGAGTCGTCTCCGCCAGCCCGGATACCGGCCAACGAGGCGGTGCGCCGTGTAGACGGCGCACCTTGAGGTGCGTGCCCGCGGGGAAGCGGGCGAGCACGGTTGGCACGGCGGTTCCATCATGGCTCGTATTCTCTTCAGGTCGCATTCGGCCTTCGTCATGCTGCGCTGCTGTGGGCGTTGAGGCCTGCACATGCACGAGCTGATCCTCGGCGGCGGCAAGAGCGGCAAGTCTCGTTGTGCGGAGTTGCGCGCGAAAGACTGGCTGCAAGTTTCCGGGCAACGCGCGCTGTTGATCGCGACGGCAACGCCCGGTGACGACGAGATGCGCGAACGCATCGCGCGTCACCGTGAGCAGCGCGCGTTGCACGTCCCGGATCTGCAGACCCTGGAAGTGTCAGACGATCTGCCGGCTGCGTTGCGCGAGTGGTGCGCACCCCAGAGGCTCGTGATCGTCGACTGCCTGACCGTGTGGTTGACGCAGCGATTGATGCCGATGGTGGGGCCGCGGCTGGATGAGCCGACCTGGCTTCAGCAGCAGGCGGACCTGTGCGATGCCCTGCGCAATGCAATGGGGCCTGTGGTACTGGTGTCCAACGAGATCGGCATGGGCGTGGCACCGCTGGGCAGTGAGGTGCGCCGCTATCTTGATGCGCTGGGCACACTGCACCAGCTCGTGGCCACCTTCTGCGAGCGCGTCACGCTGATGGTGGCCGGCATCGAGATGAAGGTGAAGGAATGACCGCGACCAACGCTTTGCGTTGCTGCGCGCTGCTACCCGCCTGCGGGTCGAAACACACAAACACCGGGGCGCCCAGGGGCGCAGTGCCACGGTCGCAATAGCCCGCCAGCCCACTCACCCAAGGAACCATTCATGAACATGCCGACCTACGTTCCCGCTTCAACGCCCACCCACACCGCGGTGCGCGGTGTGTTGCGCCAACTCGCTGCTGCCGGGGCACTCGGCATGGCGGTGCTGTACGGCGTCGCGTTTGCCGACAGTCCGCTGGCGCACAACGCTGCGCACGACGTGCGCCACATCACCGTCAAACCCTGCCACTGACAGGAGACTGCCATGTTGTTCCAACGTTTGATCTGGTGTGCGCTAGTCGCAGCCCTGTTCGTCGGCAGCGTGCAGTTCGCGGTGCAGCGCTGGCAGGCGGTGCCCCTCATCCTGGCCGCCGAGGTGTTCGAAGACCAAAAAGCCGCGCCGGTGGCGGCGGTGGCGCACGAACATGCTGCCGCTGCCGAGAATGAACACCATCACGATGACGCTGCCTGGGAGCCCGCTGCTGGCACCGAGCGCAGCACCTGGACGTGGGTGGCGAATGTGCTGCACGCCTTCAGCCTGGCGCTGCTGGTATTCGTGGTGATGGCGCTGTGGGTCTGGAAGCGTGGCAACGCCACTCCGGCACTGCGGGTCGCGGCGGTGGTATCCGCGGCCGGTTGGCTGAGCCTGCATCTGTGGCCCTCGCTCGGCTTGCCGGCCGAAGTGCCGGGCATGGAGGTCGCGCCGCTGCACGCGCGTCAGGCCTGGTGGCTGTTGGCAGTGGTGTGTTCGGCCTCTGCGTTCGCGACGCTCGGCTTCGCATCGTCTCGCTGGCGCTGGCCGGTCGCTGCGGTGCTGCTGGCCGTGCCCTTCGTCGTCGGAGCGCCCGAACTCGAAGGCGACGCGCTCGCCGGCTACAGCGGCGAAGCGCATGCCAGCCTGCTGAAGCTGGGGCATGACTTCATCTGGGCCACCACCTGGGCCTCGCTGTCGTTCTGGTTCACGATGGCCGCAGTCGCGGGCCCGCTGTTCGCGCGCTGGTTGAAGCCGCACTTGCTTGTTGTATTGGGCGCATCGAACCCGGCATCGGCCAGCGCGGCTGAAGCAGCGCGGTGACCCCCGGAAAGATCATGTCAAGGGACCGAGCTTGTCTGTTGGCTTCTCGACCATGATTGTTTCCCCCTGCCTGGAGGCGCGTCCATGCCCGGCCTTGCTGGTCACGGCCCCGGCTTCGGGCCAGGGCAAGACCACCGTCACCGCCGCGTTGGCGCACTCGCACCGCAGCCAGGGCCGGCGCGTGCGCGTCTTCAAGACAGGTCCCGACTTCCTGGATCCGATGGTGCTGGAATGCGCCAGCGGCGCGCCGGTGCAGCAACTCGACCTGTGGATGGGCGGCGCCGCGCACTGCGCCGGGCTGCTGCACAGCGCGGCGGCGCAGGCTGACCTGATCCTGGTCGAAGGCGTCATGGGTCTGCACGATGGCACGCCGTCGAGTGCCGATCTGGCCCTGCACTTCGGGTTGCCAGTGCTGGCGGTGATCGATGCCTCGGCGATGGCGCAAACCTTCGGCGCCGTAGCCCACGGGCTGGCCACCTACCGCCCGGGCTTGCGGCTGACCGGCGTGCTGGCCAATCGCGTGGGCAGCGCCGGACACGCGCAGATGCTGCACGAGAGCCTGCCTGCCGGCATTGCCTGGTACGGCGCGCTGCCCCGCGGCGAGCACTACGCGCTGCCATCGCGCCACTTGGGTCTGGTTCAGGCTGGCGAGGTGGGCGACATGGCCCAGCGCATCGCGGCCGCCGCCCAGGCGCTGGGCGACAGCGGCGCGCTGCCGATGCCGCCGGCCGTGGACTTCGACGCGCCTCCAACCTCGGCATCGGCAGCACTGCCGTCCACGTTGGCCGGAGTCACCATCGCCATTGCCCGGGACGCGGCCTTCTCGTTCCTCTACCGCTCCAACCTCGACACGCTGCGTGCCCTGGGTGCCGAGCTGTGCTTCTTCTCTCCGCTGGCCAACCAGCCGGTGCCGGCCGGGGCCCATGCGCTGTACCTGCCCGGCGGTTACCCCGAACTGCACCTGCCAGCGCTGGCGGGCAACACCGCATCTCGCGAATCCATCTGCGCCCACCACGCGGCCGGTCGGCCGCTGGTGGCCGAGTGCGGCGGCATGTTGGCGCTGCTGGAGTCGCTCACCGACGCCGCTGGCCACAGAGCGCCGATGCTGGGCTTGCTGCCCGGCCAAGGGGCAATGGCGGACCGCCTCGTCAACCTCGGTATGCACAGCCTGGCGCTGCCCGAAGGCGAGGTGCGTGGGCACACCTTCCACCACGCGCGCATCGACGTGCGCTTGCCTGCCGCGCTGCACACGCAGGCCCAGCGGCACCACGGCCAGCCTGAACCGGTGTTCCGCAAAGGGCGGCTGTTCGCGTCGTTCATGCACCTGTATTTCCCGAGCAATCCGGCGGCCGTCGCTGCGTTGTTCAAACCCTAATCGCCGGCCGCTGCCGCAACTCGCCCCGCAACCATGGACATCGAAGCCCCACCTCTGCTGCGTGACACGCCCAAGCCACAAGGCGAGCGGCGTGGCCTGGTCATCGTTCACACCGGCACCGGCAAGGGCAAGAGCACGGCCGCGTTCGGCCTGGCTTTGCGCGCCTTCGGTCGAGGTAAAACGGTGAAGGTCTATCAGTTCATGAAAGTGCCCTCGGCGCGCTTCGGCGAGCACCGCTTGTTCGAGCAACTGGGCATGCCCATAGAAGGCCTGGGCGACGGCTTCAGCTGGAAGAGCCGCGACCTCGAGCATTCGGCCGAGCTGGCCCGCGCCGGCTGGGCCCGGGCCGAGGCCACGGTGCGCGCGGGCGAGCACTTCATGGTGGTGCTCGACGAGATCATGTACCCGCTGCGCTATGGCTGGATGCCGCTCGAGCCTGTGCTGGCCTGCCTGCGCGAGCGACCGCCGCACGTGCATGTGGTCCTCACCGGCCGCAACGCGCCGGACGAGCTGATCGCCCTGGCCGACACGGTGACCGAGATGACGCTCATCAAGCACCACTTCAAAGCCGGCGTGCCGGCGCAGCGTGGCATCGAGGACTGATCGCCTCACCACCACGACCCGCACCCAACCAACACCTCCAGGAACCGCACCATGCAGACCCGCAAGATCCCCGCCACCATCGTCACTGGCTTCCTCGGCAGCGGCAAGACCACCCTGCTGCGCCACCTGCTTCAAAACGCCCAGGGCCGACGCATCGCCGTCATCGTCAACGAGTTCGGTGAGCTCGGAATCGACGGTGAACTGCTGCGCGGCTGCGGCATCGGCTGCGACGAGGCCGGCGCGCCCAACGGGCAGTTGTTCGAGCTGGCCAACGGCTGCCTGTGCTGCACCGTGCAGGAAGAATTTGCGCCGGTGATGGAACAACTGGCCGCGCGGCGCGAGCAGATCGACCACCTCGTCATCGAGACCTCGGGCCTGGCCTTGCCCAAGCCGCTGGTGCAGGCCTTCCAGTGGCCGGCGCTGCGCAACGCCTTCACGGTCGATGCAGTGATCACGGTGGTGGATGCGCCCGCCGTGGCCGCTGGCCGCTTTGCCGACGACCCGGTGGCGGTGGATGCCCAGCGCCGTGCCGACGGCAACCTCGACCACGACTCGCCGCTGGCCGAACTGTTCGAAGACCAGCTCGCCACCGCCGACCTGGTCGTGGTGCACAAGACGGACGGCCTGGACGCCGCCGCCCTGGCCGGCGTCGAAGCCACCATCCGCATCGAAACCGCGCCCGGCGTGAAGCTGGTGCATGCACAGCACGGTCGCATCGACCTGGGTGTGCTGCTGGGCCTGGAGCGCGCGGTGGAAGATGCGATCGACCAGCGCAAGACCCACCACGACGAGGAGGAGGACCACGACCACGACGCCTTCGACTCGGTCTCGGTGAGCTTGCAAGTCCCCGACCGTGAACGCCTGCTGGTCGCCTTGCGCAGCCTGGTCGAGCGCCACGAGATCTACCGCGCCAAGGGCTTCGTCGCGCTGCCCGGCGCTGCAATGCGGCTGGTGGTGCAAGGCGTGGGCTCGCGCTTCGACAGTTATTTCGATCGGCCCTGGCGCGTCGACGAAACCCGGCAGTCGCGCCTAGTCTTGATCGGTGCCGAGCTGGATGCGGCGGTCTTGCAGGCCGAACTGGACGGTGAGTTGGCGGCGACCGCTGCAGCCTGACGCACCCAACCCCGAAGCCATCGAAGCCACTTTAAGCAGCCCATGCACCTGCTGTCTACCCGCCCCGGCGGCCACATTGAAGACGGTGGCCAGGGCGTGGTGCGGGTGGCGCAGACGCCCGGCTCGGTGGTGGTGCTGAGCGCCGCCGACACCACCCTGTCGCTGCTGGCCGACGTCGCGGCGCAGCTCGGCCCCGACTACCCCAGCGTGCGCCTGGCCAACCTGATGTGGCTGCGCCAGCCGGCCTCGGTGGACCTGTACGTCGATGATGTGCTGCGCCATGCCCGCGTGCTGGTAATCGATCACTTGGGCAGCCCGAGCGACTGGGCCTACGTGGTGGAGCGCGCGACCTCGCTGGCACGCGAGCGCGGCTTGTGGTTGGCGATGTTCTCGGGCGATGCCTTCGAAGACACGCAGCTGCTGCTGCGTAGCTCCGCACCGCAAGACGATTGCCGGCATTTGTGGCGCTGCCTGCGCGAAGGCGGGCGCGACAACGCGCAGGCCTTCTTCTCGCTCATCGGCCATGCCGCGTTCGGCCTGGGCGGCCGGCCGCCGCTACCGGTCCCCTTGCCTTCGGCGGTGCACTATCGACCGCAAGATGCTGCCAGCCGGTCCGCGTGGACATCCGGTGCGCCGGTGGCACTGCTGCTGTTCTACCGCGCGCATTTGCAAGCCGGCAACACGGCGGTGTTCGATGCGATGCTGCGTGCGCTGGCCTCCGCCGGCCTGAACGCGCTGGCGCTCGCAGTGGATTCACTCAAGAACCCGGACAGCCATGCGGCAGTGCAAGCCCTGGTGGCTGAGCACCGCGTGGCCATCGTGCTGAACGCGACGAACTTCGCCGTGGCGGCTATCGATGGCGGCACCCATGGCGACGGCGACACTTCATCCGCCGCGTTGGCCGGTGACGCACCTGTGCTCCAACTCATCACCGCCGGCTGCTCGCAAGCGCAGTGGCTGGCCGACCCGCACGGCCTGGCGCCGCGCGACTTGGCGATGCAGGTGGTGCTGCCCGAGGTCGATGGCCGCATCCTCACTCGCGCAATCAGCTTCAAGGGGCTGGCCTGGCGCTGCGAGCACACCCAGCTCGACGTGATCCGCTACGAAGCGGAGCCCGAGCGCATGGCCTTCGTGGCCGAACTCGCGCGCCGCTGGTGCGTGCTGCGCGACAAGCCCAATGCCGACAAGCGCATCGCGCTGATCCTTGCCAATTACCCCATCGACGATTCGCGCATCGCCAACGGCGTGGGGCTGGACACACCGGCTTCCACCGTAGCCGTTCTTCGGGCCTTGCAGGCTGCCGGCTACGCCTGTGGCGATCTGCCTGACAGCGGCGATGCCCTGATCGCCGCGCTGCTGCGCGGCATCACCAACGACCACAGCGCCAACGACGCACGCCCGGCCGCGCAGAGCTTCTCCCTGCCCGACTACCTGGAAGACTTCGATCGGCTTCCCACCGACAGCCGCGCCGCCGTCATCGCGCGCTGGGGCGCGCCCGAGCACGATCCAACGTTGCGCAGCGGCCGCTTCATGATTGCCGGGCTGCGCTTCGGCCACGTCTTTGTTGGCATACAGCCGGCCCGCGGGCGCGACATGGACCTGGCGGCGACTTACCACGACGCCGATCTGGTGCCGCCGCACCACTACCTGGCCTTCTACTTCTGGCTGCGCCGCGCCTTCCAGGTGGATGCGGTGGTTCACGTGGGCACGCATGGCAACCTCGAATGGCTGCCGGGCAAGAGCGTTGCACTGAGTGCGGCCTGCTGGCCTGATGCCATCCTCGGCCCGCTGCCGCACCTCTACCCCTTCATCGTCAACGACCCCGGCGAAGGCAGCCAGGCCAAGCGGCGCACCCAGGCCGTCATCATCGACCACCTGATGCCGGCGATGACGCGCGCCGAAACCTACGGCCCGCTGCAACAGCTCGAGCGGCAGATGGACGAGTATTACGAGGCCCTGTCGCTCGACCCGCGGCGCGCACGGCGGCTGCGTGAAGACATGCTCGACCGGGTTCTGCGCGAAGGCCTGCACGAAGAACTGGGTGTCACGCGGCCCGCCGATGACACAGCGCGTGAAGGCTTGCTCGAGCGCCTGGACGCCTACCTGTGCGAGATCAAGGAATCACAGATCCGCGACGGGTTGCACACCCTCGGCAGCTCGCCGCAGGGACGCCAGCGCGTCGACACGCTGATCGCGCTGGCGCGTTTTTCCGGAGGCAAAGCGGCAGGCCAGCAGAGCCTGCTGGTGGCGCTGGCGCAAGACCTGCAGATCGAGGGCGTGGACGGCTTCAACGCACTCAGCCCCGACTGGGCCGCGCCGGGGAGCGGCGCGCGTCCGCACCTGCGGCAGGAGCTCCGCCCCGAGGCGTGGCGCCACGCCGGCCACACACGTGAGCGGCTGGAATTGCTGGCCGCGGGCATGGTGGCGGAGCACGTGGTGGCAGATCACGTATTGGCGGATCAAGCGAGCGCCGGCGCTGTGCCCGAGGCATTCGACGACACGGGTTGGCCCCACACCGCGCCGGTACTGCAACGGCTGCGCGAGGTGCTACGCCCACGGCTCGACGCCTGCGGCCCGCAGGAGATGGCGCAACTGCTGCGCGGCCTGGCCGGCCGTTTCGTGCCACCCGGCCCCAGCGGCGCGCCGTCGCGCGGCCGGCCCGACGTGCTGCCCACCGGGCGCAATTTCTACTCGGTGGACACCCGCGCCGTGCCCACCCCTACTGCCTACGCAATGGGCGCGGCCGCCGCCGAACGGGTGATCGAACGCCACCTGCAGGACCATGGCGAGATGCCTGGCGCGGTGGGCTTGTCGGTCTGGGGCACGAGCACCATGCGTACCGGGGGTGAAGACGTGGCGCAGGCGTTCGCGCTGCTCGGCGTGCGGCCGAAGTGGGCCGACGGCAGTGCGCGGGTGATCGACATCGAGGTGCTGCCGATGGCTATCCGCAACCGGCCCCGGGTGGACGTGACCTTGCGCGTGTCGGGTTTTTTCCGCGACGCCTTCCCGAACGTGATCGACTTGTTCGACACCGCCGTGCGCGCCGTGGCCGCCATCAGCGAGGCCGACGAGCCTGACGACGTGAACCCGATCCGCGCCCGCGTGCAGCGCGAAGCCGCCGAGGCGCGGGCTGCCGGCCGGAGCGAGGACGACGCGCAACGCCAGGCCACCTGGCGCGTCTTCGGCCCACGCCCGGGCGGCTACGGCGTGGGCGTGCAGGAGGTCTTGAACAGCGGGCGGTGGCAAGACGGCACCGACATCGCTCAGGCCTACCTGCAGGCCGGTGCCTTCGCCTACGGGCAGGGCGGGCACGGCGCTGCCGCGCGTCAGCCCTTCGAGCAGCGGCTGGCACGGCTCGACGCGGTGCTGCACAACCAGGACAACCGCGAGCACGACGTGCTCGACGCTGCCGACCACGCCCAGTTCCAGGGCGGCATGGCAGCGGCAGTGCAGCACTTGGCTGGCGCTCCGGCGGCGCTGTACCACGGCGATTTCAGCGTGCCGGGGTCGCCGCGCATCCGCACGCTGCGCGAGGAGGTCGCGCGTGTGGTGCGCGCGCGCGCCGTCAACCCCAAGTGGCTAGATGGCGTGCGCCGTCACGGCTACAAGGGCGCGTCCGAGATCGCCACCACGGTGGACAACCTGTTCGCCTACGGCGCCACCACCGGCGTGGTGGGCGACCACCAGTACGCGCTGGTGGCCGACGCCTACCTGCACGACGACGCTACGCGCGAGTTCCTACAGCAGCACAACCCACTGGCGCTGCGCGGCATCGGCGAGAGGCTGCTGGATGCGATGCAGCGCGGGCTGTGGCAAGCGCCTGGCGATCATCGCGAGCGCATCGAACACCACCTGCTGGCGCTGGAACGCCGGCTCGAAGAACACGGCGAAGGGCCTCTCTGATGACTCCCGGCATGACACCCGCATCGACTGCTGCATCCATGTCCGGCACATCCACCGTGACCATCGAGGCCGCCACCCAAGCGGCCTTCCCCTTCAGCGCGCTGATTGGTCAGCCTGAGCTGCAACGAGCGCTGCTGCTCGCGGCCATCGACCCGGGCATCGCCGGCGTGCTTATCAGCGGCCCGCGCGGCACCGCCAAGTCCACTGCCGCACGGGCGCTGGCAGCGCTGCTGCCGTCGGTGTCCCCGTCACTTCCCGCACCCTTCATCACGCTGCCGCTGGCTGCAAGCGTGGAGCAACTGGTGGGCACGCTGAACGTGGAAGACGTGCTGCGCGACGGCCGGCTGCGCCTCGCACCCGGCCTGCTGGCGCGCGCCCACCACGGCGTGCTGTATGTCGATGAAGTCAACTTGCTGCCCGATGCGCTGGTCGATGCGCTGCTCGACGTGGCCGCCAGCGGCGTCAACACCGTCGAGCGCGACGGCATCTCGCAGCAGCATGCCGCACGCTTCGTGCTGGTGGGCACGATGAACCCTGAAGAAGGCGACCTGCGCCCGCAGCTGCTGGACCGCTTCGGCCTGTCGGTGGCGCTGGTCAACCCGGCCAACGCCGAGCAGCGCACGGCGATTCTGCGTGCCCGCCTGGGCTTCGATGAGCACCCGCTCGCGGCGGCGGAACAGCATGCTGGCGAGCAAGCCCGTCTGGCCGATGCCATTTCCGCCGCGCGTGCGGCGCTGCCGCGTTTGACCTGGCCCGATGCGGTGCTGCACCGTGCCGCAAGCTGCGCGCTGGCCGCGGGCGTGGACGGCATGCGGGCCGATCTGGTGATGCTGCGCGCGGCGCGTGCGCTGGCGGCCTTCGAGGGCCGCACCGAGGTGACGCCGGCCGATGTGGATGCGGTGGCGGAACTGGCTCTGGCGCACCGCCGGACGGAGGGCACGGGCGCCTCTGCGCCGAAGCCGCAAGCGGACCGGCATCCAGCGCCACCGATGGCAGCGAATCAGCGTGCCGACCGCCTACATCGCGACCCACCGGCCAACCCGGCACCGGAGGGAGATTGGGGCGCGCTGCCGCCGCGCCCCGAAGCCACCACGCGCGTGCTGTCTCTGGGAGGCTGGCATGAAAAAAAAGCCTGAGCCACCGCAGCCGCCACCCGCGCCCAGGGCAAGGCGGTCTGCGGTGGCCCGCCCCGCCTCCTCATCTGCGGCCGGCAGCCCCAACGCGCCACGTCGCGAGGCAAACATGTGCCGCGATCGCCTGGCTACCCAGCTTGCTCGCCAAGGGCCCGCAGCCGCTGCAACGGGCGCACCTGCGCCACACGCTGCGGGTCGCGCAACCGGCCCGCTTGCACCTCATCGTGCTCGACACCTCGGGCTCGATGCGCCAGCGCGGGCGGCTGGCGCTGGCCAAGGGGCATGCCACGTGGCTGATCGAGCAGGCGGCGCGCGCCGGCGACGACGTGGCACTGCTGTGCTTCGGGGGCCAGGGCGTGGAACTGCGGCTGCCACCCGGCCGGGCGCGTGCCGCCGGCGGTGCGCAGGTGCGGCCTCTGGGCGGCGGTGGTGGCACACCGCTGACGCATGCATTGGCTCAGGCCGAGCAGGTGCTGCGCCGCGCCGCGCGCCGCAACGGCCCAGCCGAATCGTGGCTGTGGCTGTTGACCGATGGCCGCACGTTGGAACAACCGGCCGCACCCCAGGCCGCGCAACGCATCGTCATCGTCGACTTCGACGAACCGGCGCGCGCCATCGGCCGCTGCGCCGCCTGGGCGATGCGCTGGGGTGCGGAACACCGCCGGGCAAGCCGGCCTGAATGAGCCCTGAATGGAACCCTGAAGAGCCCTCTTGAGCCCTGAAGCACCGTACCCCATGCCCACCGCACCCGTCACCGAAATCATCGTCTGCACCACCTGTCGGCCCGCAGGCGCATCGCGCGAGCTGCCGCCCTCCGGCCAGGCCTTGCTCGAGGCCGTCCAGGCCCTGCAAACCGAAGGCCGGGCTGCCGGCCTGCACGTGCGCGGCATCGCCTGCATGAGCGGCTGCGCCCGATCCTGCACGGTTGCGCTGCAAGCCCCAGGCAAGCCCACGTACTACTTCGGCGATCTGGCCGCCGATGCAGAAACTGCCGCGCAGGTGCTGGCCTGTGCGCGCCTGCACGCGCACAGCGCCGACGGCGCGCTGCCCCGCAACGAGCGCCCGGAACGCCTTCGCAGCGGCATCCTTGCCAAGCTGCCGCCATGCCTGCCGGCAGTGATGGCCTGAACCCGGTGGACTGCACGATGCCCGCCGCATTGCTGGTCGCCTGGACGCTGGACGCGGCCGTCGGTGAACCGCCCAACGCCCTGCATCCTGTTGCCTGGCTGGGCCGGCTGCTCGGGCCGCTCGGTCAGCGGCTGTGCGCTTGGCGCCGCGTGCCGGCGTTCATCGGCGGCGCGCTGGCATGGGGAGTCATCGCCGCCGCGCTGGCTGTCATGGCCCACGGCGCCGAAAGCGCGGTCCCCGCCTTGCCGTGGGCAGCCGGCGCCTTGCTGCTCGCACTGGCGCTCAAACCCTGCTTCGCATGGCGCATGCTGCGCGACGAGGTTCAGGCGGTCGAGCACGCGCTGGCGCAGTCGCTGGAAGCGGGCCGCGAACGGGTGTCGCGCTTGGCCAGCCGCAACGTGAGCGCGATGAACCAAGCCGAGATCCGCGAGACGGCCATTGAGACCCTGGCCGAGAATCTGAACGATTCGGTGGTGGCACCGCTGTTCTGGTTCGCGGTCGCGGGCCTGCCCGGCGCGGTGGTCTACCGCTTTGCCAACACCGCCGATGCGATGTGGGGCTACCGAGATCGCTACGAATGGGCGGGCAAGTTCGCGGCGCGGGCCGACGACCTGCTGTCTTGGCTGCCGGCGCGCTTGACCGCGCTGCTGCTGTGGCCTGCCTTGCAGGACTGGCCCCTGTTGCGCATCGAAGCCGCGCGCACGCCGTCGCCGAATGGCGGCTGGCCGATGGGCGCGATGGCGCTGCGCCTGGGTGTGCGTTTGCGCAAGCCAGGGGTTTATGCACTGAACGGGCAGTCGCCGTCACCGTCGGCTGCCGACACGGCCAAAGCGCTGCGCATCGCCTCGCGGGCCGCATGGCTGGCGATGGCGGCAGCGGTCCTGGCTTGTGCAGGGAGATCGATGTGAGGGCGGCCACCATCGCCCGCCCGCACGGCGGCCCCGACGCCCAGGGCCCCGTCCGCTGGGATTTCTCCACCAACGTCAACGCCGCAGGCCCCTGCCCGCAGGCCGTGCAGGCGCTGGCCCGAGCTGACGCCACCCGCTACCCCGACCCCGGCTACCACGCGCTGCGCCAGCGCTTGGCGGTGTGGCATGGCGTCGACGAGCGACGCATCCTGCTCGCGGCCAGCGCGAGCGAGTTCATCCAGCGCATCACGGCCGTAGGCCAGCGGCTCGCACCCGGGCCGGTTGCCGGGCCAGCGCTGGCCTATGGCGACTACGCGGTGGCGGCACAGGCCTGCGGCCGCGCCGTGGTGCGCACCGAAGACGCCACCGCCACGCTGCGCTGGTGCGCCGATCCCGGCAGCCCGCTGGGCCAGGACGCCGCGCCGCCGCACGACCCGGGGGCCACGCCCACGGTGCTGGACGCGGCGTATGCGCCGCTCCGGCTCAGTGGCGCGCCGCGCTGGGCTAGCGACGCCGAGGATGCCGTGTTCCGGCTCTACAGCCCGAACAAGGCGTTGGGCCTGCCGGGCGTCCGCGGTGCCTATGCCATCGCACCGGCGGGTGCAGCATGGCCACTGCAAACCTGGTGCGATACGCTGCACGCCGCCGAACCCTCCTGGCCGCTGGGTGCCCACGCCGTCGGCTTGCTCGAATGCTGGACCGAACCGGCCACCCAAGCCTGGCTGGCCGATGCGCGCATCACACTGCGCACCTGGACAGACTCACTGCGCGCCGGGCTGGCAGACCTGGGCCTGCAACCTGCGCCCAGCGTGACACCGTTTCTTTGCGCGCACCGGCCGGCCGCGATTCAGCCCGCGGCCCTGCGGCGCCACGGCCTGGCCGTGCGGGACACCACCTCGTTTGGCCTGCCGGGTTGGATGCGCGTTTCGGCGCAGCCGCCGGAGGCGCTCGAAGCGCTGCACAGCGCCTTGCGGCTGCTGGCCACCGATCACCACCCTGTCTCCACTTCCGTCGAAACGGCGCACCCATGATCCCCAACATCCCTGAATTGGACGACGCAACGCTGCGCAGCGCGCTGCAGGCCCGTGTCGATGGCAAGACCAAACCGCTGGGCTCCCTGGGCCGGCTCGAAACGCTAGCCGTCCAGATCGGCTGCATCCTTGGTACCAGCAGCCCACGCCTGGATCAGCCCCAACTCGTGGTCTTTGCGGCCGACCACGGCTTGGCAGCGCAAGGCGTCTCGGCCTATCCGAGCGACGTGACCTGGCAGATGGTGGAGAACTTCCTCGCCGGTGGCGCGGCGGTCAGCGTGCTGGCACGCCAGCATGGCCTGGCCCTGACGGTGGTGGACGCTGGCGTGCGCCACGACTTCGCGCCCCGGCCCGGCCTGGTGCAACGCAAGATCGGTCCCGGCACCGCCGATGCGCTGGCCGGCCCGGCGATGAGCGAAGCGCAATGCGCTGCGGCCATCACCGCCGGCCGCGAGGTGGTGCAGGCCCTGCCTGGCAACGCGCTGCTCATTGGCGAGATGGGCATCGGCAACACTTCGGCCGCGGCGCTGCTGCTGGCGCGCCTAACGGATCAGTCCATCGAGCTGTGTGTCGGCCGCGGCACGGGGCTGGACGATGCCGGCCTGGCGCGCAAGGTGCGCGTGCTGCGCGACGTGTTGGCGCGTCACGCCCAAGCGACCGCACCGCTCGCCGCACTGGCGGCCTTCGGCGGCTTCGAGATCGCGATGATGTCCGGCGCGGTGCTGCAGGCAGCGCTCGAGCGCCGGGTGATCGTCGTCGACGGATTCATCGCCAGCAGCGCCGTTCTCATCGCGGCTCGCCTGCAGCCCACGGTGCTGTCGCGCTGCGTCTTCGCCCATTGCTCCGACGAAGCCGGCCATGCGCTGATGCTTCGCGCCCTGGAGGCGCAACCGCTGTTGACCCTGGGCCTGCGGCTGGGCGAGGGTTCGGGCGCTGCGCTGGCCTGGCCGCTGCTCGATTCAGCTTGCCGGCTGCTGGGCGAGATGGCCAGCTTCGAGTCGGCCGGCGTGAGCCGTCAGTCCGATCCCGAACCCGGCGCCGACCCGTCGCGATGACACAAGAGCTGCGTCTGTTCTTCATCGCGCTGCAGTTCCTGACGCGCGTGCCGGTGCCGCGCCGCCTGGGCTTCGAGCCCGCCTGGCTGCAGGCCTGCCTGCGCCACTTTCCGCTGGTCGGAGCCTGCGTCGGGGCCTGGGCAGCGGCGATATTCTGGTTCGCGCTGCTGCTGTGGCCTCCACTGGTGGCCTCCACCGTCAGCCTGGTGGCAACGGTATGGCTGACCGGCGCTTTCCACGAAGACGGCCTGGCCGACACCTGCGATGCGCTGGGTGGCGCGGTGAGCCGCGAACGCGCGCTTGCCATCATGAAGGACTCGCGCATCGGCAGCTACGGTGCGGTGGCGCTGGTGCTGGCCCTGGTGCTGAAGGTGACGGCGGTGGCGGGCCTGGCGAGCGCCGCGCAGACCGATGGCCTGGCATGGGCAGCCATGGCCTTGATCTGGTCGCACGCGGTGTCGCGCGCCGCCCCGGTGTGGCTGGTGTGGCGTCTGCCCTATGCCGGCGATGCCGAGCACGCGAAGGCCAAGCCATTGGCCACGCGGGCGAGCGGCCGCGGCTTGGGCTTCGCGCTGGTCTGGGTCGGGGTCGCCAGCGGTGCAGCCGTGTGGGTCACGGTCTGGACCGAGGCTTCTTCCTGGACGGCTGCGCTTTGGGTGGCCCTGTCTGCCCTGGCGGCATGCGCATCGGCCACGCTGTGTTGCGCGCGCTGGCTGCACCACCGGCTGGGCGGTTTCACCGGCGACACGCTGGGCGCCACGCAGCAGATCGTCGAATTGGTCGGCCTGTTGACCTGGCTCGCCTGGTTGCCGTTCACCGGGGGGTCCCGTGCTTGAGCCTGGCGGACAGTTGTGGGTCTGGCGACACCCGCGAGCACAGGAAGCGGCGGGCCGCTGTATCGGCCGCACCGACATCGGCATCGACCGGCGGCGTGCCAAGCGGTTGGCGCACCGCATCCGCCGCGCCGCACGCCTACGCGGCCTGCCGCGACGGGTGCTGACCTCGCCGCTGCTCCGCTGCGCAGCCGTCGGGCAATGGCTGCAGCGCTGGGGCTGGCGGCACGAGCGGCTGCCCGCGTTGCTCGAAATGGACTTCGGCCGCTGGGACGGCCTGCCCTGGTCGCAGATCCCAAGGAAAGAGGTCGATGCCTGGTGTGCAGAGTTCCTACACCACCGCCCCGGCGGCGGTGAAACCCTTCACGAGCTGTTTGCGCGCGTGGCGGCCTGGCAAGCGCCCGCAGCACCCGTGGTCATCGTGGCGCACGCCGGTTGGATGCTGGCACGGCGATGGCTGGCCTGCGCGCAGCCGTTGCCCGTCCGGGCCGACCAGTGGCCCGTCGTGCCGCGCCATGGCGAGTGCTGGACGCTGCCGACAATGGTCGCGTTGCCGCCAGGCGCCAGTTCCGCGGGGGGCATTGCATGACGCGCAGCCTGATGGTCTGGGGCAGCAGCAGCGGTGCAGGCAAGAGCCTGTTGGCCACCGCGCTGTGCCGCTGGGCTGCGCAGCGGGGCATCGACGTGGCGCCGTTCAAGGCGCAAAACATGAGCAACAACGCACGGGTGGTGCCCGGGCCGGACGGCGGCTTCGGCGAAATCGGCGCGGCGCAGTATTTCCAGGCCCTGGCCGCGCGCGTGCCGCCGACGGTGGACATGAACCCGGTGCTGCTCAAGCCCGAGCGCGACACCTCCAGCCAGGTGGTGTTGCAGGGTCACGTGGCGGATGACTTGTCGCGCCTGCCCTGGCGCGAGCGCAGCGCCCACCTGGCGACCGCGGCGCACGAAAGCTTCGTGCGCCTGCACGCCCAGCACGAACTGCTGGTGATCGAGGGTGCGGGCTCGCCGGCCGAGATCAACCTCGCCGCGCACGACTATGTGAACCTCGGCACTGCACGCTGGGCGCAGGCGGCGGGCGAGTTCAAGAGCCTGGTTGTCACCGACATCGACCGCGGCGGCGCCTTCGCCCACCTCTACGGCACCTGGGCGCTGCTGCCCGATGACCTGAAGCCGACGCTCGCCGGCTTCGTGCTCAACAAGTTCCGCGGTGACGCGGCTTTGCTGGCGCCCGGGCCTGACCGCTTGCGACAGCTGACGGACGTGCCCATCGTCGGCGTGCTGCCGATGCAGCGCGACCATGGCCTGCCTGACGAAGACGGCGTGTTCGACGCCGCCGCCATCGGCGACGGCGAAGCGCCGCACCAGCGCGTGGCGGTGGTCGCCTACCCACGCATCAGCAACCTCGACGAGTTCCAGCCGCTGCGCCAGGTGCCCGGCCTGCGGTTGACCTGGGCGCGCCACGCGGCCGAGCTGGAGGCGGCGGACTGGATCATTCTTCCCGGCTCCAAGCAAGTCAGCGGCGACCTGCACTGGCTGCGCGAGCGTGGGCTGGACGCCGCCATCGCCCGTCACGCGGCCCAGGGCAAACGGGTGCTGGGCGTCTGCGGCGGCTTGCAGATGCTGGGCACCTGGCTGAACGATCCGCAAGGCCTGGACGGGACGCCGGGCAGCGTGCCCGGCCTCGGCCTGCTGCCGCTGAGCACACGCTATGCCGCGCCCAAGCGCGTGCTGGCCGTGCAGGCACGCTTCGACGATTTGCAGCCACCTTGGCAGGCGCTGGCCGGCATCGATACCCCCGCCTACGAGATCAGGACCGGCATCACCGAGCCCGTTGATGCGCTGCCCGGCGCGGCGCTCGCCACCGCGCTGCGCGATGGCCACGGCACCGTGATCGGCTGGCAACGCGGCCCGGTGCTGGGCGCCTATGCCCACGGCCTGTTCGAATCGGCGGCCGTGATGCGCGCGCTGTTTGGCGCCGAGGTGGCCACCCTCGATGCCAGCCTGGACGGACTTGCCGATCTCGTGGACCGGCACTTCGAGCCCGGCGTGCTGAACCGGTGCTTGCGCGCATGACCCGCCTGGCCCTCCTGGCCCTGCCAAACGCTGCTGGCCCGCCCGCAGGCCCGCTCGGCTTGCGCCCGACCGCCAAGGGTTGGTGCCCCGGCGCCCATCGCGCCATGGCCTCGGGCGATGGCCTGCTCGTGCGCGTGCGCCCACGCCTGGCGCGCTTGACGGTCGCGCAAGCCATGGGGCTTTGCGAGGCGGCGCAAGGCTTGGGTTCGGGGCTCATCGACCTGACCAACCGAGCCAACCTGCAGCTGCGCGGTGTGACACCACGCCACCATGACGCGGTGATTGAGGCACTCTGCGGCCTGGGCCTGCTCGATGCCGACGCGGCGCGGGAAGCCTGGCCCGCCATCCTCGTGGCGCCCTGCTGGCAGGCGGGCGATGACACCGAGCGCATCGCCTCCGAGCTGGCGGCGCGCCTTGGCGAGCTGCCCGCCTTGCCGCCCAAGTTCGGTTTCGCGGTGGATGCGGGGCCGGCCCCGGTGTTGGCTGAAGCCTCGGCCGACGTGCGCATCGAACGCGGCCGCTCGGGCGGGCTGATCGTGCGCGCCGATGGTGCTGCGGCCGGCCACCCGGTCACGCGGGCTGGTGCAGTGGATACGGCGCTCGCCCTGGCCGCCTGGTTTGCGGCGACGGCGGGATCGGTTGAACCTGCATCAAGGCGCATGAGTCGCCACCTGGTCACCCACCCACTTCCCCGCGACCTGAAGCCGCTCGAACCCCCGGCACCGTCAGCCGCATTGCCTCGTCCCGGCATGTCGGCGCTCGGGCCGGTCTACGGCGTGGCATTCGGCCAGATCGAGGCAGCCGCGCTCGCTCGCCTGCTGCGCGACAGCGGCGCAGCGGCGCTGCGCTTGACGCCGCACCGCGCACTGATTCTGGAAGCTGGCGGGCGGCGCGATTCGACCGAGTTCCTCACGGCGGCCGACGACCCCATGTTGCGCATTGACGCCTGTCCCGGCGCACCGTCATGTACCTCGGCCACGGTGGAGACCCGCGCAATGGCCCGTGCACTCGCGCCTGCTCTCGAGACGGTGGCCCCCGGCGCACGTCGCAGCCTGCATGTGTCCGGCTGCACCAAAGGCTGCGCCCGCGCTCGCGCCGCCGACATCACCCTGGTGGGCCGCAACGGCAAATTCGATCTGGTGCGCGACGGCTGCGCCTGGGACACACCATCGCAGACAGGGCTGTCCCCCGAGGCCCTGCGCTCATTCATCGGAGCCCTTTGATGCATGTTTATGAAACCGATGGCGCGGCCATCTACCAACGCTCCTTCGCGATGATCCGCGCCGAGGCCGACCTCGCACGCTTCGATGCCGACGACGAGCCGGTGGCGGTGCGCATGATCCACGCCGCCGGCCTGATCGGGCTCGAAGCGCACCTCCGTTTCTCGTCCGGCTTCGTGCGTGCGGCACGGGCGGCCCTGGCGGCCGGTGCGCCCATCCTGTGTGATGCGCGCATGGTCAGCCAGGGGGTGACCCGTTCGCGCCTGCCGTGTGGCAACGACGTGCTATGTACCCTGCACGACCCGACCGTGCCCGAGCTGGCCAAGGCGATGTCGACCACCCGTTCCGCCGCCGCGCTGGAACTCTGGCGGCCGCACCTGCAAGGCGCCGTGGTGGCCATCGGCAATGCGCCGACCGCCTTGTTCCATCTGCTCAACATGCTGCAAGACCCGACCTGCCCGCGGCCTGCGGCCATCGTCGGCTGCCCGGTCGGCTTCGTCGGCGCGGCGGAATCGAAAGAGGCGCTGTGGGCCGAGCAGCCCGCGCCTTGCTGCACGGTGGCCGGGCGGCTGGGCGGCAGCGCCATCACGGTGGCGGCGATCAACGCGCTGGGGAGCCGTTCGGAATGACTTCACTCGGCACGCTCTACGGCCTGGGCCTGGGCCCGGGCGACCCGGACCTGATGACCGTGCGCGCCCACCGCTTGCTGCGCAGCGCCACCCACGTCGCGTATTTCCGCAAAGCCGGACGGCCCGGACAGGCGCGGCGCATCGTCGACGGGCTGTTGCCCGAAGGCGTGGTGGAACATGCGATGGAGTACCCCGTCACCACCGAAATCCCGGTGGAAGACCCGGCTTACAACCATGCTCTCTCGGCCTTCTATGTCGAGTGCGCAGCGCACCTGCGCGCGCTGTCGGACGCCGGCCACGACGTGGTGGTGCTGTGCGAGGGCGACCCGTTCTTCTATGGCTCCTTCATGCACCTCTACACCCGGCTGGTCGAGACGCACCCCGTGCAGGTGGTGCCGGCCATCACGGGCATGTCGGGCGCGTGGACGGTCACGGGCCAGCCCATCACCTGGGGCGACGACGTGCTGACCGTGCTGATGGGCACCCTGCCCGAAGCCAGGCTCGCACGCCACATGGCCGACAGCGAAGCGCTGGTGGTGATGAAGATCGGCCGCCACATCGACAAGGTGCGGCGAGCCCTGGCCACCGCCGGCCGTCTGGACGAGGCCTGGCTGGTCGAGTTCGCCACCATGCCGGGCCAGAAGGTTGTGCGTCTGGCACAGGTCGAAGGCCGCGTCACGCCGTATTTTTCGATCGTGCTGGTGCATGGGCGGGGGCGGCGTCCATGAGCAGCGTCGCCGCGCCCGGCAGCGTCAGCCTGGTCGGTGCCGGCCCGGGCGACCCGGACTTGCTGACCGTGCGGGCCATCAAGGCCATCCGCTGCGCCACCGTGCTGCTCGTCGACGACCTGGTGGGGGCCGGAGTGCTGCGCTATGCGCGGCGCAGCGCGCGTATCGTGCACGTGGGCAAACGAGGCGGATGCAAGAGTACCGCGCAGGCCTTCATCCACAAGCTCATGGTCGCCGAAGCGCAGCGCGGCGAAACCGTGGTCCGACTGAAAGGTGGAGACCCGCTCGTCTTCGGTCGCGGCGGCGAGGAGGCCGAGCACCTGCGCGCCGCCGGAATACCGGTGCAGGTGGTCAACGGCATCTCTTCGGGCCTGGCTGCCGCCACCGCGCTGGGCGTGCCCTGGACACACCGCGACCATGCCCATGGCGTGCTGCTGGTGACGGGCCATGCCGGCGAAGCGAATGCCGAGCTGCACTGGCCCACCCTGGGCGCGGCGGCGGCACAGGGGCTGACCCTGGTGGTCTACATGGCCATGCAGCGCCTGGCCGTTGTCCAGGCCGGCCTGGCCACCACGCTGAGCGCGGGCACCCCCGCCGCGCTGGTGCAGAACGCCAGCACCGGCCAGGAACGGCGCCTGCTCAGCACGTTGGGGCGTCTGGTCGAGGATGCCGCCGCCAGCAGCATGCAAAGCCCGGCGATCCTGATCGTCGGCAACGTGTTGGCGGCTTGCCGGGATCGGGACCGCAGCGCCACCGCCGCAGCGCCCGGCGATGAACTGCAAGTGCAGTGTTTGCCAGGGAGCGGAACTTGAGCCAATCCACCATGGACGGGAGCGTCAAGGGTTGGCTCGTCGTCGCCGGGCTCGGCCCCGGCGCCGAGGACTGGGTGACACCGGAGGTGACGGCGGCGTTGGCAGCGGCCACCGACGTGGTGGGCTACCTGCCCTATGTGGCCCGGGTGGCGCCACGCACCGGGCTCACGCTGCACGCCAGCGACAACCGGGTCGAGCTGGACCGCGCCGCCCACGCGCTGCGCATGGTCGGCGAGGGTCGGCGTGTGGTGGTGGTGTCGTCCGGCGACCCCGGCGTGTTCGCGATGGCCTCGGCCGTGTTCGAGGCGGTGGAGACCGGCCCCGCCGCGTGGCGCGCGCTGGACGTGCGCGTGCTGCCCGGCATCACCGCGATGCTGGCCGCCGCAGCGCGCGCGGGGGCGCCGCTGGGCCACGACTTCTGCGCCATCAACCTGTCGGACAACCTGAAGCCCTGGGCGCTGGTGGAACGCCGCCTGCGGCTGGCGGTGCAGGCCGACTTCGCGATGGCCTTCTACAACCCGCGCTCGGTGTCGCGCCCGCAGGGCTTCACCCGCGCCCTGGCCGTGCTGCGCGAGGAATGCGGCGCTGCAGGAAGCCCCACCCGCCCGGTGATCTTCGCCCGCGCCGTGTCCACCCCCGACGAGACCATCCGTGTCGTTGCGCTGAGCGACGCGCAGCCCGAGATGGCCGACATGCGCACCATCGTCATCGTCGGCTCCAGCCTGACGCGGGTGATCGCGCGAGACGGCGGCGTGCCGTGGATCTACACGCCGCGCTCTGCACCGCCCGAGGTGTCCGCATGATCCGACGGAGGACGCGGCGCATGACCCAGCCACTGCAGCACCTGGTCCATGCGGGTCACCTCGTGCCGGGCGGGGATCAGCGGCCGCGCCATCATCAAGACCGGCAAGCCGAGGCCGCGCGCGGCGTGCAGCTTGGCCTGCGCGCCCGTGCCGCCGGCGTTCTTGCAGACCACGATGTCAACCCGATGCTCGCGCATCAACGCGGTGTCGCTCGCCACGTCGAAGGGACCGCGCGAAACGATGGTCGTGTGCTGCGGCAACGGCGGCGGGCTGTCGGGTACATCGACCAGCCGCAGGACGTAGTGATGCTGGGGCTGTGCCGCGAACGCTGCCAGATGCATTCGCCCCAGGGCCAGCATGACGCGCCGCGGCGGCCCGCCCAGCGCAGCGACGGCAGCCGGGAGATCGGCCACCGACTGCCACCGGTCGCCCAGGCCGGGCTGCCAGGCGGCGCGCGTCAGCGCCAGCAGCGGCACGCCGGTCTGCGCGCAGGCCGCGATGGCGTTGCCGCTCATCTGCGCGGCAAACGGATGGGTGGCATCGACGAGGTGCGTCACACCCTGGTCGCGCAGATACCGCACCAGCCCGGGCACGCCGCCGAAGCCGCCCACGCGCACGGCGATGGGTTGCGCCCTGGGCTGGGCCACCCGGCCGGCATACGACAACACAGCGCGTTCGCCACGTTCGGCCAAGGCCAGCGCGAGCGCGCTGGCTTCCAGCGTGCCGCCGAGGACAAGGATGTTGCGATGGCTGAGTTCAATGGTCAGGCACCTTGGTTGACGATCATCGGGCTGGGCGAAGACGGCCCGCACGGCCTGCCGCCCGCCAGCCGCGCTGCGCTCGACGCGGCCGAGGTGGTCGCAGGCAGCGCCCGCCATCTGGCGCTGTTGCCAAACCTCCGCGCCGAGCGACTCGAATGGCCCGTGCCATTCGCCGATGGCATCCCGATGCTACTGGCACAGCGCGGGCGCCGCATGGCGATGCTGGCCTCCGGCGATCCGTTCTGGTATGGCGCCGGCACCTCGGTGACGCGCCACCTCGCCGCGCACGAGTGGCACGCGCTGCCCGCGCCATCAACCTTCGGCCTGGCCGCCGCGCGCTTGGGCTGGGCGCTGGAACACGTCACCTGCCTCGGCCTGCACGCCGCGCCGCTGGCGCGCCTGCGCCCGCATCTGTGCAAGGACGCGCGACTGCTGGTGCTGCTGCGTGACGGCGCGGCGGTGGCCGAGCTGGCACGCTACCTCGTGGACGCCGATTTCGGTGCCAGCGGGATGAGCGTGCTCGAAGCACTGGGCGGACCGCACGAGCGCCGGCGCGACGCGGTCGCCTCCACCTTCGACCTGACCGATGTGCGCCACCCGGTGGCCGTCGCCTTGCAGGTCGCCGGAACGGGTCTGGCCTTGCCGCGCAGCGCGGGTCTGCCCGATATCGTTTTTGCGCACGACGGCCAGATCACCAAGCAACGTGTGCGGGCCTTGGCGCTGTGCGCCCTGGCACCGCGCCCCGGCGAGCGGCTGTGGGACATCGGCGCGGGTTCGGGGTCGGTGGGTATCGAATGGCTGCTGGCGCACCCCCGATGTGAGGCCGTGGCCATCGAGGCCGACCCGGTACGTGCGGCGCGACTGCGTAGCAACGCCGACCGCTTGGGCGTCGATCGGCTGGTGCTGGTGACCGGCACCGCGCCCGGGGCTTTGGCGGGCCTTCCTGCGCCCGATGCGGTATTCATCGGCGGCGGGCTCGGCGATGAACTCCTGCGGCATCTGTGGCAAGCGCTCCCGGCAGGCTGCCGGGTGGTCGTCCATGCGGTGACGCTGGAGTCTGAAGCGCTGTTGACCGCATGGCAGGGGAGCGCGGGCGGCAGCCTGCTTCGCTTCGAACTGTCAGAGGCCGCGCCACTGGGCACACGGCGCGGCTGGCGCGCCGCCTACCCGATCGTGCAGTGGAGCGTGACGCGATGATGGTGGCCGGGTTCGGGTTTCGAAGGGGCGCGACGCTGGCCTCACTGCGGGATGCGTTGGCCCAAGCGCTCGAGCTCGCGCAGCCCGCAACTACGTCACCGCACGCCGTCACATTGCTCGCTGCTGCGCAAGACAAGGCCGAAGCCCCCTGCCTGCGCGCCTTGGCCACAGACCTCGGCCTGCCCCTGTGCGTTGTTGCGCCGGCGCAAGTTGCAGCCACCCCCACCTTGACCGACAGCACCGCCGTGCGCGCGCTGCGAGGCACCGGCAGCACGGCCGAAGCAGCGGCACTGGCCGTCGCCCTGAAGCATGGCGGGCCGGCCGCGAAGCTATTGCACCCGCGCTCGGTGTCGACCGATCGCCTGGCCACCTGCGCCATTGCCACTCTGGCACCCCACTCGAGGACTCGCCCATGACCATCCACTTCATCGGCGCCGGCCCCGGCGCGCCCGACCTGCTGACCCTGCGCGGGCGCGACCTGATCGCCCGCTGCCCGGTGTGCCTGTACGCCGGCTCGCTGGTGCCCGAAGAGATCCTCGCCCATTGCCCACCCGGCGCGCGCATCGTCAACACCGCGCCGCTCGATCTCGACATGATCGTCGCCGAGATGGCTGCCGCCCACGCGGCCGGGAAAGACGTGGCACGACTGCATTCGGGCGACCTCTCGGTGTGGTCGGCGATGGGCGAGCAACTGCGCCGCTTGCGTGCGGCCGGCATCCCGTACACCGTCACTCCCGGCGTTCCATCTTTTGCCGCAGCGGCGGCGGCGCTCGGCGCGGAACTCACGCTGCCCGGCCTCGCGCAATCGGTGGTGCTGACGCGCACGTCGGGGCGCGCCTCGCCGATGCCGCCCGGCGAAAGCCTGGCCCGGTTTGCTGCGACCGGGGCCACGCTGGCCGTGCACCTGTCGATCCACAGGCTCGCCGAGGTGGTGGCCGAGTTGACACCGACCTACGGTGCCGCGTGCCCGGTCGCCGTGGTCTACCGCGCGAGCTGGCCCGATGAGCAGATCGTCCGTGGCACGCTGGCCACCATCGAGGCCGCAATGGGCAATGGCGTGGAGCGCACGGCACTGATCCTCGTCGGACCCGCGCTGGCCGCCGAGGGCTTTGCCGAAAGCCGCCTGTACGCAAGCGACTACGAACGGCGCTTCAGGCCGACCACAGCGTCCGACGGCTCGCCGCGCGCCTGACCACGCGGCCAACCTTGCATGACCTCCCTCTCAGCAAGCTCAGAAGACTACCCAACCTCCGATCCCCAACCCGGCACCACACGCTGGTGCCCCACGCCCAAGGAAACTGCACCATGCACATGGAACCCGGAATCGTGGATGGCACGAAGACCGTGCTCTCCTACGCAACAGCCACTGCCTGCGCGCTCTACGCGGGCCGGCTGTCCCTGGCCCACATCCGCCAGGAGGGAGCGGTCTCGCTCCTGCTGCGCAGCGTGATCGCCGCCACGCTCGTATTCGTCTTCTTCGAGGTCTTCCCGCACGTGCCTGTCGGCGTGTCCGAGGTGCATCTGATCCTCGGTTCGTCACTGTTCCTGTTACTAGGCGCGGCGCCGACGGCCGTCGGCCTGACGGTGGGGCTGGCTGTCCAGGGGCTGTTCTTCGAGCCGCAGGACTTGCCGCAATACGGCATGAACGTGACCACGCTGCTGGCCGCGCTCTTCGTCATGCAAGCCGTGGCCAAGCGGGTGCTGCCGGCGAACATTCCGTATGTCGACCTGGGCTACTCGCATGTGCTCAAGATGTCGGTGGTGTTCCAGGGCGGTATCGTCGCCTGGGTGGCCTTCTGGACGATCTTCGGCCGCGGCTTCGGTGCAGAGACTCTGCAAGGCGTGGGGAGCTTCGGGCTGGCCTACATGACGGTCGTGCTGCTGGAGCCGCTGATCGACCTGGCCGCGTTGGCCGGGGCCAAGGCGCTGCACGGGCTCCCCGGGCTGGGGAGCACGGTGCTCGTGACGCCGCGACTGCACCGCGCAGCCTGATCTCGGCGCGGGTCGCCAATGCATGCCCTGCCGATGATCGACCTGCTGCTGATTGGTATCGGCACCGGACACCCCGAGCATCTGACGCTGCAGGCCATCGGCGCGCTGAACCGCGCCGACCTGATCCTGATCCCGCGAAAGGGCGCCAACAAGGCCGACCTCGCCGACCTGCGGCGCACGGTCTGTGCGACTCACCTCACCGGGCCGGCTCGGGTCGTCGAGTTCGACCTGCCCGTGCGCGACGCCGAGGCGGCCACCTACCTCGATGGCGTCCACGACTGGCACGCCGCGATTGCCGCGACCTGGGCGCAATTGATCGCCGCACACCAGCCACAAGGCGGACGCGTGGCGCTGCTGGTCTGGGGCGATCCGTCGCTCTACGACTCCAGCCTGCGCATCGCCGAGCGCCTGCGGGCCGATGGACTGGCGCTGCGCGTCGAGGTGATCCCCGGCCTGACCAGCCTGCAACTGCTGACCGCCGCACACGCCATCCCGCTCAACACGCTGGCTGCGCCGGTGCTGATCACCACCGGACGCCAGTTGCGTGATGGCGGCTGGCCGGCAGGCGTGGACACGGTGGTGGTGATGCTCGACGGCACCTGTTCCTTCCAGAGGCTTGCGCCCGAGGGCCTGCACATCTACTGGGGCGCCTACCTCGGCATGCCGCAGCAGTTGCTCCTGGCAGGGCCGCTGGCCACCACCGGCGAGCTCATACTGGAGGCTCGCGCAGCGGCCCGTGCCGAACAGGGCTGGATCATGGACATCTACCTGCTGCGCCGGGGTGTCGAGTTCGCTTCACCCGCCCGCGTCTCGGGTAAATGAGCTGGGCGGATCCATGACCGGGCCTGCCATCGCCCGCCGTTCCATCGAGACCGTGCTCGCAGACGGCAAGATCCAGGCCGCAGAACAGCGACGCGCCTTGATGGTCAGGCCGGGGGCGTTCGCCAGGAATGCCACGCAGCTCCTTGCGGTGGCCAAGGCCTGCCTGGACGCTGGCCGCCCGGTGGGTTCGGGATGGCTCTGTTGCCCGACTCCACGCCGGCAGACCATGTGCTGGCAGCCGGGCGCCTCGCCCTGCGCGTGGACAAGCCGCAACTGGCGAATCGCCTATTTGGCATCGCCGATCTGCAACACCCGCTCGGCGCACCAGATGACCTCGCCCAGGCGCAGGCGACCCTGGCTACCGCACAGAGGATGCGACAGCCCCGCGGCCACCATTGCGCGTGAGCGACCCACACGCAATGGCTGGACGGCGCACAGCGAATGTTCAGTCGACATGTTCGTTGTCGTCCATTCGCCAGTAGTCATCGAAAACCAGGCTCGCGAGATCGGCGCGAGTCCGCCATTGCTGTGTCTCCAGCATGGGCCGGGGATAGAACTCGTCGACTCGCCCCAGGCAGAGGATGGCCACGGGGCGGCTGCCTGACGGCATCCGGAGCAAGTCCCGCAATGCCTCGGGATCGAACATCGAGACCCAGCCCATGCCGACATCCTCTACGCGCGCGGCAAGCCATATGTTTTGAATCGCGCAGGCGACCGAAGCGAGATCCATGTCAGGCATCGTGCGCCGCCCGAAGACATGCTGCTCGCGTTTGTCGCAGAGTGCGGCGACGAGAATCTCCGCGCATTCACGCATCCCCTCGACCTTGAGCCTGAGAAACTCATGTTGCCGTTCGCCGAGCGCGTTCGCTGTTTCGACCCGTTCTGCTTCGACGAGCGCCAACATTTTGCGGCGCACTTCGACGGACCTCACGCGAATGAAACGCCACGGCTGCATGTAGCCCACGCTGGGGGCACAGTGAGCCGCATCGAGCAGGCGCGTCATGAGCGCCTCGTCGAGCGGGTCACTGCGGAAGTGCCGCATGTCGCGGCGTGCTGCGATCACTTCGTACAGGGTGTTGATCTGGGTCTGGGTGAATCTGGACATTCGGTCGCGCAGCCAAAAAATGCGAATCGGGGCGCCAGCATAAGGCTCGATGGATTCAGCCGGTGCGATGAATCGTTTGGATCACATCACAGCCGCCGCTCGTGGCCGCCTGATGATGGCCGGGGGCTGCCTGTCCCTCAAACTCGCTGACGGCTGACGTTGGGCCGCCATGCGAACACACCGAAGGACTGCTGTCGAGACTGACCGCGAACTTACAGTCGCGCCTCAGCAGCGAAACTACATCGGCTCCATACCGGTCGTCTTGATCGCCGCAGCCGACTCCGCGCTCTTCAGTGCCGCAATGAACGAGCGCGCGACCTCAACTTGTGTGGAAGAACCATGCAGCCCGGCGGACCAGACGGTGTAACTCTGGACCCCGGGGGGAAGTGCGCCGAGGAATTCCACACCTTTTGCATGCAGCAGCTCGGCTACCTGCTGGAACCCGAGTTCGGCATCGCCCCGGGCAATGAATTCACCGATCTGCGCGCCTGATGGTGGCTGGACGATTTTCGACTTGATCTGCTCAGCCACGCCCAGCCGCCGGAACAGCGACTCAAGGTAGCGGCCGCTGGTGCCGGACGAAATCGCGATCGAGTTCGCCTTGATCAAGGCCTGGCGCAACCCATCGACGGTCGACACGTCTGGGCGCGGCAGCCCCGAGCGGACCGCCACGCCAATCCCTGACTTCGCAAAGTCGGCGCGCGAGCCAGGTACCAGCTTGCCGTCTGTCGCACCCCGGTCGATGTTCTGGGCGGCGTTGATGACAACGTCGAACACTTCGCCCTCAGCCGTGCGCTTGCTAATGGTCTCCGACCCTGCCCAGGTGAACACGACGCGATGCTCCGACTCGCGCTCGAAACGCTTGGCGATCTCGGTCACGGTCTCCTTCACCGCGTTGGGCGCAATCACCTTCAGTTCCGCGGCGAAGGCATGCGATCCCAGTGCGAGTGCCATCGCGACAGCGATGTGGCGGCTCGGCGCCGAGTCCCAAATTGCCGCCATCCACAACCTGACATGCATGATGATCCAATTCGCGTTATGGCGAGGGAAGCGTTGCATGTGAGTGCAGTCCTGTCAATGCGATTGCACGGGTACGAAGGGGTCTGTGAATGGCCGCCGCGAACGAGCAAATTCAGTGGACTCTCGTGAGGGTCTGCAATTTGCCGGGCGCGGTCGATGATGGGCCTTGCCGTGCGACCGGTCGGCGATGGGTTGTTGACACGGGCCGCCGAGGGTCGGCTATGTGGGGCTCAGCCGCCATCCGCAGTCGGTCGCTGTGCACCGGCCAGCGACCCACTGCGGAAGTACGCAGCGAATAGAAGCAGACGCTCGATTCGGGGGGATTCACGGAATCTGCGCGCACCCCGCCCTGGGTGCCCATGAACAGCCTCCCGAGGCTTTTTCGGGCTGCGGCAGATCGAGGGTCGCAGCTTCGTTCTGAATCTGCGTCCATGGCTTGGCTGTCATGGGAGCGTTGGCTGTTCCTGAAGCGCTGCAATCAGTGGGCACGACACCCTGCCGTGGCTCGCGCAGCAGTCGTCGACCAAGGTGGCCAGAACCGACTCGATGCGCAGCAGGTCAGCCAACTTGGAGCGCACATCGATGAGTTTCTGCTCGGCGAGGTGGCGCGCCTCGTCGCAGTGCGCGCCGTCGTCCAACGTCAACAGCCCATCAACCTCGTCTAGGCTAAAGCCGAGGCGCTGCGCTGACTTGACGAACCGGACACGCGCGACATCGGCCTCGCCGTAGCGCCGGATGCTGCCGTACGGCCTGTCCGGTTCCGGCAGTAGCCCTTTGCGCTGGTAGAACCGGATCGTTTCCACGTTGACGCCGGCAGCCTCGGCGAAGGCGCCAATGCTTAAGTTATCAGTCTGCATACCCATACCGCTTGACTCCGTACACAAGTACGGAAGTAAGGTTACGCGGTTCCCAAAGGACTTGAAAGGATGAGCGTAATGTCAGAACCCACAAGCGGTCGTGGCGCCCTCGTTGCAGGCGGCCTTGCCGCGCTGCTCGCCTCGACGTGCTGTCTCGGCCCCCTGGTCCTCGTGGCGCTGGGCGTGAGCGGCGCCTGGATCGGCAATCTAACGGCGCTGGAGCCCTATCGCCCGCTGTTCCTCGGCGCGGCACTGGTCGCGATGTTCTTCGCCTATCGACGCATCTTTCGGCCGGCGCAGGACTGCAAGCCCGGTGAGGTCTGCGCGGTGCCGCAGGTGCGGCGCGCCTACCAAGTCGTGTTCTGGATTGTCGCCGCGCTCGTCATCGTCGCACTCGCGTTTCCCTATGTACTGCCCCTGTTCTACTGAAAGGATTCCATCATGAAGAAGCTGTTGCCCGTGGTCGCCCTGATCGCCGCCTTTGCCGCGCCCGCATGGGCTGCTATGCAGACCGTCACGCTGTCGGTTCCGGGCATGACCTGCGCCGCCTGCCCGTTGACCGTCAAGCAATCGCTGAGCAAGGTCCAGGGCGTGAGCAAGACCGAGGTGAGCTTCGAGAAGAAGCAGGCCGTCGTGTCGTTCGATGACGCCAAGACCAACGTCCAGGCGCTGACCAAGGCCACCGCGGACGCGGGCTACCCATCGACCGCCAAGCAGTAGGACCCTCCGATCATGGGACTGGTGACGCGCATCGTCGACAAGGCTGGTGCGCTGGGCAGCGTCGTCTCCGCGATGGGCTGCGCGGCGTGCTTTCCGGCGATCGCGAGCCTCGGGGCGGCGGTGGGCCTGGGCTTCCTGAGCGAGTACGAAGGTCTGTTCATCACCAAGCTGCTGCCGCTATTCGCGGCGATCGCCCTGGTCGCGAACGGCTTGGGCTGGTTCAGTCATCGGCAGTGGCATCGCACGCTGCTGGGCATGGTGGGACCGGCCATGGTGCTGGCAGCCATGCTCCTGTTCTTCGGTCAGTGGTGGACGGCCCGGCTGTTGTATACGGGCCTGGCCATCATGGTCGGCGTGTCGATCTGGGATCTGGTCTCACCGGCGCACCGCCGCTGTGCCCCCGACTCATGCGAGTTGCCGCAAAGCACGGTACGTTGAACCCAAGAGAGAAAGAAGTCACTGCATGACCAGCTTGCAAATCGAAGGCATGACCTGTCCATCGTGCGCCGAGCACGTCCGCGATGCGTTGAAAAATGTGCCCGGCGTTCGATCGGTCTCGGTGTCGTATCCGGACCGCTTGGCCAAGCTCATGATCGACGAAGGCACGTCGCCGGCGACATTGACGGCCGCAGTATCAGCGGCTGGCTACAGCGCCAAGCACGCCGACGTGCCGGGCGAGCAAGCGTCAGGGCTGCTCGGCAAGGCACGTCAATGGCTCGGCGGGGCTGTGCGGCCGGCCGCCGACGGCCAACCGCTTCACGTTGCGGTCGTCGGCAGTGGCGGTGCCGCCATGGCGGCGGCGCTCAAGGCTGCCGAGAATGGCGCCCGCGTCACGCTGATCGAGCGCGGCACGATCGGCGGCACCTGCGTCAATGTCGGCTGTGTGCCGTCGAAGATCATGATCCGCGCCGCGCACGTCGCGCATCTGCGCCGCGAAAGCCCGTTCGACGCCGGCGTGTCCGCGACGGCGCCGACCGTGCGGCGCGACCGCCTGCTCGGGCAGCAGCAGGCCCGCGTGGACGAGTTGCGCCGCGGCAAGTACGAGAACATCCTCAATGGCACCCCGGCGATCACGGTGATGCACGGCACAGCGCGATTCAAAGACAACCGCACACTGACCCTGGCGCTGCTTGACGGTGGTGAGCAGGCGGTCGCCTTCGACCGCTGCCTGGTGGCCACCGGTGCGAGCGCTGCGGTGCCGCCCGTCCCTGGCCTGGCGGACACGCCGTACTGGACGTCGACCGAAGCCTTGGCGAGCGATTCGATCCCGAAGCGCCTGGCCGTGATCGGTTCTTCCGTGGTGGCGGTGGAACTCGCGCAGGCCTTTGCGCGTCTTGGCAGCCAAGTCACGGTCCTGGCACGCAGCAAGCTGTTCTTCCGCGAAGACCCTGCCATCGGCGCCGCCGTGACCGCAGCGTTCCGTGATGAAGGCATTCAGGTGCTGGAACAGACGCAGGCCAGCCAAGTAGCCCACGTGGATGGTGAATTCGTGCTGACGATCAACCACGGCGAGTTGCGCGCAGACCAGCTCCTCGTCGCCACGGGGCGGACGCCCAACACGCGTGGCATGAATCTGGAAGCTGCCGGCGTCAAGCTCGACAAGCTTGGCGCGATCCTGATCGACGATCACATGCGCACGAGCGCGCCGAACATCTATGCCGCCGGCGACTGCACCGATCAGCCTCAGTTCGTGTACGTCGCGGCCGCGGCGGGGACCCGAGCGGCTGTCAACATGACCGGCGGCGACGCCAAGATCGATCTCGGCGCGATGCCCGCTGTCGTGTTCACGGACCCTCAGGTAGCCACGGTGGGCTACACCGAAGCCGAAGCGCATCTGGCCGGCATCGAGACGGACAGTCGCACGCTGACGCTGGACAACGTGCCGCGTGCGCTGGTGAACTTCGACACGCGCGGCTTCATCAAGCTGGTGGCGGAGGCGGGCTCCGGCCGGCTGCTGGGCGTGCAAGCGGTCACCGCGGAAGCCGGCGAGATCATCCAGACCGCAGCCATCGCCATCCGTGCCCGCATGACCGTGCACGATCTAGCCAACCAGCTATTCCCTTATCTCACGATGGTGGAGGGCCTGAAGCTGGCCGCGCAAACCTTCACCAAGGACGTGAAGCAGCTGTCGTGCTGCGCAGGCTGACACAGTCCACACGCGGCTCGATGGCATCGACCCAATGAGACCTCCATGGAACTGACAAGCTATGCCACCGAGGTCGCTGCACGCCTCATGCCGGCCGAGCGTTCAGAGGGGTGCGCAGAACTGCTTGTCGCGCTTCTGGGCGAGCTCGTCAAAGGGCACCCAGTGCAAAGGGACGCATTCGCGGCAACACTCGGCTGGTCCGCCGAGCGACTGACGGCACTGCTCGAACAAGAACCGTGCACAGAGTATGACGACGATGGCAATGTCATCGGTTACGGCATCACCCTGCGCGAGACAGCACATGCATTCGAGGTCGACGGGCAACGTCTCTACACCTGGTGCGCGCTCGACGCCTTGATGTTCCCGGGGATGATCGGCAAGACTGCGCGGGTCTTCTCACGTTGTCCCGCAACCGGGCTTTCGGTTTCTTTGACTGTGACGCCTGAGGGACTTCGAGACGTTGAACCGACAAGTGCCGTCGTCTCGCTACCGCTGCTGGAAGCGGCGCCGAATATTCGCAGCTCGTTCTGTTGTCACGTGAATTTCTATGCGTCGACCTCGGCCGCGCCGCGATCCGTGCACCAACGGATGGAACTCGTCTGCGTCGAGGACGCATTCCGGGTTGGCCAATTGATCGCTGACTCTTTGACGACGGGGGCGGCCGCCGGCGCAACAAGCCCGCGATCCGAATTGCGCTCGCAGACCTGTCATGCCAACCCCTGAAAGGATTGCTTCGACATCACGCGGCAGCGGTGAGGGCCACGTCGGCTATGACACAACATAGCAGAGATCGGCCAAGGATGACCGACGGCTTACTGGCGCCGCTCCCAATGTCAGCAAGTGGCCGCGTGCCGCCGATCAGAATCAAGCGATGGCCGGCCGGTCCACACGAGGTGGCCGACGTTCAGGTCCGGCTCCGCGGGGTATCAAACTGCGGTGACGTTGAATCGGTCGCACAGTCTCATCGAGCTGCCGCACCTTGAGCTCCTCCACCCAGGGCTTGACGGTGAAGCTGCTTGTGCTGCCGTGCCCGAAATCGAACATGCTTGGCATCACTATGCCGATAACTAACCTTAGCGGCATAGCAGTGTCATAGGCGTAAACTAAACTGCGTGGAAATTGCCTTGTCTGTAACCGCAACGCCGCTGTCGCTGCCTGACGCGGCTTCGCTTGCTGCACTTCGGGCCTGGCACGAGGGTCTGTCGTCGAGGGATGCGGCGACGCGGTACCTCGGAGCAGCTCGGGCGGCCGGCCAATCGTCGCGCGGCGTCATCGGGGCCATCCGTCGTGAAATCGCGACCTTCGCCAGGTCGCGCCACCGGGACGACCTGGCCAAGCTCTTCACCGGACCTGCCCGCAAAAGCCCCGCGGCCGCTCGCGCTGTGGCCGCCGCCGTCGAACAGCTCCGCAGCACACCCGTTCCAGCCCCCCTGATCGGCGACGGAGTCGACGACTGGCTCGAGCCCCGAGTCGCCGCAGTGCTACGCAAGGCCGGCATCAAGACCTTGGCCGACCTCACGCTTCGAGTACCGCGCCGCAGGCGTTGGTGGGCGGGCATCAACGGCCTCGGCGCGGCCGGTGCACGCCGGATCGAAGCGTTCTTTGCTGCGCATGAAGACCTGACTGACCGTGCTCGCATGCTGCTGGTCACCAGCGCACCATCGGATGTGGTTCCCTGGGAGAAGATCGTCGTGCCCCATGAGGTCGACGGCACCATAGGCCTGCATCGTGCGCCGCACGCGTCGTGCGTCCTGAGGGCGAACAACGACTACGAGGCGGTCCAGGCATGGCTGTCGCTGCATGAAGCGCCAGCCACGCAGCGGGCTTACCGCAAGGAGGCCGAGCGGCTGATCCTGTGGGCCATCGTCGAGCGCGGCGTCGCACTGTCCTCGCTGGCCACCGAGGATGCCGTGGCGTATCGGGCCTTCCTGCGACAGCCTTCTCCGAGGCAGCGTTGGGTGGGGCCGGCGGCGCCACGCGCCTCGGCAGAGTGGCGGCCGTTTGCCGGCGGGCTGTCCACGCGCTCCAGGGCCTATGCGCTGTCCGTGCTGAGCTCAATGTTCCGGTGGCTGATCGAGCAGCGGTACGTGTTGGCCAACCCCTTCGCGGGCATCAAGGTCCGCGGCGTCAGGCAGGCGACCCTGGACACGACGAGATCATTTTCCGAGGGTGAGTGGAAGCTCGTGAGGACGGTCGCCGACGGGCTGGAGTGGTCGTACGGTTGGCAGCCGAGCGCCGCCCAAAGGCTTCGCTTCCTCATCGACTTCAGCTACAGCACGGGGCTGCGTGCTGGCGAACTGGTGCACGCCACGCTTGGATCCATCGAGGTCGACGCGCACGGCGATCACTGGCTGCACGTGGTCGGCAAAGGCAGCAAGGACGGCAAGGTGGTGCTGCCTGGGCTGGCGCGTGGTGTTCTGGACAGGCACCTTGCGCAGCGCGGCCTCCCCGTGACGCCAGCGAAGTGGAACCCCGCCACGCCGCTACTCGGCGGCCTTGAGGGCGAGGCTGGCATCACGCCCAAGCGGCTATGGGCAATCGTGAAGAGATTCTTCGCCACGACGGCCGACGTCCTCGGTGACACGAACCCGGCGCTGGCCGAGAAGCTGCGGCGAGCCACGCCACACTGGATGCGCCACACGCACGCGACCCATGCGCTCCAGCGCGGGGCCGAACTAACCACCGTGCGAGACAACCTGCGTCACGCGTCCTTGTCGACCACGTCCATGTACCTGCACTCGGACGACCTTCGCCGGGCGAAGCAGATCGGTGGGGCGTTCGAGGCGCCGGCTGCGTGAAGGGCTGCGGCAAGCCGCAGCGTGTCAATCTGCACCGAAAGCACGAGGGGTCGCAAGAACCGGTTTTGCAAGTGCTTGTCGCGGCTAGAGTTTTTCTAGGTCAGCGTGTCAATCTGCAGGAAAAATACGATTACCCCGAGCCGCGGTGACCAGCGGCCTGATCAGCAGCTAAAGGAACAAGGTGACCACGATGGGAACGCAAGCCAATCCGCACGACGACGACATGCCCGCCGAGATCGACTTCTCCAAGGGAACGCGCGGCAAGTCTTCAAGCCGGGCACGGCGCTGAACCTGCCGGTGTACCTGGATGCTGAGGTGCAGGCTTATCTCTCAGCGCGGGCCAAGGCTCGTGGCGTCGAGGTCGGGCAGCTCGTCAATGAGCTGCTCAAGAAGGACATCGAACTCATTGAGGCGGCGCGGTAGCGCCCCAGAAGCAGCGACGCCCACGCAAGGCGGGCGTCCACAATTGTTCCGGATACGGTCAGATCCCCAACTCCTTCAGGGCTGCTTCCAGCGGAATCGAGCTAGACAACTCCTGAATCAAACCCTCGCGCGTAACGAGGATCGGACCATTGCCTGCCAGGGCAGATGCAGGATCTCGCGTCTTCACGAAGTCTGCCGTGTTGAAGAAGAACACCCACCCGCACTCAACCTCTCTCGTGGCGTCGGGCAAGATCTCGAACTCATCTCCAACCGCCTGACCGAGCCCGTGAACCCTCTCGCGAGCAAGGGCGAGAGCAGATGCTTTGTTGACGTTAGACATCAATTTGTCCTCAGCAATTGGAAGCTCTTGTAGCCCTCAAGTGACGCAGCTCGACCCGTTTGCCCATCCAGGAATCGCACGACACCGTTCTGGTTCACAACGTTAAACACATGGCCGACCTCACCGGCACCTCGAGATCCGAACACGATGCCTCGAGAGCCTGGGCCACTGGCTGACAGCGCATCGGAAATTGCGCCACTCGACATCGACGCACTGAACCGCCCACCAAAAGTCTTCTCCAGAACGCTGATTCGGAACGGCCCCCCGCCGAGCGCAGATGCTGGTCGACCGGCCAATGTCGCGTCGGTTGCAATAACGCAATTGACGCAGTTCATCGTGCCGCCGATAGCGTTCACCCCACGGATCGAACCCGCCTCAGCAGACGCCCCAAACCTCACCGGCCCAAAAGCCAGCGCGGTACCCATCACCCCACGTAGATCGCCAGCCGCATCCTGCGCAACATCGTTTCGGACATCAACCCAGGGGCTCATCCGCCCGAGGGCGCCATCCGATGTGTGGAAGAGCCTTTCCAGCCAAGACGCACCGCCGTTGACTGCATCGGGTATCGCGTTGCCAATAGCAACCTTGGCCGCGTTGCCAATCGTCGCAGCGGTTTCGCGTTGAAGATCGCCGGCTGTTCCCTTTGCTCCCTTTGCGGCATCGGCTGATCCTTGCGGGCTTTCATCTCCATAGCGAATTACTCCGTCACATGGCATTGGACGGTTGCAAACGCTTCCAAATGTGGCGCTACTGGCTTTTTGCTCTTCGGGGGCGGGGTTGGAAAGGGTAACTTTGCTCTCTTGCTCGACAGGAGATCCGGAGAATCCACTTGGATCGACGAACGCGAGGCCATTGTTCAGCACATAGCTGTACCGGTTAAAGGCCTGCAGATTTGTAGGGTCGGGAATTGTGGGATCCGCACTGGTCATGCGCCCGGAAATGGGGTCGTACACTCGGCCGTTTAGGTGCACAAGCCCGAGCTGGTCGATTTGCTCTTGGCCGGTGTAGCCATCGTGCCCGTAGTTGTTCCACAGCGCCTTGTCACCAAAGCCGCCATTGGCGTTCCAGTCCCAGCTGTCATCCGAACCGCCCAGGCGCCGTCGCCTGCCCCAGGCGTCGTAGCTGAACCGCTGGAGTAGGTTGCCGTCTGCGCCGGTCACTGCTACCAGGCTTCCCAGGCGGTCACCGTGCGAGTAGCGCTCTGCAGTGCGTGCCGGCGCCTGCGTTGCGTCGTTGGCGGTGTCATCGGCGACCTCTTCGTACCAACCAAGCCCCAGGGGCATCTGGGTCCGGATGCGCGTCGTCCCTGCGGTGTAGTCGATCTCCTTCTCGATGGCGCCCGCATAGCGGATGACACGGGTGGGGCTTCCAGCGACGCCGCCTGAGACGGGCCGGACGAGTTGCTGCAGACGCTGGCGGTCGGGCCCGTAGACAAACTCCGTCCGCTCGACGGCGGCGTTTCCCTGGAGCTTGTCGATGCGGTTCGGCAGGTTCGCAGTGGTCCAGCCATACGCGCGGTTAAGGCCGCGGAGCAGGTTCCCGTTGGCGTCGTAGGAGAAGTTGGGATTGGTGAGACCCATGACGCTGCCGGCGATGCCGCTGACGGCATGCGGCCGCACACTGTTGGCGCCAGGCGACGGGTACGTGTATACGCCTACGCCGGTCTTGGCGGTGAGATTGCCGGCTGCGTCATAGCTGAAGTCGGCCACGGTGGTGCCAATGCGTGCCGTCCGGACGCGGTCGAGTTCGTCGTACGTGAACATCTCGGTAAACCGGCTGGATCCGGTCCCCAGCTGAACTCGGGTCACCAGGTTGCCGACCTCATCGTACGTGTAGTCGTCGTCTTGAACTCCTGCGCTCAGTAGCGTGCCCGGGGTCGTTCCCGCCCGGCCCGTCTGGATACGGGTCTGCCGATCGGTGAACGGGTTGTACCCACGCAAGGTGCGCAGCCCAGCGCTCGTGAAGTCCTCTTCGGTGGTCTGGCGGGCTGCGTTCTGGCTGATCAACGTCCATAGCGGCGTTGCCTTTCCTGTTCTGCCCACTTCAACGATCTGCCCCTCGTTGTCGTAGGTGAGCGAGAAGGTGACTGAACGGCCACTGGTCAGGCCGACTGGGTCCCGGCGGTGTGTCTCTGACGTCATCTGCCCGTAGGCGTTGAATCCACGAGAGACCGTGTAGTCCCAGTCGGTCGGATACGTCGTCTTGACGCTCTGCTCACGCCCCTTGGCGTCGTAGGTATGCACGCGGCGATAGGTCTTCGCATCTGCGGGCCCGGTGTATGCCTCCGCTAGCAGGCCCAGCCAGGCTTGGTCCGCCCCGCGGGGCGCCGTGTCGTACACCCAGGCGCTTTGCAGGTCCGGCTCGACCCGGCTGACCAGACGACCCAGCTCGTCGTACACGAACGTCGTGGTCCGGTTCAGGGCATCCGTCTGGGTATAGGTCTGGCCTAAAGGATCAACTCCATAGGTCCACGTGCCGAGATTGGGATCCTTCAGCTGGGTCTTCCGGCCGAGGCGGTCATAGGTCACGCGGATCACGTTGCCCAGTGGGTCCTTCACCGTCAGCAGCTGGCCGAAAGCGTCGTAGCCATATTCCGTCGACTGGCCCGCGGCGTCCGTCACCTTCTTGAGCTTGCCCATCCCATTGCTGAGGTCCGTGCGCTTCTGTGGCTGGCTCAGGCCCTGCCGCTGCGGCCGCGTGTGGACAACTGACAGTCCGGTATACGTGATGATGTCGACATCAACGCCGGTGCCATCCGCATTCGGTCGCTCCACCCTGACGAAACGAGCCAGATCATCGCTTTGCAGGCGAGTCCAGACCCGTTGGTCAGGTGAACGTTCTGCCCCAAGGTGAGGCTTGGACACCTTGTCCAGTCGTCCCAGTGCGTCGTAGACGCGGTCCGTGTAGATCGTGTTGCCCTTGGTGTTCCAGGTCCGTGACAGCACCTTTCGCCCAAGGCGATCTTGGAAGTCTTCGCGCGGCAGCACGGTACGTTCATCCGCATTGCCGACCCGTGCCCAATCTTCGGTGATGACGACCGAGGTGGCGCCATTGGCGCAGGTGTTGATGCAGGTGCGGTACGCCCACGTTCTCTTGGTGCTGTCCGGACGTGACTCACTCAGCGTCCGGCCCCACGTGTCAAATGCCCAGCGGCTTGTGAGCCCGTTCGGATCCGTCTGGGATAGGACGTGACCACTGCGATCGTCGTACGTGCGGTTTACCAGGTGCCCCTTGGCGTTCTTCACTTGGAGCGGCCAGCGGTAACGGGCATCCCAGGCCGTCACGGTCTCGACGTCGCGTGTGCGGGCTGCCTGCGCGACCGGATCCCACCACTGGAGCGACTTCTTCGTCACCACACCGTAGGTGGCATGGCGGGTATACGTTGTCGTGAGGGTGAACGCCTGCGCATCGGGTTCTGTCGTTTCTGTCAGCAGTTGGCCTGTCACCGTGTCGTAGCTGCGGGTGGACGTTCGCGACAGGTCCGGCACCCCCGGCGCGCTGTTGGTCACGGTCACCCGAGTGGGCAGCCCATACAGTGCTCTTGCGGCGTCGTTCCGGAACTCGCTGACCGTTCGGGTCACGAACGTCTCGCCATTGCCGTCCACCACGGTGGTCGTCGACGACAAGGTGTTGCCGTAATCGTCGATCCCGTCGGTGTCGTCCGGCGTGGCCGTGACGGCGACCGTCTTCGTGGATACCAGTTCGCCGCCCAGATCCTTGGTTGTCGTCACGGAACGCTGGACGTAAGGGAACCAAGTCTGCACTGAGGAGGCGGTCTGGATCGTCTTCAGTGTGTTGACCGTGTCGGACAGCACCGTTCCGTTGGAATGGGTGGACCTGATCCGTACCGGCGTCCCCACCGTGGCCCAGTTCACATGGTCTTGGCTATACGTTGTTGTGGTGGTCACGCCGGAGACGAGGCTCTTCTCGGCGACCGTCGCAAAGCCGAGCGGCCGCCCGCGGGCATCTTTGCGCAGTGCGGTGTAGCTGTAGGTGGTGTCTAGCCATCCACCCAAGCCGTTGTCCCTGCGGACCAGCTTGACAACAGGAGGACCGGATAGCAGGTTGCGTACCGGATATGTCGTTGCCGCACCGGGCGTATAGACATCGCCCTCGTGCAGGCCGCCGTACTCGATGCGGGTCGCCTTCCCGAATCCATTCTTCACTTCGGAAAGCAACCCGGAGTAGCCAACATGACCGGTCAGCTGAATGTCCCAGTAACCCGTCGAATCACTCGACCGGATGTACCGGGCACTGTCCTTCACGCCGTCTCCATTGAAATCGCCGGAGAACGTGTCGACATAACCGGCAGGCGGCGCAGCGCCCGTCCAATCCATATCGCACGCGTAATCGAAGCTACCGGCCGTTACGCCCGACGGATTGAAGCGGCAGATGCCCCCGGATACCTTCGCGTCCGGCACGCCATCGCCATCAAAGTCACCGATCCCGCCTACATCAAAGTTGGACGCCGTTACGCCGGCCAGTTGCTGGCAAGGCAGCAGCGTCAAGCCGTTTGAGCGGCAGACCTCGGTGATGAAGCTGCCGTCGCCGTCAACCTGCGTGAAGCCTGTAACGACGTCGCCGTAGCTGTCAAACGGGTCCTGGTTCAGGTCCACAAACCGGCCGTCTCCCGGCATCGACTGCTTGTCAAGGAGCATGCGTCCGGACGATGCGACTCCGAAAGCAGTGAATGCCGTGTCGCCTGCGCGAACTCCGGACAACTTGGCGGGAGGGTAGACCTTTGGATCGGTGCGCCAGCCTTGCAGCTGAACCATGTCGACCCGGCCGTCTCCATCCAGATCACCGGACTGCTGGCTTCGCTGGAAGGCGACCCGGTCCTCTTCCGTCATGTCGACGGCGTAGTACAGGAAGGACCTCGCGCCTGGAAAGGCTTGGCAGGCGTTGTCCACGAACGATGTACCCGCCGACTTGCACAGGTACTGAGACCCATTGACGCTGGCCACGAGAATGTCATCGCGGCCATCGCCGTCGAAGTCGCCCACGGAGTGGCCGTAGTGCTGCCCGTTCTTGTAGACGGTAACGACGCCTGCGCCCAGCCAGTCAGAGCAACTGAAGGCGGATCCTGTGGACAAGCACACCTTCCAGACGCCTGCGCCGTCCACCTTCGGGTACCAGGCCAGGTCGGTTCGTCCGTCTCCGTTGAAGTCGCCGAAAGTGGCGTCCTTGGTCAGCGAGGCGGGCCCTGTCCAAGTGGAGCATGTGAAAGCAGTGCCCGTGGACAGGCACACCTTCCAGTTCGCCGTTCCGTCGCCCCTGATCAGGTCAGTACGCCCATCGCCATTGAAGTCGCCCATGCTGACCTGGGTCTTCAACTGCTGGGAACGGTCGCCATGAATGTCCTGAGACTGGAACTGGACGGCCGGTCCACCCCAATTGCCGCTGCCGGCTGCGTTAAAGACCTTGGCTGCGGCGTTCGGCTGGGAGTAAGAGAACTGGGTCGCTGGAAGGCAGGTGCCGTCGCCGCCGCAATCCATGACACTGTTGAGAAAGCTCCTGCCACTCAGTGTGTCCCGCAGGTAGCTGAGTCGCCACTCTCTGCCCAGCGAACCAGCTGTTCCGTCAGCGGCCGTGTTGACCCACGCTTGAACCGCCTTTAGGCGCTTGGTCCGCTGCACACGGGCACCGGCCACGAAACCTTCGTACAGATCCGGACGCGCCTCATACACGAGTCGCAGTGCGTGATACGTGGTCTGCACCGGGCTCGCGCGGTCGTTTCCGGTGTACCGCACCTTGTCCAGGTAGAACTCGCCTGCTGCGTTGTTCTCGACGTACTCGAATGCCGCGTAATTTCCCCGGCGGTCCTCGAGGCGCGACATTGCCCAGGCCAGCACGACACTGCGATCTTGAGCCTCGATGCGTGATGAACTCGTGCTCCCGAACAGCCGGATCATGCCGGACCGGTCACGAATCTCCCAGTACTCCGGCCCGTCAGCGAGCGTGCTGCTGCCTTGAAATGACTTGATCCAGGTGTAGTCGTCGCGCTCCAGCCGGTAGTTGGCGGTACCGTGACGAGTGCCACCGATGAGGACCAGTCGCTGCCCTTCATAGCAGTACTCGTCGTCTTGGGTGAGGGCGACGCTTCGAGCGACCCCGTCGCTCACCACCCGCTTCGCGCAACGCGTGATCTGTGGCACACCGCCAAGCTGCCAGCCGACGCCCAGGTAGCCATTGCCGGCTTGGCTTCCATAGCTCATGCTCAGCTTGGGCGTGACGCCCGCTGTACCGGGCGGGGCAGTTAGCTCAAAACCGTAGGTCGCCGCGCCGGAGGGCGACACGCTGACTTCACCGGGTAGGGACCCGGCGATCACAGTGCTCTTAAGGTTCGGCGCTTCGTAAGTCACCGCGCCGAAGACCGCTCCGGCATAGACGGTGATGCATGCGACGAGCGCACGCAGATGCCACTGCTGCATTGCTTTCCCTCCCTCAGGGCTCGCTTGTTAGATCGGACCTCTGGTTCCGCTGCTCGCATCTTAGGTCACCCCGGGTCGTATACCAAGAGGGCCTGTGGCGGGCAGATTGCCGCGATCTGGTCGAAGGGCGAGGACGGCCCGCGGTTCGTGGGGATCTGCCGGGCTCAACGCATCATCTCGATCACCTGCAAGCGTGGGGAAACTGTACGAGGGGCTCGACGGTGTCGGACCCCGCGAAGAGGGGCAAGCCGAGGAAGCGATGCACGCAGGGCTCACCGTTCAGCTCCAGTGAGCGGCCATGTCGCGCCCCAGGGAAACGCTTGATCGAACCCATCGCCTAATGTCTCCTTGGGGCGGCGTGGTCATTCGCAACTGACCACGCTGCACCTCGGCACTCGCGCAGCCCGTCCTTGTCCGTGCTGATGCGCTCCACTTGACGATCGGGGAACCACAGCCCAATGGGCCAGGGAACTCAAGGCCCACGGATCAACGGCTCGGTGAGCACCCACTTCTCAATAGAGAGGGGCAAGAGAGGGGCAACGGAGTTGGGGGCCCAAGGGCGGATCTTTCGTCGCACGCAAAGCTCCGCCTACGATGAGGGCGCACAGAAAGACCTCTTGCAGCGGCCTCACTCGCGGCCGATCCCCCTAGAAGACGTGAACGATCGAACGATCTGACAGCGGAAACAGCATTGCGCCCGCAGCCTGCGCACGAAAGAATCGCCCGCAATGTAAGGAATGGCCGGGATGCCGTCTGTCGACGTCACGTCATGGCAAAAATGTGGGGAGGAGTTCGCGTGAAAGTAATCCGTCTGCTGGCGGCGATGGCCGCTTCTTCTTTGGCCGGCCCTGCTTGGACGCAAAGCAGTCCGACGCCGTTCATCTGGGAGGAATTCGCGCAGCGAATCAAGGCCAGCGAGAAAGTCCAGCCGCTTGGCCCAAATTTCGCTGGAGAGCTCGTCAGCTTGTCCAATGGCGGGCTGTCCTTTGAGGCCACTGACGTGAGCCTACCAGGCAATAACGCACTCAAAGTTGAGTTTCGTCGAACATACAACGTCTTCAGTCGAAAAGACTACGGCGATCTTGGAATGCTGGCGGACTGGACAGTTGATGTGCCGAGCATCAGCGGGGTATTTGCCCCCAACTGGGTCCTGGGCTTGAACAAGTCGGTTAAGCGGTGCACTGAAGCGGGTATTCCACGACCTGCGGATAGCTATTTTGAGCCCCTTGATTTCTGGCAGGGTTCTCAGATCAACATTCCGGGCATTTCGACCGGCGAGCTTCTCCGTACGGAGCCAAACGTCGAGAAGCCATCGGATGGGCAGGCGTATTACTGGGTAACGAATGAGCGCGTCCACGTTTCGTGCTTGGCTTCCAATCAGAACGAAGACGGGGAGGGTTTTCTCGCGCGCACGCCCGACGGCACTCGCTACTGGTTCAATCACATGGGGCAGACGCGGGAGGCAGCCACTTCCGCCGTTGAACACCTTCCGGATGGTATTCGGGTCACGCATACACTCGCAAGGAAGAAGAATTTCCTGTATGCCACCCGGGTGGAAGACCGGTTTGGAAACTATGTCAAATATACTTACAGCAATCTTGCGGATGAGCCCGGGAAGCTGACAAGGATCGAGGCGAGCGATGGCCGCACGCTCACTATAGGATACACGGGAGCCACCATTTCCAGCGTATCGGACGGAACTCGCACGTGGCGGTACGCGTATGCAAGCACAACCTCCGGCCGAAGAACCCTAACCGCGGTTACTCTGCCCGACAATAGCGCATGGACCATTGAGCTGGGCCCTCTGACCAACGCCGAAATCAAGTTCAATGAAGCGCCTCCGCCAGGTGAAATCATGCGAACCTGCACGATGAACGAAACGCCGATGAACGTCTCTACGAAGTTCACCGGTAAGCTGACGCACCCAGCAGGGGCGACGGCGGAGTTCACCTTGGGAATAAAAGAGCACGGCCGCAGTTACGTTCCGATCAACTGCCGAAACGTGACAACCGACTTTCTGCCTCCTTCCCCCAAGAAGGGAATAGACAACAATCAGAACGATGATGTGAACCTGTATGCCACTAGTGGCTACAGTCTGACGCTCGAGACAAAGAAGGTATATGGGCCAGGCTTGACAGAAGCGGTGTGGAGTTACACGTATCAACCCAATGCGTACCCGCCGGTTTCATATGGGACGACGGTATATTGGCCGGTGTGCGACTTCAATGTGTATGACTGCGAGAAGCCGTTCTGTACTGATGAGAACTGCGCCAAGTACAGCGTCACGACAGTCACAGGCCCGGGAGTGTGGCAACGATATCGCCACGGTAACTCCTATCGTTATAATGAGGGCAAGCTTCTGAAAGTCGAAACGGGAATATCTCCCGACGAGGTACTTCGCGTCGAGAATTATGCCTACGACTTTAGCCAGTTAGACAAGGTTTATCCTGCAAAGTTCGGACGCAGTCTGAAGCTTTACAAGGAAGGGTTTGCGAGCGAATTCCACCGTCCCCAGACTGCGTCGGAAACGATTCAGCAGGGCACGGCATTTCGGCGATCTATTAACGAATTTGATCTTGCAGCACGGCCCAAGCTGGTCACGCGTAACAGCGCTCCAACGACCACGTCAGACCCGCCCCCGCCTGGCATCAGTGCGCCGACTCTCAGCGCGCCTGCCAATGCGGTCGCGGGACAGGCGCACGACGTCTCTTGGTCTTCAGTGCCCGGGGCGGTGCTCTATGTACTGGAGCGGAGTGTGGGCAGCGATAGCTTCGGTACCATTTACGGGGGCGCAGGCAATGGACAATCGCTTATCTATCCAAGTGCGGCTACGCTGAAGTACCGTCTCCGAGCGTGTAATGCCTATGGTCAATGCAGTGCCTATTCTGCGATCAAGACCGTGACGGTTTCGGCACCAATGTCGTTTGCAGCGCCCCTGCTCACAGCCCCGCAATCTGCCCGCGCGAGCAGTATGTTCGAGGTGCGGTGGACTGCAGTAGCGGCGGCCGAGAAGTATATCCTCGAGAGGAAAATTGGAACCTCAGAGGTCTACCATACGCTTTATACGGGCCCTAGTCTGGCCAAGCTTACAAGTTTTTCGACACCGGGGCGTCTCTACTTCAGGGTGAAAGCATGTGACGCGGCGACGAACTGCGGCCCTTACTCAAGCGCCGTGTCCACCATGGTGGTTGACGACCAGATCGAGCCCTGAAGGGCATAGTTGGGGAGGAGGGTGTATGAAGCTGACTATTGGTGGACTGCCTAGGGTCCTGCCGCTCGTAGCGGTTGCGGTGGCTGCGGCTGCGCCGAAGCTGGCCAATTGCGCTTCGGTGACCGAGCGCTATGAGTACCACGACAACCCTGCGATCTGGGTGATGGGGCAGGTGTCGAAGGTGACGTGTGTCAGCTCGACGGAAGGGGGTTGCTCGAATACTGTGGTGGCTGAGGCCGGGTATGACCCAGCCATGGCGACGCAGCTGACCTTTAAGTCGTTTGGCAAGTTGCAGCAGACCTTGACCTACTACGGTGATGGGTCGGTGAAGACGGTTAAGGATGGCAACAACAACGTCACCACTCTGGGGGACTGGTACCGCGGTGTGCCGCGGTCAGTGACCTTCGCCGATACCAAGACACAAAAGGCGGTGGTGAATGATCAAGGCTGGATCAGAGCGATCACCGACGAAAACAATTACAGGACTTGCTACGACTTCGATGCGATGGGACGTCTGAAGAAGACAACCTACCCATCTGAGTCTACGGCCGATACCTGCGACGCCACGACCTGGAACGAAACCATCATCACGTACGCCCAGGTCGCCACGGCGGAGTACGGCATTCCGGCTGGGCACTGGCGCCAGACCGTGCAGACCGGCAACGGCTACAAGTTCACCTACTTCGACGGCCAATGGCGGCCGCTGGTGGTGCGTGAGTACGACTCAGGCAACGTCCCCGGCACCCAGCGGTTCCAGCGGTTTGCCTATGACCACGAGGGCCGCGTCACCTTCGAGGCGTACCCTGGCACCAGCGATGGGCTGACGAGCGGCAAGCGCACCATCTACGACCCGCTGGGCCGTGTGACCCGGCTGGAGGCTGACAGCGAACTTGGCGTCCTTGCAACCACCACCGAGTACCTGACGGGTTTCCAGACCCGGGTGACGGATCCACGGAACTACAAGACCACCACCAGCTTCGTGGTGTACGACCAGCCCAAGGAAGAGGTGCTGGCGAGCATTGTTCATCCGGAAGGCGCGTTCACCGACTTCACCCGCGACGCCTATGGCAAGGCGCTCAGCATTGTGCGTCGCGACTCGGGCAGCACTCTGTCAGCGACCCGCACCTACCAGTACAACGCGTACCAGGAACTGTGCAAAGTGGTCGAGCCGGAGACGGGCGCCACACTGACCGGCTACGACGGCGCGGGCAATGTGAAGTGGAGCGCAGCCGGCCTGCCATCCAACCAGGCGTGCGAGGCGGGCGGTACGACTGCGGCGGTTGCGGCGCGTCGCGTGGACCGGAAGTACGACTCGCGAAACCGACTGTGGACCCTGGAGTTTCCGGACGGCAACGGCAACCAGACCTGGACCTACACCGACGACGGCAAACCCAAGACGGTGACCACAGCCAATCCCAGCTTGGCGATCCCCTCGCTGATCACGTTCACCTATTTCCTCCGCGGCCTGCCCAAGAGTGAAGCCAACGTCATCTCGCCGACGACCTACACGACGAGCTGGACTTACAACGCCAACGGCCATCTGCTGAGCCAGACGTACCCATCGTCACTGAACGTGGCCTACGCGCCCAATGCGCTGGGCCAGCCCACTCAGGCAGGCAGCTTCGCCACGGCGGTGAGCTACTACCCGAACGGGGCGATCAAGGCATTCACCTACGGCAATGGCGTGCTGCACTCGATGACGCAGAACGCGCGGCAACTGCCCAGCCGCAGCACCGACTGTAAGGTCAGCGGTACTTGCGCGGTGGCCGACATGCGGCTGGATCTGAGCTACGTCTACGACAAGGCTGGCAACATCACGAGCATCACCGATGGTGAGAACGGCCGCCAGACCCGTGGCATGACCTACGACGGGTTGCAGCGGTTGAAGACAGTGTCATCGACCATGTTCGGTGCCGCCACGTACGGCTACAACCAGCTTGATGACCTCAGACAGGTCACCATCGCGGCGGGCAGCCAGGTGCGCGACCACCGCTATTGCTACAACGCGACCACCCGTCGGCTGATGACGGTGCGTGCGCCTGGCAGCGGAGACGAGTGCACGGGCACGATTGTCCAGTCGCTGGCCTACGACGTGCAGGGCAACATCAAGACGCTCGGCAGCCAGGCATTGGTGTTCGACTTCGGCAATCGGCTGCGGGAGGCCACGGGAAAGGAAAACTACGCCTACGACGGCTTCGGCCATCGCGTGTCCAGCTGCGAGACCAATGGCGATTGCGCCCACTGGGTGTACAGCAGCAAGGGGCGGCTTGAGTACAGCCACGATGCGCGCAATAACAAGCGCGTGGACCACATCTACCTGGGCACCAGCCTGGTGGCGCAGCGAGAACGCACTCTCACCGGCAGCACTGCGACCAACAGGTACCAGCACACCGACATGTTGGGCTCGCCCATCTCGGTGACAGGAGCCGACAAGGCCTACCTCAACAAATACGAGTACGAGCCTTACGGGCTGCAGGTCAACGGCACGCTGCAGGACGGGCCCGGCTACACCGGCCATGTACAGGACGCGGCCACAAAGCTGACCTACATGCAGCAGCGGTACTACGAACCGAGCATCGGTAGGTTCCTCAGCATCGATCCGGTGACAACCGATGCCAAGACGGGAAGCAACTTCAATAGGTATATCTACGGGAACAACAACCCGTACAAGTTCAAAGACCCGGACGGGCGATTCGCTGAAACGCTGTGGGACATCGCTAGCCTCGCGCTGAGCGTCAATGAGTTCAGCAACAACCCGTCCATTGGGAATGCGCTTGGGGTTGCCATTGATGCAGCAGCAGTAATCGTCCCGGGGATTCCAGGCGGTGTGGGCGCGATCAGGGCGGCGGACAAAGCCGCAGATGCCGTCGGTGCTGTATCGAAAGTCGAGAAGACTGCATCGGGCAAGCGTGTCGGGGACTTCACGCGAAGCCAAAAGGATGCAGCAAAGGCCGAGAATGCGGCGGCCAACGGTGGCCAGATGAAGTGCACGGACTGCGGAAAGGCAGTCGAGAGTATCAAGAGCGAGAAGGGGGTATCGACCCCCAGTAATCAGGCTCAGGTGCATCACGACCCGGCTATCCAGAACGGAGGTGGGCAGCACAGTACCCCTGTGGTAGTGTGCCCCGACTGCCATAAGCAAAGGCATGCCAATGAGTAGAACTGGCGGTAGTATCGTATTGTTAAATTTCCCGCTGGAGGTCGAAGATGACTGGCCACCGGTGGCAGTCGAGTCAATGCCGTTCCGAAAGGTGCCCGCCGGCTATCAGGCGCAGGCGGCACCCCTGTTTGTCAAGGATCTCTCTGTAGACGACGTAATTGCGGTCGATCTCGGTGATGAAAACACCGTGAAGAGCTGGCGGCATATTGCTCGATCTGCTCGAACCACTATATGGCTGCTGCGATTGAAGCAACCCCATGGCATCGATGCAGCGCTTACCAAGCTGCGGCAGCTCGGCTGCAACTCCGTCGCTCTGGATGTCGCTGGTTGCTATGCCGTGGATGTCCCGGGGTCCATTTCTATGGAAAAAGTCGACGCCATACTCCGTTCGCTGGATGGCGATACAGTTGCTACGGCCTTCCCATCAATGCGCCACCCAGACTGATCCATCAATTCCTAGAGACTGTGCTGAGGTCAAGTCTTGCCTCCTGCCCCCAACCGCTCAACGGCCTCACGTTCACTGACAATGCCGATACCCTGAAGGGCGCGCGCGGTATCGACCTGAACGGCGATGGCAGAGAAGTCGATCAGGTCGTCCATCGCCGCAAGGTTGGCGATGAAGCCGGCCAGCTTGGCCTCAGGATGCTCCTGAACGAACAGGTCCGCCGACGGTTGGCGGCGGAAGAACGCGGTGGGCTTGGCGTAAGCTTCCCCACCAAGTAGACAGCTGAAATCAGAGAATGCGGCCCCAGCCGGAAGGAAGAGGCCGATGAGGAAGAGCAAGTTCACGGAAAGCCAGATCGTGGCGATCCTCAAGGAAGGTGAGGCCGGCGTGCCGGTGGCCGAAGTCTGCCGCAAGCACGGCATCAGCTCGCCGACCTACTACGCATGGAAGAGCAAGTACGCCGGCGCGACGGTGTCGGATCTGACGCGCATGCGCGAGCTGGAGGCGGAGAACGCGCGGCTCAAGCGCATGTACGCCGACCTGGCGCTGGAAAACGCGGCCATCAAGGACGTGCTGACAAAAAAATTCTGACGCCGTCCGCGAAGCGGCAGGTGGTCGAGGTCATGGTGACCGAGCACCGCCTGTCGATCACGCGAGCCTGCGGGGCTGCAGGCTTGTCGCGGGCGGCGTACTACAAGGTGCCACCCCTGCCGCAGGAGAAGGACGCGGAGGTCATTGACGCGCTGAACGGTGTTGTCGAGCGCAACGGCCGCTGGGGCTTCTGGAAGTGCTTCGACCGGCTGCGCCTGGATGGCCGGCCGTGGAACCACAAGCGGGTATGGCGCGTGTATTGCGAACTCGGGCTGAACATCCCGCGCCGAACGAAGCGCCGCATCCCCAAACGCGAGCCGGTGCCGCTGGCTGCCGGCTCGTTCGTCAACCACGGGTGGGCATTGGACTTCATGCACGACGTGCTCTACGACGGCCGGCGCTTTCGCACCCTCAACGTGATCGACGAGGCCAACCGCGAGGCGCTGGCCATCCAGGTGGCCCAGTCGCTGCCCGCCTCGATGCTGATCCGCACGATGGACCGCCTGGTGGAGTGGTACGGGCCGCCGCTGTCGATTCGCATGGACAACGGCCCGGAGATGACCAGCCACGACTTCGTCGAGTGGGCTCAGCGAAAGGGCATTGCCCTGAACTACATCGAGCCCGGCGAGCCCAACCAGAACGCTTACATCGAGCGCTTCAACCGGACGTTCCGCACCGAGGTGCTCGATGCCTACCTGTTCAACTCGATCGAGCAGGTCCAGGCCATCGCCGACGACTGGCTGACCCAGTACAACGAGTACCGACCGCACGATGCCCTGGGCGGTTTGCCGCCAAAGCAATTCATGCCCCGATTGATCGCCACAACTGCCGCGGACTCCAGGAATCAACTGTCTGCTTGACAGGGGAGCTTACGAAATCGTACGTTCACAGATCAATGCTCCCGCAGCACAGGACCACAGAATGAGCCTGCAGACGCCCTCGCATCGGTTCCGACGCCTGGCCTGGCATTGTCGCTGTGCCGGGATAGTCTCTGCCATACCGCTACTGTTGAACGTCGCAGGAGAAACGCGAATTGTTTCAGATTCATTCTGAATGGTCCAAAGTGAAAGTTTGCTCCCATTCAACGCGGCTGTTGAGAACTTCAGTCAGATTCGGAAAATCTAATTCGAGGCGATCGCCTTCGCCTAAACCCACGCTTACAATAATATGACTACCGAACATTACTTCTTTATTGTTAGCGAAAAATTTGAGGTGTACTGACGACTTCGAACCTTTGATGTCCAGAGGGCCAACCAGTGGGGATGCGCCATCTGCCCCGACCAGACGCCGCAATTGATAGGCGAGCCTTTTCCACTCAGCGTCTTGGCCTTGAATGTTCTGGGAGTCAGGTTCTAGACGGCAAATTTCTCCTCCTCCATGTATCAGGAAATGTTCAAATAGCGCCTCTACTGCGGGTGCTGTGGCGTCGAATGGTGGATAGGAGGCGGTGGCCCGGAAGTTGTTTAGGGCTCCTGCGAAGTTCGAGGCGGCGACCTCGAGATTAATAATGGAAAAAATGGCTTCGCTCTCCCGATCTTTCAACAGGGGAAGTACTTGGTTAACCTTCTCCTCCACCAATTGGCGAGTGCGGGCTTCAGACTTGAGCTTTTGAACTCGTCGCTCAACTGCCTCAGCCGACGAATCATCCCTAGATTTGACCAATTGCGCCACTTCGGCATTCGGAATGGAAGGGTCAGCTGCCTCTTGCGCAATAATCGGACGTAGATGCGCTAGGCGATCCTGTCGCTGCGCACGTTGAATATGCAGAAGCATTTCGTGCAGGCGACCTTCCTCCATAGCCCTTCTAACGTTCTTTTCGCGTTTTTCTGCTAGCTTCTTGCGGTCCAAAACCTCACAAAGCTGTATTATCGGCGAAATCAGTGCCCAGAGCGAGGTAGAAACAATTCGCAGTATGAACGGCACCCGCTCCTGAGGCTCGAACTTCTCTTGCATTCGTTTAAAGCAATCCCGGGCGGCAGTGGCTTGCAGGACAGTAAACTTCTTATCGAGCCCAAGTACATCATCAAAATAGAGTTCTGACTGGCCTTTGCGAAAAAGCGGCCCATAGTGCTTGGGGGAATAGCGAGAAAAGATTGCTTTTTTCGAAAACTGACTATGGAGAAATTGTTCCATCTCGAAAGCGTTCGGGTAATTCTTGAAGAATAGCACTTGATCTATAAGAAGATCATCATCACTCCCGTCGAAAGCCAGACGTTCATTCACGGACGCAAGTTTCGTGTAGCCGATCTTATATATTTTTCCCATGTCCGTTTTGAGTCTGACATAGTAGAGATATCCAGAGGGATCTTTTGATCGAGACATGTTCATGCAATTTCTACCTGTCAGGTCCCGGGTGATTGACCACCCGCTTGGCGAATAGATCGGGATGCGGAACGAGCGTGCTGCGGCCGCGGTCTTCTTGCTCTTGACGGCGATGAACACCCAGCGTGTGGCTCGGTCGATGGCCACGAAAACGTAGCGCCGTTCAGTCTCGTCCTCCATCTGCGGCAGGTACTTCACGTCCATGTGGACGTAGCCTGGCTCATATGCCTTGAAGGACTTGACCTGGGTCTTCTCTACCTCTGGTTCAGGCAAGCGATTGACGCCACGCCGACGCAGCAGCCGGTCCAGCGCCGATCGGCTCATCGCGGGTTCGATGAACTCGCGAACCACTGCCAACAGATCATCCAGCGACAAGCGCAGATGCGTGCGCAGGTAGACGACGATCTCCTCCTGGCCGGCGTTGAGCGTGGTCTGCAACCGATGCGGCGTGTGGCTGGCGTCTTCGACCGTGCTGCGCTTGCGCCACTTACGGATGGTGAACTTGCCCACGCCAAAGCGCTGGGCCAACTCAGCCTCGGTGCCATGGGCCTGCTGGATCGCCAAGCGCGTAGCCGGCGTGGTCGTCGCGTTCTTGTGCAAGCTGATCAGCATCGCGGCCTCCGCTGGTTCAAGTCTGCCAGCAGGCCCCTCAGGACCTCCCGGCCCACAAGGATCGCATACCGCCCGCCCAGGAGCCACTCATCCGGGATACGTCACCTATAGATTAGTGTTCTAATCCATAGCGTTGTTCGCTGCGTCGAAAAGTGCCCCAAGCTGGACGATCGACCTAAGTGTTGATCTGTCGGCAGTTCTTCTCGACTAGGGTGAGAGGAGGCGTTGTGACTGTTGATCCAATCGAGTTGACTGAGATGCTGGAGGCGTTCGTCAAAGAGCTGAGCGAACAGGAGGACCAGGCAGGAGACGAAGAGCAAAAACGCCGCTGTCGAGACCTCAGGCGCGAGGCTGACGTGTTGGTTGATCGGCTTTCCAACAATCCCGAGCCCACCAGCGAGGCAGTGTTTGACGCCCAGATGTTTCTCAAGCAGCAGGTGGCTTGGCAACGGTTGCGGTAATGAACATTCCTCGTGTCGGGTGCGCCTCTGTAAAGCGGGCAGCTCGAGCGAGCCCCCCGTTTTCGCGCCTATTTCCGATAGCGAACATGCCGAGGACCATCACGCTTCTGTCTTCTATGAAGTGCGTTCTGATTGCGGCCGCTGCAGCACTAGTGGCCCCACCAAGCGGAGCCGCTGTCTATCAATGCACGGTGAACGGGCAGAAGGTATTGCAGGACCGGGCTTGCGCGGCGGCCACGCCCGCCGCATCGCCTCCTCCGAAGGAGATGCCACCTCCAAAGGATGCTGTGGCCGCAAGGCGCATGGCAGAAGAGGCTCGCGCGAAAAACGCGCGTGAGCGGGAGGAGATTCAAGAGGGCTTTCGGTCGGTTGGGACAGTCTCGGCGACCTCAGATATGGTGTTGCCCGCCTTCGGCTTGACCCAGGCCCAGGTTTGCCGGACCGCGGTGCTCGTGGTCAACAGCAACCCCCTCAATCTCCCGACTCGGGAATGGGCGGTTGGCGATCTAGTTCACATTGCGTACACGCGCACGGATGGAAAGTCGTGGGAGTACAAGTGCCGCTTAGAAGGAAGCCGCGTGCATTGGGCGCCGGCGAATGGGGCCTGGTTCCGGCGCATAGTGATGCACGTCGAAAGAAGGGACCAGACGCTGTCTGTGCAGATCACGGATCCGCTCGGGTACACCGTTAAAGCGGTTCCGCTTATGGACATCCCGTAGCGACGCCGACGGAAGCTCCGGAAGTCGTAGTTGATCCTTCCATTCCCGGGCGGAGGCCTTCTGGGCGAGAGTTCGATCCTCGGCTCGCCGCCCGCTTGGGCCCCGTGCCCTCGGCGTCGGTCGGACGCTTGACCGAGAGGTCGCGCCATGCATTGCGGCTGCCGTCCGCAATGGTGTTGGCCAGGGTGCCAGGCGTCGTCGAATCGCCTGGGTACACTGTGTTTATGTACAGCCTCGAATCAGCCCGGCTCACCCCTGGCCGGCCCGCTCAAATCATTGCAGGCAGCACGCCGGTAGCCGCCCTGTCCGCCACCATCGCAGCGGGCTTTCCATCGCCCGCCGAAGACCATGCGGCCAAGCGTGTGGACCTCAACGAGGTCCTCATCAGGCATCCGCTGTCGACCTACCTCATGAGAGTGCGCGGAGCATCCATGCGCGAGGCCGGCATCGACGATGGTGATGTCGTGCTCGGGCCAGTTCCGCTGGGTATGAGCCCGGCTTGCGCTCCGCCGTCTTGGCGATGTGGTTGGCCAACTTCACCAACGTCTTGGTCGGCCCCAGGCCCACGCAGCATGGGATACCTGTGGCCTGAAGAACATCATCCCTCAGGCCTCTACCGATGGCGCCCAAGTCTCCCCGGACGCCTTCGAAGTCAAGGAAGCACAGCGTTGTCCTCGAGCGTACCGTGCTCGAGCTGCGGGGGACCTCGTGCCTTGAAATCGAGGACGTGGCGCCGGCGAAGCAGCAAATCATGTGTTCGAGGTCGTTCGGGTCATCCGTGCTCGCGCTCGATGCGCTGGTCGAGGCGATTTCCACGTTCGCTGCGCGAGGCGCTGAGAAGCTGCGCAAGCAGGAGAGCGTCGCCTGCGCCGTGATGGTGTTATCAGGACCTCGCCGTTTCGCCAGCGCGACCGGCAGTACAGCCGCACGGTCACGGTGCCGCTGCGGCGGCCGACCTCCGACACTCGCCTCCTCGTCAGCACCGCGGTGTCGGGGCTTGAGGTCATATACAAGCCGGGCTTCAAGTTCGCCAAGGCCGGGGTCATGCTGGTCGACCTGCAGCCAGCGACCCTTGTGCAAGGCGAGCTCGAGCTGGTTGGTCGGCTAGACCCTCATGGGCGGCCTGTGAAAGAGCGCGACGAGCGAGCGCGCCTCATGTCGGCGATGGACGCGGTCAATGAGAGATTCGGCCGCGGCTCCATTGGCGTGGCCAGCGCGGGCACATCAGTTCGAGCACCTGACCGGACATGGGCGATGAAGCAGGAGCGCAGGACGCCGAGATACACGACATCCTGGGCTGAGATGCCCATCGCTCGGGCGTAGATATCGTGCGCAGCACCCTTCTGTTGCTGGTGGCCTTCGCGACCGCATCGGTTCAAGCTGCGCCACGGTCGTCTGCCGCTCGCGCAGCCTTCGTGCGCGAACATCCGTGTCCTTCGGCCGGAAAGGCCCGCGGCGCATGCCCGGGCTGGGTCGTGGACCACATAACTCCACTGTGCGCTGGTGGTCCCGATGAGCCAGGAAACATGCAGTGGCAAACCGTCGAGGACGGCGTACGCAAGGACAAGACCGAGCGCGCGATGTGCCGTCCGAATGAGTGAACGCTGCCCGGAGACGACTGTCTTCCCGGCCGAACAGTACGAAGAGCGCCAGAAGGCATCCCGGGAGGTCATGAAGAGTCTCCTGGTGGAAGCTGAGCGTCAATTGGCCGCCCGCTATGCGCAAGTTGCAGACGCGCCGTCGGTGAGGGCCGCGCGATCACCGCGGCCGTGACGCTTTCCCGATCTACGTGAGCGATCCCCGTGGAGAATGGCAGTTATCGCCATCTCCGAAAGTCGCACATGTGCTTGCGCCCTCAGTTCCTCGCCGCAGCTCTTGGCATTCTGCTGAGCTGGCAAGTTGCCTCCATGGCAGCGGCAGTCGCTCCGGGTCCGCACTACGTGGTGGTGGAATCGACGCACGAGCGGCTGTCCCCGGATCCCAATGGAAAGTCGACCAACGTCATCCGGGTCCGCCAGAAGGTGGACGTGTACGAGATCAAGAACGGCTTCGCCCGGGTGAGCCCGTTCTACGACGGCGCCGTCGAGGGCGTGAGCGGCCAGGTCGCCAGGTGGGTAGCCGCGAAGGATCTGTCCGTAACCCGGCCGGCGGACGAAAAGGTGGCCGCGGACGAGCCTCCGGTGGCCAAGGTGCTGCTGAACTCGGACGACTTCGCCCGGCACCGCGCCGCCTTCATCAAGGCCTCTCAGAAGCTGCTGGACGATCGCGTCTGCACGCTGAAGGACTTTCGAGACAACGGTGGCTGGCTGAAGTCGACACAACAGGGCAAGGGCATTTATTTCACGTACTGCGGCGGCAGTATGAAGTCCGATCGCCTTTACCTGAACGTCACCACCGGGCGGGTCTATCGCTGATTTCGCGGTCCGGATCACCTTCTTTCGTCTTGTCATGAAGTCGCTTCTTTTCGCTTTTGCCATCGCTGTCTCCAGTCTGCCTGCCATGGGCCAGGCCAAGAGCGAGACCGACCTCACGTTCAAGGATGCGGAACTGCTCGTTGAGTACATCCCGGGCAGTCGCAGTCGCACGCGTCGCCTCACAGGCATGTTTGTCGAGCGACCGGACAAGGTGGCGCTGTTCGTTTTCGTGGACTCTGTGGGCCTCATGCGTTTTGATGCTTACAAGGTGACTACGGAAGAGGGTGTTCGGTGGGCTCTTCCCTTGATGGGAGACCCCAACACCTCGCTCATCGCCATCAAGAACTGAATCTGAATGCTGGGGGGAGGAAAAATGAAGAAGGCTGCTGTTTCGATTTCCGCTGCTCTGTTGAGCCTGTTTGCCGCGCCGGCGTTCGCTGAGAACTATGAGCTCACCGTGACGCGAAAGGGCTCCAACGTTTACAAGGTGGACTCGAAGAGCATCATCGTCCGGACGCGCTACTGCTACGTGTACGCCTACTCGGAGGAAGCGATCCTCAAATGGAACGGGTACGGCGGCGAGCTGATCTTCTTCGATAGCAAAGACAAGTGCGACGTGAAGGGCGCCTATGGCGAGACTCAGCAGAACCCAGGCAAGTTCGCAATCAAGGCCACCCGAGAGGACGACGACTGGTACAGCGTGTTCGGCACGGACTTGTTCATCCGCACCAACGGCTGCTTCTCGCTGGCCATGAGCGAGGATTCGCTTCTGACGATCGGGCCAGGCGGCTATGGCCGCCTGCGCTTCAACAACAGCGGCGACTGCATGGTCGAAGGCGTGTACAGCAAGCTGCGGCTGCAGTAAGCACATTGCCGCCTGGAAGCGGCAGTCTTAGCCTTGGGGCAGGTACGGCGACACCAGGGCCACCAGATCGGCCCACGGCACGACCTTCTCCATCTCGTCCAGGAACTCCCGGCGCCGCGTTCTCTTGGCCGTCATTCCCAGGCCCAGACTGTGCTGATTCATGGGCCGTATCGTCTCAGTGCTTCACGTCGCTGCCAAGCACCGCAGTCGGCGATTTATGCAGACCGTCCCTAACTTCTAGGATCAACTCCCACCCGCTTGATTGCCGGTGCCGGCGCGTCGTTGAGTACGAGGGTTCCAATGCGAAACACGCCTGAGGTGAAGACAAGAATGGACCAAGAACTGCTGGCACGGCGAGCAGCCTTCATTGCGTGCGTCATGGCGACCAAGCCGATCCCCGACTTTCAAGGTATTCTTGCGTCGTTGAGAGCTCACCTTGAAAACCACCTTCTATGAGCTGAGCGAGGCCCAGCGGCGCCAACTGCTGGATGCCGAGAGCTTGTTCGAGCTCGTGGAGAGGACCCAGGAGGAGGCATGGGCGCACCGCGGCTCGATGTTCTGGCGCGAGCAAAGCGGCAGGACCTACCTCATACAGCTCTCAACGGACTCGCGACAGCGCTCCCTTGGGCGTGAATCTGACGACACGCGCAAGACCTTCGAGTCCTTCATGGGGCGCAAGCAGGAGGTCGAAGCGCGGATGAAAAGCTTGCGCGCACAGCTCGACGTCACCAGGCGCGTGAATCGCGCCCTGAGGATCGGCCGCACGCCTGACTTACTCGTTGGCGTGCTCACTGAGCTGCAGAAGGTCGGAGTGGCTGAGCACTTCCTTGTTGTAGGCACCAACGCATTGTTCGCCTACGAAACCGCCGCGGGGGTTCGCTTTCCCGGCGACGTCATGGAAACCCGCGACGCCGACCTGCTCTACGACTCACGTCCACGTGTCGCCGGTCAAGACACCTCGTTCCTGGACATCCTCAGACGAGTCGACAAGACATTCGAGCGGCATCCCACGGAGAGCTGCAGGGCCGTCAACAGCAAAGGGTACGAGATTGGCCTCATCTGCCGCTTCCAACCCGTGCGCGCTTCGACCGGAGAGCGACTCCTCTCGGTGCCTCGCTTCGAACAAATCGTAGTGAGCCAGTCGGGCAGCATGGCCAGGATGCGCACGGTCCACCCAATGGCGTTCGCGCGCATCAAGCGGCAGCTGGCCGCAAGCCCGCAGCGGGACCCGCGCAAGGCGACCAAGGACATGCTTCAAGCCGAGCTCGTCGAACAGATGGTGCCGCAGTACCTGCCGCACCTGGGCAACAAGCCAGAAGTGGACGGCGACGCGAGTCCGGAGCCATCCGTGCGCCTCGAGGGCGAGGGCGGCCCCAATTTTGAATCCGGTCGCTGAGCTCGAGATTTCACCTCAATGGCCACGGCGCCAGTCCGCTCGAACTAGGCAACCATCCGACGCCCCTTGACTGCCGCTTCGGCTGCGGCATCCGTGCCGCGAACGAAGCGCATAAGACGGCTGAAGGCCATTGCCTCGGTTCCGGTCAACGTGACGGGGCATTAGGGCTACTTGAAACTGCCATGCGCTCACGCCTCCTGGCCGGCGATGGAAAGAACCCGCTCCACCTCTCCGCGCTCGATAGCCGCTCGTGGAGTCGCGCCGTCCAAGGCGCCATGAGGCGACTCAAGGAAGGTGAGCAGCGCCCAACCCTCTGTCGTGCCAAGCGCCTTGGACAGCTTTGGCACGACCGGCATGAAGCTGGGCTCGAACTGCCACTTGGGCAGTCGGAAGCCGCCGCTGAGCTGCGATAGGCCAATGCAGCGACCGTCGGCAATCAATGAGGCGATGGCAGCTTCACTGGTGCCAGTCAACGCAGCGGCATCGTTAGTCGACAGCATGTCGGCCGCCGCCATGCGCGCAGCGCGCACTGTCAATCCCGCTTGAAGCACGTCTCGGGGCACGCTGACGTACTCTGCACTCGAGGGTTCGGAGGACATTGCCCCTCTCTAAAAAGAATGCCCCGGGCATACAGCCGGGGCAAGAATGCGGCGCGCTGTCATCAGCCGCCGCACCTGCTCAGGGAGGAAAAGCAGGGACGCGCATCGCTGCATGTCGCCTGGAAGTGTAAATGCGCGAAGGCGTACCCCGCCAACTGGCTCCTCGACAATGTGAGGGATTCGGGGGGGGTTGCCGCTGTCAACCGCATTCCGGGACGTACGCGCCGATTTGCCTCCAATCGAAGGGGGCCAACACAGGTCGCGCACCCGCTCGGCGCGAAAGGCCCCCCGAATGCTCACAATGGGTTCGTCGAGCTCGTTTGTGGCAAATCCACCATGTACGCAAGCGCAGGAGATATCTCAAAAACTTGCGCGGCCGATTTGGCCTTGGCGCATCCGAAACGATGTGATATCTCTCGGTCGCGGCCACCTGCTTTTTGGACTGCGAGTTCACCGACCTCGTCCATCCGGAGCTGCTGAGCATCGGAATGGTCGAGCTCGCGGGCTCCGAACACTACGTCGAACTCGACCTCGACACCGACGTCGGAAAGCAGCGAGTGGAGGCTTCCAGCGACTTCGTCCGGTGGGGCGGTGTGCTGGACCTCTGGGGACTCGTCGAAGGAGCGAAGGCGACCGAGTTGGAGATGGGCCGCCGCACAGGCGAGTGGCTCCTGCGGCTCGCCGCTGAGTCCGGGACTCGAGTCGTGGTCTGCTTCGACTACGCCACGGACTGGGAGTTGATGGAGTACGCCATCCGCGACGCCGGACTCTGGGACCGAGTCCGGGAGGTCGTGCAGCCGACGAACGTCAATGCGCTGACCGGGACCATCGACGGCGAACTCGCAGCAGAGGAGTGCTTTCGGGGCCTGGCCAAGCGAGGCGTGCAGCGCCACCATGCGCTCGCGGATGCGCTAGCTTTGCGCGCCGCCTACCTTGCGGTGAAGGACAACGCGATGTCTCTGACCCGCTTTGTGCACACAGGCCACTTTCAGCGCCTGGTCGAGGCGGCCGGTGGTCCCGCGGCGGAGTCTTGGACGCGTCAGTGGCTGTTGAAGCCAGCCTTTGAACTGAACGGGCGTCGACCCATCGACATCGCTGGCGAGCCGGGTGGTGTCGTGCTGCTCGAAGAGCACCTCCGGCGAATAGGCAGCGGGTGATGCGGCCGCCTGCGGGCGCCCATCCAGCGTGCTGGTGACCTGCTGGTCACCAGCCTCATCCCTTCACCCAAGACCTGCACCTCCGTGCAGCCGCCGAATATGAACTCTGGAATGAACTCTGGACCCATCCTCTTTTGCGGCGACCCCCACGGCGTCTTCCGCCACATCATCGCAGCCGCCCACCACACGAATGCCTCGGCTGTGGTTCTGCTCGGCGACATGGAACCTCAGCGGCCTCTCCATCTCGAGTTGGCTCCGCTCATTGAGCAGCCGGTTTGGTTCATTCACGGCAACCACGACGCCGACAGCGACGAGCTCTGGATGCGCATTTGGGGCAGCGAGCTCGCCGACCGCAATGTCCATGGGAAGGTCGTCGAGCTGCCGAATGGCCTGAGACTGGCCGGGCTTGGCGGCGTGTTCCGTGAGGCGGTTTGGTACCCGAGCGCCTCGGCGGCCAGGGAGGGCGCGCCAGCGTTCCGCACGCGTGAAGAACACGCACGCACCACACCGCGCCAGGACCGCTGGCACGGCGGCCCCCACCGCCGGCACTGGGGGACCATCTATCCAGAAGATATCGACAGCCTGGCCGACCTGCAGGCCGACATCCTGGTCAGCCACGAAGCGCCTGGCTACCACCAGAACGGGTTCCCGTTGCTCGACGACCTGGTGCGTGCCATGGGCGTCCGCCTGGCAGTTCACGGCCATCACCACGACGCCCTGGACAGCTCGGGAGTCTGGGAGGTCCAAGGCTTTGAGTCCCGCGGCGTCGGACTGCGTGGTGTCAACGCCCTGTGGCCGGACGGTCACTGGGAAGTTGTCGTACCGGGCGAGCTTGATGCCGAGCGCGCTGGTCGCTATCGGTCAACCTAGCCATGAACTCCATTCAGACGAACCTGTACCTCAAACACTCGATGTCGTGCCTATGTGACCTGCTGCTCGAGGTCGGCATCGACAACGACCGCCGCGAGGTCGTGCTCGCCATGGCCTTCTTCCACTCGTCGCTGGTAGCCGACGCGGTGAAGCGCCACCAAAACCCAAGAGGCTTGTAGGTCAACGACTTACAAGCCTTTTTCTTTGCCAGGGGTGCCACTTGGGGGTGCCACTTGGGCTCCGTCGACACACCACGGTTGTACCGCAAACGCTGCGGTACCTGCTTCCTGCGCGTCATCGTCAGCGCAGCGGTCTCAAGTTCCGACGGCCACAGCCGCCCGCGCCGTCGCCGCCTGGGCCAACGCACGACTGGAGCTGGCTCGCACGATGGATGACCGGAACGACATCTTGGGCGCCCTCGGGGTCGACATCCGCAGGATGTTGACGATTGGGCCGAACGGCATTTCGCTCGAGACAGAGCAAGACGCCAACAGCCTCCTGCGCATCCTGGACGCGCACCCCCGCCTACCCGAGGTCTTGGCAGCCCGGTCAAACCCGGAAGCCCGATCAACGGCCTATACAAGGCCCAGCTGATCCACCGGCGCGCGCCCTGGAAGACCAAGGAGGCGGTCGAACTCGCCACGCTGGAATGGGTGGCCTGGTTCAACAACCATCGCCTGCTCGAACCCATCGGCTACATCCCGCCCGCCGAGGCCGAGGCAAACTACTACCGGCATCTCGCCAGTCAGGCTACCGCGGTGGCAGCCTGACTTAACCCAACGAGCCTCCGCGAATTCCGGGGCGGTTCATCGTGACCGAACCGCTGGAACGTGGGAATGCTCGGCGGCGCGGTGCGGGTCGAATGGACAAACAGGCAGATGTCAGCCCGGCGGTTGGTCCGCGCAACGGCCGCTTCTTCGAGCGTTCGCGCCAAATCGTAGGAGGCGCTTTCCTTGGCCTCCACCACGATGCGGGCGCCGGTGGCGAGCTTCTCGGGGCCGATCGTGATGACGTAGTCACCAATCTTGCAGTTGGGCTTCAACCCGGTGGTGGCGCCCGTCTCCTCGAAGATGTCGCCGACCGTCTGGACCTGGGCCCGCAGGTGGTCGCCCAGAGTCTCCTCGAACTCGAAGCCGTGCCGAGTGCTCTTGGCGGCTTCCTCGCGGCGTGCGGTGATCGTCTGGATGGCCGTGTCAAGCCGGTTGGAGAGCTCAAGCTGCTGGCGCAGCATGGTGTTCTGGTGCTCCTGGAACATGCGGTGCAGGCGCTGCAGGGCCGAGTCCTCGTTGTCGAGAGAAAGCTCTGCCGTCAGGCTGCGCTGAGCGCTCTCCACACGTGCGACCAGACGGGACAGAGCAGAGTCTTCCTTGTCCAAGCTGAACTCGGCCACCACCGCTTGCATATCGCGCGACAGAGCCTGGTTGAGGTCGCCGTGCTTTGCACTGAGCTCGCTCAGGAAGCGAACGAGGGCGCTGTTCTTGTTGTCGAGGCTGAACTGGCCGAGGATGGCGTCGTTCTGGGCCCTTACGGCGCCGTCGAGGGTCTGACGCAGGGCCGCCAGCAAGTGATTGTCGCCCTCAGGGTCGAGTGCGCGCAGCAACTGGCTGTTCTCGCCGACGAACTGCTCGAACACCTTGGAAAGCGTGTTCTGGGCGTCCATCACCTGGCGGCGCACAACGGATGCCAGCTCGCCGTCGTCGCGCACGAGTCGGTTGACCCGGTCCACAAAGGTGCCCGATTGCGGATCGAAGTAGTGGGTGAGCGAGCCGGTGACGCGCTCCTCGAACTTCGAGCGCCAGGTGTTCAGCCGCGTGCCGAGCTCTTCCATGACGCGATCACCTTCTCGCCGCAAGGTGTCGCTGTCGAGCGTGCCGCGGGCAGCCTTCAGCGCCAGCACGCCGACCTTCAGTGCAGTAACCAGGAAGTTGGTGCGCGCCGAGCCGTCTTGGTACTCCGACAGCGCGAGCAGCACCTCGGGATCTGACACCGCGAAGGTGACGATGGTAGGCTCAAAAGAGGGGGAGGCTTGCTGCGCCCCGGTGGTCACGGATGTGCTCTGCATGGCGGCGTGTTGTTCTCTGAGGTTGCCAGAGTATGCGGTAGATGCTTGAAGCTGTCCTCGGGCGGTTGCTGTTCATTCCCGCTCATTGCTGCCCGAGCGACAACTGCTGGGAACATGCGAAGCGGCGACCGCAGCGATGGCGGCCACCTTTGACTGACCCCGCCGCGCGGTGGTACGCCGGCGGCCATGTCGAGGTCAGGGCACCCCTTGACCGGCTTCGGCACGTCGGCCTGGTGGCCATTGGGGCGCCGGCGTGACGGCGGAGGACCCAGTGTTGCGAGAGTCGCTCCGGGCGACTGAGACCGCCCTCGTAAAGCGGTCCTCAGCCGGCTGGCCCGCTGCGCGCGAGGTGGAGTAACCGCGGCTAGTGTCAAGGCGCGCAAACCCTCCTCGCCAAGGCAAACTCTGCGGCCAGGAAGCTCTTGGCCTTCGCCTGCAACGCCCTATTGCCTGGGTCGTTAAGCCAAGAAGACAGCCCAGATGTATGCGCCAGCGGAATGACACGTCGGCCGCGCCACTCGTCGACCCGACCCACCCCTTCCCCAAGCGCCGCGGCTTTGCCTGCCTTACCGGTCTTCCACTGGATGTAGGCCTGCAGGGGGACGCCGCCGAGCAGGATGATGACCTTAGGATCAACGATCTCCAGTTGCGCCTCCAGGAACGCACTGCAGTTGCGGACCATTAACGTAGACGGCTTGAGATCTTCCCGGCGAGATCGATCCCCCTTCTGTCTGGTCTTGCTTCCGGGAAAGCAGCTCACCACGGCCGAGCTGTGGACGAGCAACTCGAAGTCTTCTGCGCTGCAGCCGCAGTCTGCGAAGAGCCGACGAATGTCAGTCCCCGCCTGGCCGGAGAACGGCTTGCCCTGCTGATACTCGGTGAGGCCAGGCGCTTGTCCGATGAGCATGAACGGCTTGGGCCGCAGACTCAAGACGATGGGACGAGGCGCCACGCGATCGGTCGAGCACGTCGGGTCGACGTGTCGCCCACTCATCTGGGCAGCGCACTTGTTGCATGCGCGCAGCTCTTCTTCATACGCCTCAGTGGTGAAGATGGTCATTGGGATGAGCCTTTCAGTTTGTTGAGCGGGCCGAGTCATGCAGAGTGGGGAGAAACGCCACCATCGAAGTTCATCGGCAGAGCCGCTTGGGTAGCGGCCAACGCACTCTGGTAGCCGTCTCGATTGATCTCCTCCGCAAAGGCCGACCGCAGGACTTCGAATGGCGCCATCCCGGTGAGCCCCGCGCGTTCGTTGATGGCGCGAATGACGTCGATAGGCAGCTCGATCGGCACGCATTGGATGAATGCGAAAGTCGGCGAGGCCGAGGATCCGGTCGGCACGAAGCCGAACATCTGCGGAAGGACCTCTCTCGCGCGGCGGACTGAAATCGTTGCGCCGGGGGGGATGCCCAGCCCGTCACATACCGAGTCTTCAGTCAACCGCGCCAGCAACGCAACCTTCCCGGCCGGGATCTGCTGGTCGGGGTTGGACCCGTCGAGCTCGTGCCGCAGCCGCGCAAGCTCACACGTCGCCTTGGCTAGTCTCGGGATATCGCCGTCGTCTTCTCGAAGGAACGGTAGCAAGCCGTCGATGCCATCCAGGAAAATCTCAGCGTCGAAAAGAGAGCCATCGCCCAGTTCGTCGGTCGTCGGCAGTACACCGTGTACGCCATAGTCGTAGAGCTCGCTCAGCGAGCTCCACAGCGGTGTTGTCTGAAGCGCTCGAAGGCTGCGGCCGGGGACGGTGCTTGAACCGTTCCAGCATTGAGGGCCGTACAGGCGCACGAACGATCGTTCGAGTGCCGGCATAAACCAGGCGAGCTCCTCGAAGAGCTGCTGTTTGCTGAAGCAATGCGGAACCGGAACGGCGGAGGAGTTTGCAAAAGAGAGGGTCATTTGAAGAGTCCTGACGCAGCAAGGTCGCTGCAGTCGAGACTCTCAACCGCCTGTTTAGGCGGAGATGCCGGGTCGAGTGCAATAACGCGCGCCTACTGCCTCAAGCTCCTCATCGATTTGCCACTTTCGGCTCAGTGCCCCTGCCAGCCTGTCCAGATCTCTGAAGTCGCCCTCGGGGAACACTTTGACAAACGCACGGTGCAGGAAGGCGGTGATGGTCGACTCGCTAACGTCTTCATGACCCCGCGCTTCAAGAAGGTTGCGAAGAGCGTGACGCACCGGCACCCTCACGAAGAATCCGATGCGGTTCTGAACAATGGCAAGTTTGAAAAGTTCGAGCTCTTCGTCTTCGTCGACCAGCGCATGCCGACGCCCGCCGTGTTCCTTCGGTGGAGGTCGGCCACGCAAGAATGCGCCCCGGGCCCGTGACACCCAGAACCGGTCCTTGCCGACGACCTGAGCGGTTTGGTCAAGAGTCAGGCCGAAGAGCGGAAGCAGTGCCGCCTGCGCGGCTCTGAGAGAGTTCAAGTCAGTGGCCTGTTTGGCCGCGGTGATTGCCCGTTCTCGGGCGTCTTCGGCTGTAGTGGGAGGGCGGGACATTTGTTCAGCGACACACTGTCTTAGTGGAGGCAATGGATGCAGAGCGTTTGTGCAGTGTCAGCCCGAGCCGCCGACTAAAGAATTGCAGTGCCAGCATCGAGCACTGTTCGTTGACCAGCCTCGGCTTGCCAGAACTGGTCCCCAGGGCGCAGAACGGCGGCCTCGGTATCCAGCTCCTCGATGTCGCAGAGCAGGACCCGTTCGTGATCTTCCGTTTTTGAGAAGAGCGTGCGGGGCGAACGCTGCCGCCCTGCTGCGAGAGCAGGGAGGCCAGTAGCCCGTTGCCTTCGAAGACTTCCAGGACGCGCCTGCCATTCACGCAGCGCGCGAACTGTCCCCCGAACGGCCCGCAGAGCCCTCGGCGCGGTCGCCGAAGGGGCGAGTGCATGAAACAGGGCCCTGAGACGTCCGTCACGGGGCCAAAGGTGAGCTTTTTTTCAGACAAACGCACGTCGATTTGCCACGCACGTGAAATCGACGTGCGGTCGCGAATTCGACGAGCCCCACTATAGCTTCCAGCGTCAACAATCACAGAGATTCGATCTCGATAACCCTTGCGTTCTTCGTAAATCGACGACTCTTGCTGGTGCAGGATGCAGAGAGCGGCGCGATGAACTGGAAAAGTTCTCACCTTTGGGCCACGGCCGGAACGCGACGTGATAGGCGGCTGCCGTGGATGATCTGATGGATCCTCCAGGTCGCATCAGCCGAACAGTTTCTCGACCACACCGCGCTGCCGCCTGATATCAGAGCGGTCATAGATGCCGGTGGTGACGATGGAAGCATGGCCGAGCCGGTCGCGCAGGATGCCGCGGTCGCCGCCGCCTTCGACCCACATGCGGCCGTGGGTGTGCCGCAGCCAGTGTGGCGACGCCCGGCGAATCTGGGCAGCGGCCGTGGGATCCGTGCGTTGCACCTCGTCGGCGCAGGCTACCAGGGCGCCCTTCATCAGCTCGTAGATGCGCTTGCCGTCCATCGGATTCCTTGGGTCGTTGAGCGCCGACAAGATGGGGAAGTCGTTCTCTTCGCCCACGTCGTAGAACACACCGTCATGCCCCTTGTTGGCCAGGTGTTCGCGCAGCTCGGCGACGAAGCGTTCCGGCAGGGGCAGCTCGCGCGGCTTCTCGCCTTTGCCAATGACACGCATGTTCCACACGAGCTCGCCACGGTCACCGGTGTCCTGATAGAGCCAGGACACACGAGCGTTGGCGAGCTCGGATTCGCGCATGCCGCTGACGAAGGCAAACCGAAACATGAACTGCAGCCGCGCGTTCGCCGGCGTTGTCGGCAGCGACTTCAGCCAAGCCTCAACTAGCGCCCATTGGTGGTCTGAGAGCGAGCGCAGCTCCTGCAGCTGGCGCGCCTTGGTGCCGCCCTTCGACTGCGTCCATGGGTTGTGCTTCAGGTAGCCCACTTCGACAAGCCATGAGAACAGCGTCTTGCAAATGGTCTCGGCTGCGATGCGAGAGCGCGGCTTGAGCGGTCCCTCGAACGGCCGCCAGTGCTCGCTCCAGCGCTGGGCACCCTTGCCGCCTACGAAGAGCGGGTTAGGTGCAGTTAGGAAGCGCCGGTACTGCGCGATATCCAGCGGGTCGAGATCGCTCAGGGCCTTCCTGCGCTCGAAGATCGCCCAGAGAAGCAGTCGCTCCGCCTCCTTGCGGTAGGCCCGCCAAGTGTTCGAGTTGCCAACTGGATCCTTCGTCACCGGGTCCACGGCAGGGGCGTACATCGAGAGCCAGGCTTTGATGGCGCCGTAGTCGTTGGCGACGCCATCAAGGCTGCAGTCGTCAGCAAGAGCTCGGTTTCGCCCCTCCGCGCCGGAAAGGGTCTCCGGCACCACGAGCCGCTCGAACGGCACCACACCCGTCGTCGGCGGCGGCAGCAGTGCTTTGACGTCAAGCTTCGCCATCGGCACCACCGCCCTCGGCGACACCGACCCCAGGGTGGCCTCGTGCTGCCGCAACCAAGCGACCAGTCGCTTGGCGCCCTCCTCTCCTATGCGCGGCACCTTGCGGTACCAGCGATAGCCGTGCAGCCGGATATAGAACATGAGCTCCCCTAGCCGCAGGATGCCGACCATGCGCAGGCGCTTGGCGGTCTCGCTGCTGAAGAGCCAAGACTCGACCAGGTCCTCAGGCATCGGTGAGGCAGCCGCCAATGATTCCAGATTGCGCAGGGCTTCGAGCTGGCGCTTTACCAAGCGAGCGCGGCGCTGGAATGCGCGATCCTCGGAGGTGAGCAAAGGCCGTGCAGCCGGCCCGGCATCGAGTGCCGCACGCGCGACGCTTCCGAAGCGCTCCTGCCACAGTTCGACAAGTTCGGCTTCGGAGTAGTAATCGGGATCGTCCAGCTCGTCGCGAAACTGGTCCAGGGTGGGCGCCGGCCGTGAGGTCATGGCGGAACCCGATGAATTCATCGCCACAGGTGATGACTTCATTGGCGCAGTGCTTGACGTCACCGTGATGCGTGCGGCATCTCGACGCAGAGCCATCGCCTCGGGAAGGCCGTGCCGTCTCCCGATGCCAGCCAGCAGGTCCATCAGCAGCCGCGTGGTGTTCCGGATGCGCCGAAGGTCGCCGGGCCCGCGGTGGAGCTGGTACATCTCCCACGCCTTGCGCACGTCTACACCTTGGACCCAGGCGGAGATGAACCGGAAATCGCTGTTCGACAGCTTCGGCGTCGCGGGGGTGCTCTTCGTCATGCTTGTTTCGCCCGAGCCAGTCGGCGCAGTCGCTCCCCGGCCCCTGGGCCACACATGACGCGGTTGACGTTGTGACGGTTCAGCTCCGTTCGCGACCAGAGCACGTGCAGCAGGCCAAGCAGGCTGGCACGTAAGCGGGTGGTCGAGGCTCGCCCGTTTGGGTGGCGGTACTGAACGACCGGCGTGGCGATGTCCCGGCTATCCGACTCCGACAGCCCGACAGTGGAAACCGCGTAGAAGCTCATGCGCCATGCGCCCTTTCCTGACAACGACTTAGCGCAGTGTCGGTATTGGAGGCGGCTTTTGCAAGAGAAAAGTGAGCACCGTGATAATAGTAGTTATCACGGTATTAATTGAATGCCTCGCAGCTCAAAGGTCGTGCCCGCTTCGAAGCCGCAGACGTCGCTCAGAGAGGCCGACCGGCTGGGCACGCCGCTCAGCATTGCCAGCAGCCCCTGCAGCACGTCGCAAGCCGCTTCCCAACACGGGACCACCCTCCCCTCCTGGTTCACTGCTACCAGGCGCAAACCGTCATCCACTCATGCTCATCTCCCCGGCCAGAGAAGGCCTCTCGTCGGTTGAGCTTGGCGTCACGACTGTGCATCGTTTGTTGCGCTGTATTTCCGCATCCGATATCATTTCCGCAACGGACAACATTAGCGAGACGGAAATGGACGCTGCTAACCGCGCTGCTGCCCTGTACAAGATTCGGACAACGTTTGGCTGGAGTGCCGCCGACGTCGCGCAGAAGTTGGATGTGAGCCCTCGGCTGGTCGGAATGTGGGAAACCGGGACGCAGCCGATACCCGATGGCCGATGGCGGCTCTTCTTGCACGAGGTCAGCGACGAACTTCCTCGCCGACGCGAGTTCGTAGTCGTCAATGCCGCTGATGGCAGTACGCCCCTTGATGTCATTTCGGACGCCAACTTCTACGACCTCAATCAGGACCTTGAGAGCGGTATCGGAGTCGTCTCGAGCTATGCCATCGACCGCGTGACTGGCCGGCCCTACCTGCACATGCAGCGCTTTCCCCTGGCTACAAACCAGCACGTCATTCGTGCCGCCAAACATTGGCGTGCCGCACTACGCGCGGGCGTCTCCACCGGCGAAAGCGAGATGCTGGCCATGCACCGCTGCCTAACTCGTCGTGTACTTGAGGCCGAGCAGTCGAACCCGCGACTCCGGGAGCTTAAGGAGAAGATTGCTGCCGCCAGTCGCGCGGCCGACCTCGCCATGGATGCGACGGAGGATGTCAGACGCGAAAAGCTCCATGAGCTCGACCGGGCCGTCTTCGCGTTGATACACGAAGTCGACGGGTCGAAGGGAGTCTGAATCTCCTAGGCCATCAATGGCCCGTGCGGCTCGGCGTCGCCGACCAGCTCGCTGCCCGTCAGACTTCCCCGGAGCCAGTCCCTGCCCCTCCACGCGGACAGCAGCTCGTCCGGCACAGGCCTCCAGTTAAACCATCCGGTGTCCCTTTTCTCATCGGTCGCGCGATTTGCCAGCAGCCGTTGCAGCGCGGAACGAGGCCTCACCTCAACGGCGGCTCCGCCGCCCGAGGGGAATACCAGGAGCGACTCCCGGCACCCCTCGCGGCGCCTGATGGCCAAATCGCTTGGCGCACAAGCCAACGCGGAGAGCTGGTCGAGGTTCGCTGGCGCATGCACCTGCACGAATTCGAGAGAGCCACCTCCGGCGTAGGCCAGGATTGCGCCCACTCGTCCATCGCGCTCAGGACGCTCGTTTGTGGCCGCCATGCGGAGCACGCCGCCAGCACCAGGCCGTAGTTGCCATGTGATCGCAGCTGCGAGACGGTGCGTACCGTTGGTGCAAATCACGGCGCCAGCGTACGAGGTCAGCTTGAGCGCTCGCTTGGCACCAGGCGCCTCCGGCATGGGTCGACAACGAAGCGGCTCCTCAAGGTACCTGATGGCGAGTGGCCCCCATCCTTCGCCGTGCAGGCACAGTGCCGCTTGTCGCCAGTCGAACGGCTCCGGAGGCGCTCCTCGCGGCGGATTTAGGACGCCGGTGATGGCGGTGCAGGTGACATCCATGTATCACCAAGCGCCTGTCTGTGTGACCGAGGACAACAGGCGCTGGAGCTCCGGTCTCACTACGACTACGTGCTCCTGCAGCTTGGGGTGCTTGCATGTAGTGGCGGCTTGGTGGATGAGGTCGATGGGTTTGGACATGAGAGCTCAATCGAATCGGGGTCTCGGACATGACGTCTAGCGCGTGGTTTTAACCCTCGGCCGCAACAAAAACGGGAGGGGGTAGAACGGTTCTACCCCCTCCCCTGTTCGTGGGCGGCTGGCTACTTCTTGAGCTTCGAAGCCTTGACCAGAAACGCTTCAATCGCCTCACCTAGAGCCTTCATCTGACCTGGCGAGACCACAGCCGCCGCGAACGAGACAGTCGCCCTGCCCTTTGCATCGAGTTCAATCCTTGCCGCTGGCTTGCCGTCTCGCGAGACCTCGATAGGAGGGGGTAGAACGGTTCCACCCCCCTGCCCTTCATCGCTCAGGAGCGCGTCCAGCACCTCTTTGGCAGACCGATTGGGCCCCAAAGTCTTTGCCCTTTGAGCCCGCGCAATCAACGCGGCCGGATCGCTCTCGTTGAGGTCCGTGAGCGGCTTGGCCCACCGGAATTGCAGGTCCAGAGGAGACGCAAAGGCGTTAATGACCTCTTTCGGAAGCTTCGCCAATGCGAGCGCCTTACCCACCTGCGCCAGGTCGACGCCGACCTGCTCAGCCAGCTTTCGATTCGACGGGAAAAGCCCCTTCTCGAGCGCACGCTGGTACATCATCCCCTGCTCCCAGGCGCTCAGATTCTTGCGGCTCCGGTTCTCCCGGTCCATCTGAACAAAGAGCTCGACTTCGCCCAAGTTGTCCACGACGGCAAGCACCGGGAGCCCGAGCTCCAGGCACGCGCGGTGGCGCCGATGGCCGAAGACGATTTCGTACTCGAACTCCCCGCCAGGCTTCGCAGCCCTGACCTTGATGGGCTGCACGTTGCCGCCGGCCGACGCGATTTCGCTCTTCAGTTCAAGGAAGTCCTGGCCGGAAAAATTGGCCGGGTCACGGTTTGCCCATGGACTCCAGGTGACGAGCTTCGGGTCTAGGAGCCGAGTGGCCTTGGCGCCGTCCCAGGACTTGAGCTCATCCTGCAGCTCTGCAGCGCGGGCGGCGGCGTCACCGAGTTCGGCCACCTTGGCCTTGAGTGTCTCGTTCTCCCGAACAAGCTCCGAGCGCTGGTCTGCCGCATGCGCCATCATCAAACCGGGTGCTGTCTTCGGGCGCGCGGTTGAGCCTGGTGTATCCGTGGTTGCCGACGGCAACACGCCTGGCAGCGAACCGAAGTCAATCTTCGAGGCCTTGTCCTTGAGGCTCATGTCAGGCTCCCATCTGCGTCAGCTGCGATGCCCAGACCGCCTGGACCTGCTGCTCGACGAGCTCACACATACGATCGTAGGCGTCGCGAGCTCGAGCAAAAGTCTTCGCGTTCATCGCCCCTCGAGGAAGGTCGTACACCGTGCCGAACTCAGCGCTGGCTGTCGCCGTAACCGCCGTCTTCGGAATTTCGATTGGCAGCACCTTGTCTCCGTAGCCCTCGATGACCCATTGGCGGACGACTGAGCTGGCTGCGTCCGACGACTCGACTCGGGACAGCAAGACATCAATGAACTCGAAGGTCTTGTCCTGTCCGCGGGCACGCACCAGCTGGTTGCACAGGTCAGAGAACAGATCCCAAAACTGCGCACTGGAGGCGAAGTCAAGCGCGGAGGGCGGCAGCGGCATGATGACCCCGTCTGCGGCCATCAGCGCATTGATGGTGACGTAGGAGAGGGCAGGGGGCGTGTCGATGATGATGACGTCGTAGTCGGACCGCGCCTGGTCCAAGCCACGGTCAAGTACGCGCCAGAACTCGAATCCGGGGTCGCGCGTCTGCCGGGCAGGTAGTGCGAATTCGGCGCCGAAGAGCAGTGGGGCTGCGCACACCAGGTCGATGCCCGGCCAATACGTGGGACGGGTCGCGTAGGCTAGATCCTCGTGCTCGCCCGTAAACAACAACATGGCAGTGTGCTCGGCGTCAACTTCCGCATCAGGCAGGACCCCGAAGAGGGTCGTGGCCGAGCCCTGCGGGTCCAGGTCAACCAAAAGTACCTTATGGCCGCGCATCGACAGGCCTTGCGCCAACGTCACGGCTGACGTCGTCTTGGCGACACCGCCTTTGAAGTTCGCCACCGTGATTGTGGTGGCCGCTGCACCGACCGGCCGGAGATGGTCAGCTCGGAACGTACGAATCCATTCTTGGGCTTCGGCCATCGTCCACTCGCGCCGATTGCCGTTCATGGTCCCGGCAGGCAAGTCGTTTCGCGTCAGACGGTAAGCGACCTTGGCTTTGTCCACTTGGCAGAGCTGCGCGAGCTGAAGCGCGCTCAAAGACGGCGCAGCCTTCGTCGCCGTCGGGGGCAGCATCGCGGCGCGGATGTGGCCCATCATTGCTGCCACGCGAGCCGCCTGCGCCTCGATGTCGGCCAGACTCTGACGCTTGATTGTTTGCTTGATGTCCATGCGGTGCTCGTGAGAAAAGACGCTTGCATGCGATTATGCATCGCACCAGCGAAAAACCGCATGTTCATCAAACCCGAGCCGAACTTCCCATCACAGCCTCGCCAGCCCGCTCAAGACCCGGCTGTCTGGCTGTTTGGCTGTTGGGTCTTAGGCTGCTGCTATCAAATCGCTCGAGATTAAAGAAGAGTCTTTAATACCTCTAAGAGATTTGGTCCTGTGGACATCTTCGAAATCACGAGTCAAATCAACGGCTTACGTGACCAAGGAGCCTGGAAGTGTCCGCGGCCTACCCGGAAGCGTCCGCCTTCTACCCGCTCGCGTCCAGATCCTAACCGCCGTCCGTCCGCCAGCTAACCGGTGTGCGCTCGCCTATCAGATATGCTCCGTGCAGCAGTGTGGACAACTCTGATTTGGCCGCTCTTACGCATCTGTCCGCCTTCTAACCGGGTTGACCTCAACCGTTCGGTCCAAGCCGGACCCCAAGTGTCCGCCTTTTAACCGGGCTTCTCTATCCCCGAGCGCTGCTCGTCCCGAGCAATCGTCCGTGTCCTACCCGCCGTCAGTCATCGACTTCCGCGGCATATAGTGTCCAAACGCAGGTGGACATACAATGAAGCATGGACGCACTCTCGCCGCAGCTTTCTCCCGCCACTGACGCTACCGGCTCGGATGGAGCGGAGCTGCGCAAGCCGCACGAGATGATTGTCATGGTGCCGCGTTCGCAGCGCGTCACGCTCACCGGCCGACGCATCTACAACGCGCTTCTGCAGGTGTCGCAGGCTCGGCTGACAGCCATGGAGTCCATGCCGGCGGCCGACTACATGTTTGAGGCGCCGCTCCCGGCCATTTTGCGGACGACAGGGTCGAACGGGGAAGACCGCACTGCGGCGAAGCGCTATCTGAAGGAGATGCGCGGGCTTGAGGTCGACTGGGAGTCGACTGCGCCTGGCGACGGAGTGAAGTGGCGCGGATTTTCGATGCTGTCCGAAGTGGCCATCGAAGTACGGAATGGCGAGAACTGGGTGTCCTGGTCCTACCCGCCGACCATCATGGCGGCGTTGCGTGAGCCCAAACGCTGGGCACGCATCGACTTGGACGTGTTGGCAAGTCTCGGCACCTACGCAGCAGTGGCACTGTACGAAATCTGCGCGCGGTACCGCGACAACCCCGGCGGCGTGACAAGTCGCAAGCCAGTGGCTTGGTGGGCCGATGCCCTGAGCCAGACGCCGGCGGGCACAGAACGACGCGAGTGGCGCAAGTTCAAGAACGAGCGCGTGAAGCCCGCCATCGAAGAAATCAACGCCGAGACCGAGCTCGAGGTTGAGCTCATCGAGCACAAGCAGGGCAGGGCGGTCGTCGAAGCTCAGTTCGCCGTTCGCAAGAAGAAGGCGGAGCCCAAGCGTCTTGCGGCCGACGTCGTCGATGCGAACTTGGTCCTGAGGGCGGAGTCGCTCGGCATACGCGAACTCAAGCTCGAAGGGCTCATCAAGGAGTTCGGCGAGTGGGCGGTGCGTCGCCAGGTCGAGGTACTCGAGCAGAGGTCGGCGAACTCACGCCTGCGCGGGGTCGAGAACGCCTATTCGTACCTTCGCTCGCTGCTGCGAAACGGTACCGAGGAGGCGCAGCGGATGCAGGCCGATGCTGCAGCGGCGGCCGAGCGGCTGAGCAAGGGTCCTGTAGCTAATGCTTCCCCTGGGACGGCGCAAACCCCGGCGCCGCCACCGGCGCAACCTGATTTGGCACACCAGGCGGCTGACCCGGCGTGGTTGAACGAGCGTCGCGCTTCGATTCGAGACGCAATCCAGGCGCTGAGTCCCGAGCAGCGGCAGGCGCTCGTCGACGAAGTCGTCCAGGAGGCGACTTCGAAAGGCCTCATGACGGCAGTCCTGTCGCGCCGCGTTGCCCAGGGCGACGTCCTGCACGGCATGATTGGAGCTTGGATGGTGCGAAGCTACGGTGCGCGACTCTACGGGCCAGACTGGGACAAGCCGGAGCCCGGCGACCTGTTCGCTGGTCAGGCTTGAGGGGTAGCGGCGCATTTCCATACTATGGAAATAGTGGCGAGCTGGCCTGGAAGAGGTCGGAAAAGTGCCTGAATCAGGGAACCTTCCTGCGCATTCGAGTGTCAACTTCCCTGTAAACTACTTGCAGCTGCTCCATAGAAGAGCTGCAGAACCCCGGCAACCGCGACCCGAAGGAGCTCCCATGACCAACACCGCGCTCGGCACGTGGCGCAGGCCGCCGCTCGCCTATGTCGTCGCAGAGCTGGTCATCTCTCCTTACTACTCGATGGCGGCAAAGGTCCCTGGCTTGCAGGACCGATTGCGGAGCGCCTTCCCGCGCACCATCGAGGCCAAGGAGCTCGTCATCGACGGCGCCAAGCCATCGGCGCAGCCGCTGTGGCAACTGATGTCCGTCGACCAAAAGCATGGCGTGCAGTTGGGCACGCGCTCCATCTCGTTGCACGCCACGAGCTACGTCCAGTCGAGCGACTTCCTCGGTCGCTGGGCGGAGGTTCTCGATGCCATCCAGGCCGCGGACCTCGGCGCCTTCGTCGAACGCGCCGGCCTGCGGTACGTCGACCTCATCGTGCCAGCTGAAGGGCGCTCGCCGGCGGACTACCTAGCGCCGTCCCTGCAGGGCATCACGCCGGAAGGCGGCCGCTCGACCGGCTCGATGTGGGCAGCGGCTTTTCAGTTCGCCGGCAGCCTGGTCAATCTGCGCGCTGCCGCGCCCACACCGCAAGGGCTCCTGTTGCCGCCGGACTTCAGTGCGCTGCCGCTCAACAAGCCTGCGGTCATGCTGGATGCGGAGAAGCATCTCAGGGACGAGGCGACGATTGGATTCGTGGATACTGACTGTCTCAAGGAGATTGGCAAAGTCTTTGACGCTGGAGAACTGCTTGGTGCCTACACTGAAATGCAGAAGCTGACGTCGAAGACCTTCAAGGCCGCACTGTCCGACATCGCACGAGGGGAGTGGATGTGAGCCAAAGGATTCAAGCACGGCACTACACGGCGCGCCAAGCCGCGCTGCTTCAACAACGCCCCAGAGACCTCATCGAAGCTGCAGAGAACGGGGCGGACGCGCTGGAGGTGGCTCACAGGCGTACCGTGCACGTGCACTACGACTACAACAGCCTGCATGTCGCAAACGTGAACATCGTCGGCCTCGGTGTTGCGGTTAGTAGTGGGGTGACTGCGCTCACCGCTGGCACCAGAGTCATGTTGGCGAGCACGGAGTTGCCTACGACAGCTCCTGAGCAACTCATCGACCGCGATGAGTACGAGGTGGAGAACAGCTGGACCCGTTGGGCCAGCCAAGCCAAGGAGGCTCTCCGGAAGGCAGCCTCGGCTGCACCTCGACAAACAACCGCCGCAGCCCGCTGGCGTGTCGAGCGGCTTTCGTCGCTGCAGGCGGCATTCGGCTTCACCATCCAAGACCTGGCTGCCGTGCTCAGCATCACGCGTCCGCAGCTCTACAAATGGCTGGATGCAGCCAACGACCTCAAGCTGCAGGAAGCTAGCCGCGCGCGACTGTCGGCCGTCGAACGCATCGCGAAGGAGTGGGTAGCTCGCTCAACGACGCCACTCGGCACTGTGGCTAAGGAGCCGCTAGCGGCTGGCGGCACTGTCTTCGCGTTGCTGTCAGCCGAGGTCATCAACGAAGTCGCAGTGATTGAAGCCTTCGACGAGCTCGTCGGCAAGCTTCAGGAGCGGCCAAAGTCGCGCAGCCAGCGCCTTCGCGAGGCGGGCTTTACACGTCGTCCGTCAGTGCGCTCCCTTCCTTCGGACGAGTGAGGGAAGGCCTTGGCGTTTGGTGACGATGTCGCTCAGCGTGGATGGCAGACCGGCTCCGTGGTGCCGGCTGCCATGCTGCCTGCGCTCGAACCGCACCTGACGCGGCCAGGCCAGCAACCCACTCAAGTAGCGGAGGCCGATTGGCTGGTCGTCGTCTCACAGACGTGCGACGTCGTAGCACCGAGGCCTGAGGCCGAGCCACTGGTCGAAGTCCTGCACTGCAGGCCTCACGCAGGTAAGCCTCGCAAAGGCCGGCGGGACCTCGAGTCCACCCGGTATCTCGACTTTCGACCGAACCGGGCAACGCACCAAGGCCTGGTGCTCGCAGCGCATGCGATTTCCGACCGCTACGTCATCCCGCGAGAGCTGCTCGCGGCCCATGACCCTGACGCTGGTCGAGCGCTCGATGCCATCGCTTCGCAGAAGGTCCTTGCGTGGTATGCGCTGAGGGCAGGGCGCCCATCGTGGCCGAACAACTTCTGTGACCGCGTTCGCACGGTTCGAGGTGCTCTCGAGGATGCTCTCGACGCTCTGTCCGATGAAATCGCGGAGGTGCGCGTTGGCATCGAGGAGAAAGATGAAGACCTCGAACCGGGCCAGCCGTACCACGTTGCCGTGTTCTTCGTCGTTGACGAGGATGTATGGAACGGCGATGTCGATGGCCGGAAGGCCATCAACGATGCATTCGCTAAGTTCGTCGCGGAGCTTAATGCATGCGACGGCGTCGAGGTCAACCAAGAACTGAGCGAGGTCGTGCCGGGCAGCGAGTTCTCTTGGCAAGAGACCAAGCAAACCGACCTTTGGGACTTTGCGAACCTCAGCCACCGCGACTGAAGCTTAGTTCCAAGCCAATATGGGCACTGACCTTGCGTGCTCGGATGTCGCAGACGTGGGTTTCGCTCAAGTGAATCCGGGCATGCTCACCTGCTCAAAACAGCTGATCATTCGGCCCATCAACCGCTCTCCCTGTTACCACGACGCCAGCAGCGGCGAAGGCACCTGCCGCCCTCAGCTCGCTGTCCGACAGCAACGGCCCTGCGCAGAGGCGCCCCAGCAGATCGTCCGCCTTCGGCTCTAGCTCAACGAGGAGGCCAAGCACGTTGAGCAGGTCCAGCAGGTCTGTCGTGTATTCGGCTGGCCAGATAGAGGGCTGGATTTCGCTCAAGGGCGACGGTGGGCGCTTGTCCCCCATCTGCGGCTTCCTGCGATCCTTGCGTCGATAGTTGAACCACTGCAGCAACACCTGTTTGCCTGAGACCTCGTATGCCCAGACAGCTGGCAACACTGGCTCGACGAAACCACCCCCGATGTGCAGCCGTTGCGCCTTGGCGTCGTAGGTCAGGCTATCGGGAAAGCCTGCTTCGTCCGCTGGAATTGCCCCGCCAGCCGGCACCTGCGGTCGCTGTCCCTGCGGAAGCCTAGGGCTGCCTGCCGGGCGGCCCTTAGACGCATCGGCCATCCGCTCGCCATAGGTGTGCAGCCAAACCACGCGCCGGCCTAGGGTCACAGCTTCCGCGAACAGTGCGGCGTCGGCGGTCATCGGAATGCGGAGACCAGGTGAGGTAAGGTCTGTCCGGAAGCGCTCGATGTAGCCAGGGTGGGCGGCCACAGCGGCGATGTACGCGACGACCTCGTCAGCCTCGACGATTCGCCCATAGACATTGGTCAGATGCACGAGCAGCGCCGGCACGACATTGGGTTGAGTAGACGCCGCATCAGCCCATAGCGGGAAAACGCGGCCGCCGCGGCCGTTGTAGTGGTGAAGGTCAGGTACTAGTCCGGTGAATGTGACTGCAGGCCCGTTCGATGGCGATCGATCATGCGGCGCAGTGATGAAAACCTGCCGTTCCGACCGAAGAGCCCATAACTGTGGGTTTGGCTGATTGATTAACCGTACGTCAGGGACTACCAACTGCCGGTCAAACGACCGGAAAGCGTAGCGTTCGGGCGGCAGGCTGTCGCCGGTGTCATCGGCCACACTGACTGCGCGAGGCTCGAATCCAGCTAGGGCGGTAGAGACGATCTTGCGCGAATGCTTGTCCCCCGGCTTGCCAGCTCGCAAGTGCGGATGAAATAACCGCTCCTTGTCCTCGGCTGGCGCGCGAACCAGTCGCTCCCAACGCCGTCGAAGGGATTCGGCGTCTGGAGCAATGACCCAGGTGCGGCCAGGCATCACGCCTGAGCCGTCGTAAACGAAGAGGTCCTCAAGTGCTGGAAAGTCAGCCCAGGCGCCCCCCGAGGCTGGCAGGAACGGTGCACGAGCGTCGGCCGGGCAGTCCTGCCATCCGTCGTCATCCAGGCGTAGCGCGGCAAGGGCGGCAAACTTCTCAAGCCGGTGGCCGGCTGGCAGCGACCTATAGCGCACGCGCGCCGGTGCATCCTGCGGATCGGCGCTCCAGCGCGACGCCATGACGATGCAGACCGGCTGCTGCACGCCCTGGAAGATGCGCGTGCTGGCCTCGGGCTGGTGACCTTCAGGTGAGGCGTCAATGACCCAGACCTCCTGGCAGCGCTCGCGCAGATAGGCGCGCATTTTCTGGAAGCCGGGACCGCTGAGAAATCCGGCCACGGTGATGAACGCGACGATTCCTGCGCCCCCCTGTCCGGCGTGGGCGCCGGCCGAGGGGCGGTGGTCGAAGACCTTGTAGCTGGCCCAGCGCCAGAAGTAGACATAGAGGTTGCGCAGGTGCTTGGCGTGCGCGCCGACGCCCCATTCAGTTGGCGGCTGCCAGTCAGCCAGGGGCGCGTACTCACCCTTCTTGCGGCCGTCCCCCTCGACCCAGCCGCCGCGGCCCTTTGCCTTCTCTTTGTAGGGCGGATTGCCGATGACGACGGTGATGGGCTGCTCGCGCTTGACCTGATTGGCCGCCTTGCGCTGGCGGCCGATGGCGGCAAGGTAGCCGGGGAACTGGCCGCCATCGTCGTCGGGGTTGGCCAAGGTGTCGGTGACGAACATGCGCGGCGGCTCGTGCGGCAGAGCGCCGGTCTGGCTGCGCACCTCGGCCAGCAGGCGCAACTGGGCCACGGCGAAGGGGCCGAGCTGCAGCTCGAACCCCACCAGCCGTGCCAGCGTGGCCTGGACTGTGGCCGGCACTGCGCCGGGACCTTCATCTGCCGCCACGGCTTTGCCGACGTGGCGCAGCACACCAAGCATGAAAGTGCCGGTGCCTACGGCCGGGTCCGCCACTGTTACGTCGGCCGAAGCGAGGCCGCGCGCGCGCGAAAAGCCGGGCCGGCGCAGTGCCTCGTCGACCAGGGACACCATGCCGGCCACGACCTCAGGCGGCGTGTAGTACGAGCCGGTGGCCTTTCGCAAGTCGTTGTCGTAGACCTCCAGGAAGTCCTCGTAGAAGTACAGCCACGCGTCCGTCTTTCCGCGGCTCACGCGTTTCCAGTCCACGGCGTTGAGTACGCGCTCCAGTGTGCCTAGAGACGTCTTGAGGGCTTTGCGGGTGTCTTCACTCTCCGTGAGCAGCTGAAGGGCGGTGCCGATGAGGGTAGAGGTCTTGCGCAGCTCGGAGGAGACTGGGTGGAGGTCTTCCGTTAGCGGAATGCCGTAGGCGCGGGCCATCAGCAGACCAAAGGTGACAGCCTGGGCATAGCCGTCGGCGAACTGGCTGTCGCTGGCCTCCGGGAAGAGCAGATGGCGCCAATCGGTGGCGAGGTCAGTGAGCGCGGCCTCACGGTTGACCAGGGCTTCGTTCACCTCGTCGCGCAGCAGCCGGCAGAGGCGGGCGCTGACTTCGGCAAGCTCCTTCGCGGTGCCCGGGGGCTGCGGGTTCCACTGCAAAAAGTGGTCGAACAGTCCCAACAGGCCGGGGGAGGGAGCCAAGGCATCCCCGCTGGTCTCGATGTCGCCGTCAAGCCTTTCGATGTCCCCGGCCAACTCTCCGTTGCGCCACAGGCTGAAGGCATTGCCGTCGGTGTAGATCAGGTTCGGCAGGCTTTGCAGGCGCTGCCATTGCGTCCTGTCGTGGCCCTTGAAACGGCGCGGGTCAGCGCCCTTGCCGGGCGCCTTCAGCTCAATGAACCCGACCAGCGCGCCGCGTACGGTGACTGCGTAGTCTGGTCGAGTGCGAAGCGAGGCGATTGTGGTTTCGCCCACAGCCACGACGTCTCCTGACTTGTGGCCGCAGAGCTGCGAGAGTTGGGTAAGCAGCTGCTCGAATGGTCCACGCAGCTGATCCTCTGGCTCGCCGGTCACCGACGGATTCCGTAGGCGTATGGCTGCGTCGCCTCCGAACTGTGCGACCGCTTCAATCAACGTGATCGGCAAGGTCTCCTCCCTTGTTCCAACGGCTTAGTGGCGCCGCCTCACCGCCCGAATTGAGCCGAGCCGCGAAGCGGCTTCGGCTTGAATGAATTGTTAGGTGACTGCCTACTTTGCACGCATGCGGCCCCGAGCATCTTGAACCGCACGCTTGCCGGGAGCGATGCCGACCATACGACCGTCTTCTCCTTGGACAGCACGGTAGTCTTGACGAATTGCAACCATGCGCCCATCCGAACCTTCCACGCCACGAGCGCCCGCAGGTATCTCGACCATTCGCCCGTCACTGCCTTGCAACCCACGAGCGCCCGACCTAATTGCAGCCATGCGCCCATCGCTCCCTTGAAGGCCACGACCACCCTCTGGAATTGCCACCATCCGGCCATCACTGCCTTGCAGCCCACGACCACCGGGCGGAATGGGGACCATTCGCCCGTCGCTGCCTTCGAGCCCGCGCCAGCCATCTGGAATGACGATCGCCTTGCCATCTCTGCCGGTGAGAGTGCGCTTCATGCTTTCCCCTTTGCGTGAACCTTCACAAGTCACCCAACTAATGGGTGAGCATAGCGGAGGATTCCTGACACTGAAGTGAACTAACAGCGGGGCCGTTTTCTTCTAGGCCTGGTCGCGTCTTGTAGTTGGTTCGAGCGGTGGATGGGGGTTGACGGGGGTCTAGAATGAAGCGCTCGGCGTTAGTTCATTTTGAATGGCCACCCTCGACCTCTTCTCTGACTACGGCCCCACCGCGCCGAGTCCCGCCGCGTTCACGACCGCCTGGATAACCTGGCTCGAGTGCGAGAAACGGGCAGGGCGCCTGCAGCTCGAATCGTCGGTGTCTGTCTATGAGCACATGTGGTCAGCTTTGAGCGCTTGGTGCCTTGGCCAGGGCGTGGCCCTCGATGGTTTGACCAGCGAGGACCTGGAGCGCTTTCTGGGCTCACGCGGCGGCGCTGACGAAATCTCAGCCCGGCATGCCTGGCGCTTCTTGCGACTGGTCGACCGCGTGCTGGCCAACCGAGCGCGCGCCCACGGCACCAAGCCAAACCACGCGGCCGTACAGCTGCTCGAGCAGCGTCCGGAGTACCGCTATGCCAATGCCGGCGAAAAGGACCCGCTGCCATCCTTCCTGCCCGCAGGTGAAGCGAAGCTCCTGGTCACGTTCCTGTCTGCGGTCCGGCCCGGCCGCAGCGCGGCCGGCCAGGCGTGGCAGGAAGTGCGAAACCGTGCCGCCGTGGCGCTCATGCTCGGCGCCGGCGTCACGCCGGGCGAAGTCAGAGCGCTTGAGGTTGAGGATGCGGTCGTCGACGGCGGCCGCACGAAGGGCGTCCCTTGGAAGTTGCGTGTCCGCGGGCACTCGGAGGCGCCGGCGCGCGAAACACCACTGGCGCCGTGGGCCGGCCAGTTGCTTGCGTACTGGCTCGCGCTGCGGAAAGAGCAGGGCATCCCTGGCCAGGCTTTGTTCCCCTCGACCAGGACGGGCAAGGTTTGGAGCAAGGTCTCGCAGTACAACGCCACCAAGGAGGTCCTACAGGCCGCCGGCGTAGACGATGTCGATGGTGGCAGCTTCCGTCTTCGTCACACGTTCGCACTGCGACAGCTGCGCAGCGGCAAGTCACCAGGCGATGTAGCGAAATGGCTCGGCGTCACCGACCCAGCGGTGATGGCGCGGTATCAGCGCGTCCTGCCGGCGCCCATAGACGTCGTCTGACCGCTCGACACGACGATGGCCAGGCCACAGCCATTGAGCGACCTCATGGCGCTGGCCACCATACGACGCATCCTCCTCGAGCTCGGGCACGAGCCCCAGCCAGAGGACGCTGGCGCTGCAATTGGACAGCTCGAGCGCTGGATGCATGAGCCAAGGCCTGAACTGGACGGCTTGAGCGCCTTGGCGGCCTTACAGACGGCCAATGGCGAGGTTCGACTGCGTAAGGTTCTGAACCGCCCCGGGAATCGCGGAGGCCAGTTGGTTTGAGTCAGGCAGTCGCGGCCTGACCAGCGCGTTGGCGATGGTAGTTCGCCTCGAACTCGGCCGGGGGCACGTAGCCCAGCGGCCCCATCAAGCGGTGGTGGT
>JACRBA010000010.1 GCA_016213265.1 Burkholderiales bacterium | reverse complement strand
GGCGCCCAGTGCAAACAAGGTGAGCACCGTCATCACCACTGCCTTCATCGACATCTGTGCCATCGCTCGCTTCCTCTTTGGCGTTCCCACGGTCCGCGCAGGGCCTGCGCGGGGACACCGGGGACATAAGGTGAACGGTACGGGTGGGGGTATGAGAGCGATTGCGCGTGCTCAATGCCGCCGACAGCCTCTGCGCGCGCGTGCCGCGGCAAGGCATGCTTAGGTCGCGGCCGAAGCATCGGTGCCGGCCCCTGCCGCACCATGGCGCCCAGTTCATTCACCGGGGCGCACCATGCCGATCACCTGCTTCATCCGCTACCAGATCGACCCCTTCCAGCGCGACGCCTTCCGGCGCTACGCCGAGGCCTGGGGCCGCATCATTCCCCGCTGCGGCGGGCACCTGGTCGGCTACTTCCTGCCGCACGAAGGCAGCAACGACGTGGCATGGGGCCTGGTCGGCTTCGACGACCTGGCCGCCTACGAGCGCTACCGCGCCACGCTGAAGGCCGACCCGGAAGGGCGCGCCAACTTCGAGTGGGCCCAGGCCGAGCGCTTCATCCTGCGTGAAGAGCGCAGCTGGCTGCAGGACGTGGCCGGCACGCGCGAGCTGCCGCGGCAGGTGGCGCCATGATCGCCGTGATCTTCGAGCTGCAGCCGCAGCACGGCGCCACCGCGCGCTACCTCGACCTGGCCGCCACGCTGAAACCCGCGCTGGAGGCCATCGACGGCTTCATTTCGGTGGAGCGTTTCGAGAGCCTGTCGCGCCCGGGGCACTACCTCTCGCTCAGCTTCTGGCGCGACGAGGCGGCCGTGCGCCAGTGGCGTTGCCATGCCATGCACCGCGCCGCGCAGCAGGCCGGGCGCAGCGACATCCTGGCCGGCTACCGCCTGCGCGTGGCCACGGTGATGCGCGAGTACGGCCTGCTCGATCGCGAGCAGGCACCCGGGGACTCGCGCGACGCGCTACGCTGAGCGCCGTGAGCCCACCCCACGAACCCCGCCTGGCCCGCGCGGCCGCCCTGGTGGCCGACACCGCGCGCTCGCGCATGCTGGCCCACCTGCTGGCGGGCGATTGCGCCAGCGCCAGCGAGCTGGCCGAGGCCGCGTCCGTCACACGTGCCACTGCCAGCGGGCACCTGGCCCGGCTGCTGGAGGCGGGCTTCGTGGCCTGCGAGCCCCGCGGCCGTCACCGCTACTACCGCCTGGCCGATGCCGACGTGGCCCACGCGCTGGAGGCCCTGGCCCTGGTGGCCGAGCGCAGCAGCCACGACCGCAGCTGGGCCCACCCTGGGCGCGCCCGGCTGCGGCAGGCGCGCTGCTGCTACGGCCACCTGGCCGGCCAGCTGGGCGTGGCCCTGTTCGATGCGCTGCAGCGTGAGCGTTGCCTGCAGCCCGCGGCCAGCGGCTACGCGCTCACCGAGGCGGGCCATGCGTGGATGCAAGGCCTGGGCATGCGGCCCGGCGCGCCCACCGGCCGCCGCCGCTATGCCTATGCCTGCCTGGATTGGTCTGAACGGCGCGATCACCTGGCGGGCCAGCTGGCCGACGAGCTGTACGCGCACTTCACCCACATGGGCTGGGTGCGGCGGGGCGAGGGCCGGGCCGTGGAGATCACCGTGCGGGGCCAGCACGAGCTGGTGCCCCGGCTGGCCGGCCCCTGACCCCGCGGCCCTTCAGCCCCACAGCCTCTCACCCCTGGGCCAACCAGGCCGGCTGTCGCAGCAGATCCGCGTCCACGTTCATCACCGCGCTGGCACGCTCCAGCGCCTGCCACAGTGGCTGCGGCATGGCGAGGATGGCCTCGGGCGACTTCGCCCGCGTGATCCACGCATGAATGGCCCCGTGCTCCTGGGCGGTCAGCAGATCCAGGTGGAGCATCTCGTCGATGGTGCGCAAGGAGGTTCCCCTTCTCAGCGCACCGGAATCGGCACGCTGCGGTCCACCGGCACCGCCGTCACGCTGTTCTGCGGCGAGCCCTCGATGACCCGGTCCGAGTAGGTGAGGTAGACCAGCGTGTTCCGCTCCACATCCACCATGCGCACCACGCGCAGGCGCTTGAAGACCAGCGATATGCGCTCGTTGAACATCTCGTCCTGCTGCCTGAGCGGCTTGGGAAACGAGATGGGCCCCGTCTGCCGGCAGGCGATGGAAGCCTCCGCCTTGTCCTCGGCCAGCCCGAGGCCCCCCTTGATGCCCCCGGTCTTGGCCCGCGAGACATAGCAGGTCACCCCCTTCACCCCGGGGTCGTCATACGCATCGACCACGATCTTGTGATCCGGCCCGATGAGCTTGAACACCGTGTCCACCTCGCCAATGGGCTCGGCGTGGGCGGTGAGGGCGATGGCGGAGAGGGCCAGGAGGAGGAGGGGCTTCATGGGGGCATTGTGAACACTTCGGGTTGGGAGGGGCGTGGGCGGGCGTCTGGTTCAGACTGGGTGCAGTCGTTCGGCGTTCAGTCCTCAATGACTGCTCCCGCGCTTACCGGTCATTCTTCAATCGCAGAGTGAGGCCGTGCAGAGACGCCTCTAGGAAGCGCGTGGCCAATCTTCGGGGACCAACTTGAGACCGTCACGCCAGCGCTCTCGCAGCGCGGCCTGGAAGCGAGTGTCATCGCCGAAATCCGGGTGATCTGTGATGATCACTTGGAACTTGCCGCCCAAGCTGGCGACCACGTCAAAGATCAGGCCAAAGAGGCGCTTCACGGCCTTGCGGTCGGCGTCGATCTTCTCTTGAGTGATGCCTTCGCCCAGTACCGTGTCCGGAGAGAAGTGCGCCTGCGAAAGCTGATCCAGCAGCAGGAATGATGGCACCGGCCGACAACGGCTGGCGAACCAAGTGTGCAGGGCAAGGTGCGCCACGACGTGATAGCCGACATGGTTCTCGCCGCTGCCGATCTCGCGCATCGGCACTGGCCGCTCCAGCGTGTCGGCCACGATGGTCAGGTTGCGTGGGTCCAGGCGCAAGGGTGTATCGGAATACTCCAGGTCGATCTGCTTGGCGTAGTTCCACAGATGCTGGTTGACGTTGGACAAACAGGACTCCATCTTCGCCTGGATGGTGTCGGCACTGACCGCCTCATCGAGCAGGCCCTCCCGCAGCCGCAGTTCCTTCAGTCGCTCCTGCTGCTCACTGAGGTCCGGCATTTGCGGGATGTTCTCCATGTACAGGCTGATCCGGCCGAGCACCATGGCGCGCCGCGCTTCCATGTCCGAAGCCAGTTGCAGGCGTTGATTGCCTCGCTTGACCGCCGTCAGCAGCACACGGTTGTCTTCCATGCGGCGCCGCACATCCGAGAGCTTGGTCTCGACATCCTGGATGGCGGTCTCGATGCGCGGGGTCGCCGAATCCATTGCCCCACTGCGTTCGCCGATGTACTCCTGGGCAGCTCGCAGGTCGCCGATGGACGGAACCTGCGAGGCTTCGGGCAGCTCTTGCAGGCACAACGGGCAGGCGTGTCCTGGCTGGTCATACTCAAAGACGCTCACTGCTTGCAGACGCGCCACATGTTCGCGTGCTTCCGCCGAATATCCCCTTGAACTGCCTTCGAAGCTGCGGGCGCGCTCTAGCGTGGACTGCAGGGTTCGCTGCTCCTGCACGAGTTCGTTGCGCACCGTGGAAAGCCTACGGAACTCAACGTCGCCGTCAACCTCCGCCGCTGCGGAGGGCACCGGCCTGTTCTGAATCTGGCGGAGGGTGTCGAGCTTTTCCTGCCAAGTGGCGTCGTCGGAAAGCTCGCTCATGCCCACCGATTTGGCTTCGGCCAGCAGCGTGTCCGCGCGGCCCACGCCATCGCCTCGGATCGCAGCAGCTTCCGCAAGCCGGCGGTCGATCTGACGAATCTCGGCCCGAACGCGCTTGAGCTCCTGCTGTTTGGCGACGTAGTCGTCAGTGACCGCACCCAGGAAGTAGGGCAGGGTGTCCTTGATCGCCTGCGCCACAAATCGATCGCTGGAGCCGTGGAACAGGTGATTGCGCTGCGCGATTTCGTTCTGGGATTGGAAGCAGAACGTGAGCGCATGGCTGATGGTGGCAGCCAGCGCGTCGCGCGTTTGCCCAGGCGGCGGTTCGTGCAGGTAGTCCGACAGGCCAGCCCAGGATGCCAGCAGCGAACGCAAGCCCTCTCGGTTGGTCGTCTGGCGCAGCGCCGATGCGGGAGGGATGTCGACCTCCATGTCGGTTTGAACGTAGACCGCCTCGTTGGATTTGCCGTCACCTGTCGGCAGTTGGCGCGCCACAAAGGCCTGACCACGCGGTGTCTGAAGCAACAACGAAAACCAGGCCACGTTGCGGCGGACCCTGCCCTCGGGCACGTCGATCTCCTTGGCCCCAAAGCAGTAGTCGATGATGCCCAGGATGGCCGACTTGCCGGTGCGTGAGTCTCCGGAAATGATGTTGACGCGGCCTGGTTCGAAGGGCACTACGCGGTGGCGTCCGTCGTGGCTGTAGATCACCACGGCGCGAATCTGAATCATGCTTGAACTCCCAATAGCGCCAACACGGTTGGGGGCGCGCCCGCTTTGCACAGCCAACGACCGACGAACACGGCCTGGCGCATGCAGTCCCTCACCTCAGTGCTCGATGCGCCCAGGTAGGTTTTGATCTTTTTGGTCTGCGAGTCGCTGGCGGCGATCCAGCGGCCATCCAGCGTGAGCAGCCGGTGCTGCGCGCCGAACAGCAAGGCCTCGCGGACCGTCTGCCGCAATACGGCCACGCCCTTGGCGACGGCCGAACGCTCCAGCGGGTGATCGTGCACCCAGGTGGCCAGCGAACTCGTAATCGTGCGAGGCAATTGCTCCCGCGTCTGGCCACGCAGGATGAGGCTCGCGCCCACGAAGGCCAGCTCAAACGGCAGTGCCTGTTGGCCAGTGCCGAGCGTCGTTGCCTCCGTGGCGTAGCCACGCGCGAGATGCCACACCACGACGGCGCAGAAGGCGGGGTTGAGCAGGTTGCGCTGCTCGATGGTGCGATCCTGCCAAGCCGTCATGCCGTCTTCCCCTGCGCGGCCGCATCGAGGACGGCTTTCAGCCGGGTCTCGAACTGTGGATGCCAGCCCACGCGCATGTCCTCTGAGAGCATGTGTAGGGAACCGCGGCAGACCCAAGGGACATTGACACCCGAACGGATGGAAAAATGGGCGTCTTCTGCCCACTTCAGGAGGGCGCGCCCCGCCTGTGCCATTGCCGCATCGGTAGCGTCCGGGCCGAGCTCGTCGCAGACCTGGCCGTACTGCAGCTCCCATTCGGCCTGCAGGCGCTTGTCGTACTTGTCCAGGTCGGCATCGAACAGCAGGTCGTGGCGGGTCCAGGCAGAGCGTTGCCGGAAGGCCTGCAGATAGCTGATGATCGCATTGCGGATGCGCAGCTGGCTACCGCTGACCAGTTCGACCTGTTTGTAGAACGGGCGATCAGCGAATTCCGGCAGTTGGTCCAGCGCGACCATCAGCGCGTCGATGTTTTCATCGATCGGCAGGGCGTCGGGTTTCAGCGATTCCTGGATATCCGAGATCTGCGCGTCGATCTCGGCGCGAGGGATCCCGCCCTCCGGGTTGACCAGTTCATTCAGCACCCGCTTGAACCACCAACCTTTGAACCGCCCCGGGAACGGCGGAGGCCAGTTGGTTTAAGTCAGACGGTCGCGGCCTGACCAGCGCGTTGTCGATGGTAATTGGCTTCGAACTCTGCCGGCGGCACATAGCCCAGCGGGCCCATCAGGCGGTGATGGTT
>JACRBA010000126.1 GCA_016213265.1 Burkholderiales bacterium | reverse complement strand
GGGGGCTGGCCGGGCGGGTGGCCACCGCGGCAGGGGGCGGCGGGGCCGGGCGCGCGGCAGGTGCCGGCGCGGCCGACGACATCGCCGGCGCGGTGGACGGTGCGGGCGCGGGGGCCGGGCGCGCCGTCGTGACCGGCGGGTCGATCAGCAGGGTGTAGGCCCGCTGAAGCCGGCCGCTGGACCAGGAGAAGTCGATGACCATGTCGACGAACGGCTCGGAGACCGCCCGGTCGCCGGTGACACGGATGTAGGCCCGGCCATCGGGCCGGCGCGCGAGCGAGAGCTGCGCGCCCTGCAGCGCCGGGTTGAAGTCGACGCCGGCCGCGCGGAACGCCTCGGGGGACGCCAAGGTGCTGCGCAGCGAGGCGGCCTCTTCGGCCGTCATGCCGGTGATGTCGATCTCTGCCCGCAAGGGCTCGCCGAGGGCGGATTGGACGGTCAGCCGGCCCAGCGACAGCGCCTGCGCGCCGCCCACGTGGAGCATGAGCAGGGCCGCGGCGGCCACGGACGTCAGCGATGCGGTCTTGGCCATGGATGAAGAGTTCTTCAAAGCGTCTCCCGAAACGCCATCAGCGGCCCTGCAGGCGCAGGTCCGCGCGGAATGACCGTTCTCTCGGCAGGAAGTGAGAAAACACCAGAGCATCAAGCATATAGGCTCCGATGCTCACGCAAAACCTCACCTCCGGGACTATTTGCGTTTTCACCGGGTGACGCACCGAAACGATGTGGCCCCGCGGCAACATCGTTCTTGACATCAGTAACGCCCGGTTTCAACCGCCGTGCCGCACAAGTGCACGGCGGCCAAGGGGGCCGTCAGGCCTGCAGCAGGATGCGCAGCATACGGCGCAGCGGCTCGGCCGCGCCCCACAGCAGCTGGTCGCCGATGGTGAATGCGCCCAGGTAGTCGGGGCCCATCGCCAGCTTGCGCAGGCGGCCCACCGGGATGGTCATCGTGCCGGTGACGGCCACGGGCGTGAGGTCGCGGATGCTCGCCTCGCGGGTGTTGGGCACCACCTTCACCCACTCGTTGTCGGCGGCGATCATGGCCTCGATGTCGGCCAGCGGCACGTCCTTCTTCAGCTTGAAGGTGAGCGCCTGCGAGTGGCAGCGCATGGCCCCCACGCGCACGCAGAAGCCGTCCACCGGCACGGCCGGCGAGCCGAAGCCCTCGCCCTGGCCGAGGATCTTGTTGGTCTCGGCCATGCCCTTCCACTCTTCACGGGACTGGCCCCAGCCGGGCTCACCCGGCTGCTTGCCGATCCCGAGATCCTTGTCGATCCACGGGATGAGCGAGCCGCCCAGCGGCACGCCGAAGTGCGCGGTCTCCTCGGCGGTCAGCGAGCGCTGCTTGGCGATCACGCGGCGATCGATCTCCAGGATGGCGCTCTTGGGGTCGTCCAGCAGCGCCTTGACCTCGGCGTTGAGCGTGCCGTATTGGGTGAGCAGCTCGCGCATGTGCTGGGCACCGCCGCCCGAGGCCGCCTGGTAGGTCTGGGTGCTCATCCACTCGACCAGGCCCGCCTTGTACAGCGCACCGACGCCCATGAGCATGCAGCTCACGGTGCAGTTGCCGCCGATCCAGTTGCGCCCGCCACGGGCCATGGCGTCCTTGATCACCGGCATGTTCACCGGGTCCAGCACGATGACGGCGTCGTCCTGCATGCGCAGGGTGCTCGCCGCGTCGATCCAGTGCCCCTTCCAGCCCGCAGCGCGCAGCTTGGGGAACACCTCGGTGGTGTAGTCGCCGCCCTGGGCAGTGAGGATGATGTCGCAGCGCTTGAGCGCGTCGATGTCGAACGCGTCGCGCAGCGTGGTCTCGTTCTTCGCCATGGCCGGGGCGGCGCCGCCGGCATTGGAGGTGGAGAAGAACAGCGGTTCGATGAGGTCGAAGTCGCCCTCGGCGACCATGCGCTCCATGAGCACGGAGCCCACCATGCCGCGCCAGCCGACCAGTCCTACGAGTGCCATGTCAGATGCCTTTGAAAAGTTGCCCGGACCCACTTCACCTGCCACCCCGGCTCGCTTCGCCGGGGTCCTGGGTAGGGGCGAGACGAGACCGAGCTGTCAGCTCTTGGTAATCGTTTTGCCGGTGATCGCCGCGACCACGGCGTCACCCATCTCGCGCGTACCCACCTTGTGGGTGCCTTCACTCCAGATGTCGGGCGTGCGGTAGCCCGCGGCCAGCACGGCGCGCACCGCGTTCTCGACGCGGTCGGCGGCTTCGGGCTGCTGGAGGGAAAAGCGGAGCATCATGGCGGCAGACAGAATTGTAGCCAGCGGGTTGGCAATGCCCTGACCCGCGATGTCCGGCGCGCTGCCATGGCTGGGCTCGTACAGGCCCTGGTTCTTCGCGTTCAGCGAGGCCGAGGGCAGCATGCCGATCGAGCCGGTGAGCATGGACGCCTCGTCCGAGAGGATGTCGCCGAACATGTTGCCGGTGACGATGACGTCGAACTTCTTCGGCGCCTTCACCAGCTGCATGGCGGCGTTGTCCACGTACATGTGCTCCAGCGCCACGTCGGGGTACTGGGCGTGCACCTCGGTGACCACGTCCTTCCAGAACTGGAAGGTCTCCAGCACGTTGGCCTTGTCCACGCTGGTGACCTTCTTGCCGCGCTGTCGCGCGGCCTGGAAGGCCACGTGGGCGATGCGCTCGATCTCCGGGCGCGAGTAGCGCATGGTGTCGAAGGCTTCCTCGGCGCCGGGGAAATGCCCGTCCACCGCGGTGCGGCGGCCGCGCGGCTGGCCGAAGTAGATGTCGCCGGTGAGCTCGCGGATGATGAGGATGTCCAGGCCCGCCACCAGCTCGGGCTTGAGGCTGGACGCGTGCGTGAGCTGCGGGTAGCAGATGGCCGGGCGGAAATTGGCGAACAGCCCCAGGTGCTTGCGCAGGCCGAGGATGGCCTGCTCGGGCCGCAGCGAGCGCTCCAGCGTGTCGTACTTCCAGTCGCCCACGGCGCCGAACAGCACCGCATCCGCGGCCTGGGCCAGCTTCAGCGTGGACTCGGGCAGCGGGTGGCCCAGCGCCGCATAGGCGGCGCCGCCGACCGGCGCCTGCTCCAGCTCCAAGGGCAGCTCGAGCACGTTCAGCACGCGCACGGCCTCGGCGACGATCTCGGTGCCGATGCCGTCACCAGGAAGAACTGCGATTTTCATGGGGGTCTCGTCGAAAGCGGAAGGAAGAGGGGTCAGGCCCGGTGCAGCGCTCAGCCCAGCCAGGTGATGCCCGGCTCGCGCGCCAGGCGGGCGGTGTCCTGCTCGTAGCGGCGCTGGAAGAACTGCCGCTCGTCATCGCGCCAGGGGTCGAAGCGCGGGTAATTGGGGCCGTTGACGATGCGCTCGACCGAGGGCCGGACCTTGGTGGCCACGTCGGCCCCGGCCTTCTGGCAGATGTCGTCGAGCAGGCGCACCGCCATGCGGCTGAGCGATTGGCGGTCGCGGGCATCGTCCGGCTTGGGCAGGGCGCTGGCCGGCACGTCGAACAGCGTGGTGGTGATGCGGTCGCGCAGCTCGGCCAGCGACTCGTAGCGCCATACGTGCAGCCGCGCACGCGGAAACGCGGCCTGCACGTCGGCCACCAGCTCCGGCCAGCCGCGCTGGTCGAGATTGAAGCCGGTGTAGGCCGAGCGGAACGGCTTGTACGGGCGGTGTCGCAGCACCTCGCTGTAGGCAGAGCGGATGAAGCTGCCGTATTCGCGGATGCACAGCCACAGGCGCAGGTCGGCCTGCGGCAGCATGGCAGCCACCCGCGTGAGCCGGCGCCGTGCGTCGGCATACAGCGACTGCTGGTCGAACAGCAGGCCGCAGTCGCCGATGAGGTTCTCCTCGCTGAGCACCAGCCGGTCGGTGCGGCCTGGCCATGCCGCCAGCCAGGCGGTGGCCTGGGCAGTGGCCGGCGCGCCGTAGGCCACGGGCGTCACGGCATTGCGCACTTCCTGCATGGGCGGGCACGCGGCCGCCCCGGGCAGCCCGGCGCACTGGACCCAGTAGCGCTGCAGGTGCGTGGTGGCGGTCTTGTGGACACCCAGGTGCAGGTCAATGCGCATGTCAGATCACTCGGTGCCCCAGCCAGGGCATCTTGGCGAGGCGCTCCGCCTCGAAGGCGCGGATCTTATCGGCGTGGCGCAGCGTGAGCCCGATGTCGTCGAAGCCGTTGACCAGGCAGTACTTGCGGAAGGGCTGCACCTCGAAAGGCAGCTCGGTGCCATCGGGCTTGACCACCACCTGGCGCGGCAGGTCGATGGTGAGCTGGTAGCCCGGGAACGCCGCCACCTCGTCGAACAGGCGCGCCACCTGCGACTCGGGCAGCTGGATGGGCAGCACGCCGTTCTTGAAGCAGTTGTTGAAGAAGATGTCGGCGAAGCTGGGCGCGATGAGCGCGCGGAAGCCGTACTGCTCCAGCGCCCACGGGGCGTGCTCGCGGCTGGAGCCGCAGCCGAAGTTGTCGCGCGCCAGCAGGATGGACGCGCCCTGGTAGCGCGGCTGGTTCAGCACGAAATCGGGGTTGGGCTTGCGTGAGTCCGGGTCCTGCCCCGGCTCGCCGCGGTCCAGGTAGCGCCACTCGTCGAACAGGTTCGGCCCGAAGCCCGAGCGCTTGACCGACTTGAGGAACTGCTTCGGGATGATGGCGTCGGTATCGACGTTAACGCGATCCAGCGGCGCCACCAATCCGTCAAGCTGCG
>JACRBA010000124.1 GCA_016213265.1 Burkholderiales bacterium | reverse complement strand
GCGGCCCGCAAGGCCGCCGTGCTGGTGCTGCTGGCCGGCGCGGCGGTGTGGTGGTGGCAGCGCGGGCGACGCTGACCTGCCCGCGGCTCGCCGGGCCGGCATCGGGGCGACAATCGGCCCATGACCACCACCCACGCCGCCATCACCCCCGAGCTGCGTGCCTGGATCGTCGCCCAGGCGCAGGCCGGTTTCACCCCTGAAGACGTGCTGGCCGCCATGCGCGGCAGCGGCTGGCCCGAGGACGTGGCCATCGAAGCCATGGAAAGCACGCTGTCGCAACACCTGCAGGCGCAGGGCCAGGCCATTCCCGGCCGGCGCCTGCCCGAGCCGGCGCTGGAGGGTGCCCCCGGCAGCGTGGTGGTCGAGGGGCATCGCGTGCGCGTGCTGCTCTCGATGAAGCTGCCGCGCGTGGTGGTGTTCGGCGGCTTCCTCACCGACGCCGAGTGCGACGAGCTGCGCGGCCTGGCCGAGCCGCGGCTCGCCCGCTCGGAGACGGTGGTCAACGAGACGGGCGGCAGCGAGGTGAACACCGCCCGCACCAGCGACGGCATGTTCTTCGGCCGCGGCGAGTTCCCGGTGTGCGAGCGCATCGAGCGGCGCATCGCCGCGCTGCTGAACTGGCCCGTCTCGCACGGCGAGGGCCTGCAGGTGCTGCGCTACCGCCCGGGTGCCGAGTACAAGCCGCACCACGACTACTTCGACCCGGCCCACCCGGGCTCGCCCACCATCCTGGCCCGCGGCGGCCAGCGGGTGGGCACGCTGGTCATGTACCTGAACGACCCGGTGCGCGGCGGTGGCACCACCTTCCCCGACGTGGGGCTGGAGGTGGCGCCGGTGAAGGGCAACGCGGTGTTCTTCAGCTACCACGCGCCGCACCCCAGCACCAAGACGCTGCATGGCGGCGCGCCGGTGCTGGAGGGCGAGAAGTGGGTGGCGACCAAGTGGATGCGCGAGCGCGAGTTCCGCTGACGCGGCCGCCGCGGGGCCGCGGCGCTCAGGCTGCCGCGCCAGGCGCGGGCGGGGTGTCGTCCGGCGCGGGCCCCACCGCCTCGCGGTAGGCGTGCCAGGTGGCGTGGCCCAGCAGGGGGCCCACCACCACCAGCCCCAGGAAGGCCGGCAGCATGGCCAGCACCACCAGCCCGGTGAGCAGGGCACCCCACCACAGCATCACCCCCGGCTGGGTGAGCACCAGGCGCAGGCTGGTGAGCCCGGCGGTGATGGCGTCGGTCTGGCGGTCCAGGATCATGGGCATGGCCACCACGCTGACCGAGAAGATGAGCCCGGCGAACACCGAGCCCACCAGCAGGTAGGCGACGATGAACTCCAGGTTCTGCGGGTCCAGCAGGGCCAGCACCGAGCCCTTGAAGTCGGGCATGCCGTCGAAGCTCAAGGCAAAGACCACGAGCGAGGCGCGCGCCCACAGCATCTCCAGCACCAGCAGCACGAAGCCGAAGATGGCCAGCGTGCCCGTGCGGGTGTCCCAGGCCAGCAGCGAGTTGCCCAGGTCGGGGCGCTCGCCCCGCTCGAGCGCGCGGCTGGCGTGGTACAGCCCCAGGCAGAGGAAGGGGCCCATGAGCAGGAAGCCGGCCGACAGCGCCAGCGTGTAGGCCGGCGCGTGCTGGAACACCTTGAGCAGGAGCCAGCCCATGCCGGCGAAGCACACGCCGTAGAACAGGCCCACGCCCGGCGCGCGGCGCAGGTCGCGTGCGCCCAGGGCCAGCCAGCGCCAGGGGGCACCCCAGCCGAGCGTGCGCAAGGGGATGTCGAACGCGCCGCTGCGCGGGGCGGGCTCGGGGGTGTCGGGGGGGGTGGGGCGGGCGTCGGGGTGGACGTCGGGGGTGGTGTCGGCGTTCATCAGCAAGGAACCGGCCCCGTGGCGCCGGGTAGGCGCGTCAAGGCCGATTGACGCAGCGTAATCGCCGCGCCGCGCGGCGGCCATGGGGCTCGCCCTAGGGAGAGCGGAGAGCGCCGAGCGGCGGGCCGCGGCCCGCGTGCGGCCGCGCCGCTCCTAGAATGCCGCGCGCCCGGTCCGGGCGACCTCGCCGTGCAGGTGCCGGCCCCCACTCCATGAAGCTGCTGCTCTGGCGCGCCTTCGGCGTGCTGCTGATGCTCACCGCGCTGGCCGTGCCGCTGGCCCGCGCCCCCGACCGTGCGGTGGAAACCCTGGTGGCGCGCTGGGCGCCGCCGCCGTCCGACTTCATCGAGGTGAAGGGCCAGATCGTGCACCTGCGCGACGAGGGCCCGCGCGACGACCCCGCACCCATCGTGCTGCTGCATGGCACCTCGGCCAGCCTGCACACCTGGGAAGGCTGGGCCGCTGCGCTGAAAGGGCAGCGGCGCGTCATCCGCTTCGACCTGCCCGGCTTCGGCCTCACGGGGCCCTTCGCGGGCCGCTACGCACCGGACGACTACCGCGGCGACACGCTGGCGCGCTTCACGCTGGACGTGATGGACGCCCTGCAGGTGCGCCAGGCGGTGCTCGGCGGCAATTCACTGGGCGGGGAAGTGGCCTGGCGCGTGGCCAGCCTGGCCCCCGAGCGGGTGGAGCGGCTGGTGCTGGTGGATGCTTCGGGCCACCGCTTCGAGCCCGACGAGCTGCCGCTGGGGTTCCGCCTCGCCCGGCTGCCGGTGGTGAGCCGCCTGAGCGAATGGTTCCTGCTGCGCGGCGTGGTGGCCAGCAGCCTGCACAGCGTCTATGGCGACCCGTCGCGCATCACGCATGAGCTGGTGGACCGCTACTACGAGCTGGCGCTGCGCGAGGGCAACCGGCGCGCGCTGGGCCTGCGCATGCAGCAGCTCGAGATGGGCCAGCACGTGGACCGGCTGGGGCGCCTGGCCATGCCTGCGCTCATCCTGTGGGGTGGGCGCGACCGGCTCATTCCGCCGGCCACCGCGCAGCAGTTCACGCGCGACATCCCCGGCAGCCGGCTGGTGGTGTTACCTGCGCTGGGCCATGTGCCGCAGGAGGAAGACCCCGCCACCTCGGTGCAGCCCGTGAAGGAGTTCCTGGGCCTGCGCTGAGGCCTGTTGCCACCCGGAAGGTGCAGGCGTGCGGTGTTCACGCCGCCGCGTGACGTGGATTGATCTTCGTCATTTTCGACGTCAGCTCACCGTCAGCTCGCTTTGGCGGTGGGCGGCCCAGTCGATAACCCGCGCACGCTGGCCGAGGTGGCCAGCACCGTGTGACACAGGGGAATGACGACATGGGCAACAAGCAGTGGACGGTGCGGGCACAACTGGCCGGCACCTTTGGCGTGACGCTGGCAATGCTGGTGGGCATTGCGGTGATCGGGGTGCAGGGCATGGCGGCCGTACAGGGCCGACTCGATGAGGTGGTGAACGTCTACAACCACCAGAAGGCGCTGGTGGCCACCATGCGCGCAGCCACCAACCAGGTGGCCATCGCCACCCGCAACATCGCCCTGCTGGAGGCGGCAGACTTGATGAGCGCCGAAGAGCGGGTGATTGCCGAGGCGCGACAGGACTACGAAAGGGCCAAGAAGGAGCTGATCGCGATGCTGCCGCAGGGTGACGCCGAGGCCGACCAGCAGCGACTGCTCATCGAACGGGTCGATGCCCTCCAGGCATCCATGCGGGCCGCGAACGATCGTTTCCTGGAACTGGGGCTCGCGAATCGCGCCCAGGAGGCGACTGCCGTGCTGATGGGCCAGATCGCGGGGCCGCAGAAGGAGCGGCTGGCCACCCTGGACCAGCTTGCGAAGGTGCAGGATGCGGCTGCCGATGAGAAGGCGTCGGAGGCAAGGAACCAGTACGCCCAGTCGCGAGCATTCATGCTCGGCGCCTCTATCGCGGCGATCCTGCTGGCCCTGGCCTGTGGGGCGTGGATGGTGCGCCGGCTGATGCGCCAGCTCGGCGGCGAGCCGGCCTATGCCGCGGAGGTGGCCAATGCCATCGCCGCCGGCGACCTGGGCATGGCGGTGAAGGTGGCCGACGGCATGCCGACCACCAGCCTGCTGGCCGCGATGCAGCGCATGCAGACGGCGCTGTCCGGTGTGGTGGCGGGCATCCGCGAGGGCGCGGACGCCATCGCCACCGGCACCACGCAGATCGCCACCGGCAACGCCGATCTCTCGCAGCGCACCGAAGAGCAGGCGTCCAACCTGCAGCAGACGGCGGCGTCGATGGAGCAGCTGACCGTCACCGTGCAGACCAACGCGGACAGCGCACGCCAGGCTGCGCAGCTCGCGGCGCAGGCCAGCGAGCGGGTGCGCCAGGGAACAGACGCGGTGGTGCGCGTGCAGCAGACCATGGACGGCATCACCGGCGCCAGCCAGCGCATCGGCGAGATCATCGGCGTGATCGACGGCATCGCGTTCCAGACCAACATCCTGGCCTTGAACGCCGCGGTGGAGGCGGCCCGCGCCGGTGAGAACGGCCGCGGCTTCGCGGTGGTGGCCGGCGAGGTGCGCACGCTGGCCCAGCGCAGCGCCGAAGCGGCCAAGGAGATCAAGCAGCTCATCCAGGACAGCAGTGCGAAGGTGGCCCAAGGCGGCGAGCAGGTCAGCGCCACCGCCGCCACCATGGAGGAGATCCTGCGCAGCGTGGGCCGGGTGAACGACCTGATGGGCGACATCGATGCCGCCACGGCCGAGCAGAGCCAGGGCATCTCGCAGGTGGGCACGGCCGTGTCGCAGCTGGACCAGGTGACCCAGCAGAACGCCGCGCTGGTGGAGGAGGCCGCCGCGGCGGCGGACAGCCTGCGCGCCCAGGCCGACCGCCTGGTGCAGAGCGTGGCCGTGTTCCGCCTGGCCGGCTCGGCGGCCTGAGCCCCGGACGCTGGCGGGCTCAGCCCTCGTTGAGCACCGCCAGCACGTCCGAGTGGAACTCGCGCTGGTACAGCACGCCCACCACGAAGGCCGTGGCCGCGAGACAGGCCCACGGTGACACGAACCAGGCGATGGCGGCGAAGGCCATGTAGTAGGCCCGCAGCCCGTCGTTGAAGGTTTCGGCGGCCAGGCCCATCACGCGGCCGGCGCGGTCGGCGAAGGCGTCGCGCTCGGCATCCGTCCACGGCGCATCGTGCCCCGGCGCGCTGGCCACCAGCAGCGCGCCGAAGGTGTACTGCCGCATGCTCCAGGTGAAGCGGAAGAACGCGTACACGAAGATGGCGGCGAGCACGGCGAGCTTGAGGTCGAACACCAGCGCCGAGGTGCGGGCGGCGAACGGGATCTCGCGCACGAAGTCGATCGACTGCTCGGTGGCGCCCAGCGCCGCGAGCAGGCCGCCGATGATCAGGATGGTGGTGGAGGCGAAGAACGACGGGCTGGTGGACAGGTTCTGCACCACCACGCCGTCGACCACACGGTTCTCGCGCGTGGTGGTGCGCCACATCCACTGCCGGCGCACCCGGTTGGTGGAGCCGAGGATGGACGGGCGGCGGCCGGCCAGCCGCTTGGCGAAGCGCGCGTAGCCGGCCCAGGCGGCGAACAGCGTCACCACCGCCAGCCAGTCGGCCAGCGGCAGCACGCCCAGTGCGGCAAGGCTCAGGTTCATGCCGCGGATGCTAGCCGCAGCGGTCGCGCGCTCACAGCCGGGCGAGGTCGAACACCAGCACGTCCGCCCCGCGGCCGTCGCTCAGCATGAGCTGCGCTTCGCCGTCCAGCGTGGCGCCGTCGCCGGCCTTGAGCACATGCGTGTCGTTCAGGCGCACCTCGCCGGTGGCCACGTGCACATAGGTCAGCCGCGCCGGGTCGAGCGCCAGCTCGGCGCGCTCGTCGCCGTCGAACAGGCCGGCCCGGATCGACGCGTCGGCATTCAGCGTGACGGCACCCTCGCGCCCGTCCGGGGCGGCGACAAGCGCGAGCCGGCCGCGCTTGGCCGATTCGCCGAAGGCCTTCTGCTCATAGCCGGGCGCCAGGCCGGGGCGTGAGGGCAGCAGCCAGATCTGCAGGAAGTGCGTGGCGCGGCCCTCGGCATGGTTGAACTCGCTGTGCCGCACGCCCGTGCCGGCCGTCATGCGCTGCACCTCGCCCGGGCGGATGGCGGTGCCGTTGCCCATGCTGTCGCGGTGGGCCAGCTCGCCGTCGAGCACGTAGCTCACGATCTCCATGTCGCGGTGGCCGTGCGTGCCGAAGCCGGTGCCCGGGGCGATGGTGTCGTCGTTGATGACGCGTAGGTTGCCCACGCCCATGTGGGCCGGGTCGTGGTACTCGGCGAAGGAGAAGGTGTGGAAGCTGTGCAGCCAGCCGTGGTCGGCCACACCGCGGTCTTCGGCCTTGCGCAGGGTGATCATCGTGGGCTCCTTCCGGTGTGTCGTGTCGATGGGGTCACTGTAGGCAGCGCCGTGTGCCACCGGGGCGGCCGGGGCTTGAAGCGAGCTTTCAAATAACATGAAGCGCCACCTGCACCGACCATGACGACACCGCCCCGCCGCAACGCACTGACCCCCGACGCCCTGGCGATGATGGACACCATCGCGCGCACGGGCAGCTTCGCCGCGGCGGCGCGCGAGCTGGGCAAGGTGCCCTCCGCGCTCACCTACAGCGTGCGCCAGCTGGAAGACGCGCTGGACGTGCTGCTGTTCGACCGCCGCTCGCGCCAGGCCCAGCTCACCGCGGCCGGCGAGGAGCTGCTGGCCGAAGGGCGCCGCCTGCTGGCGGAAATGGAAGCCGTGGCCCAGCGCGTGCGCCGCGTGTCCACCGGCTGGGAGACCGAGCTCACCATCGCGGTGGACGACGTGCTCTCGCGCCTGACCATGCTGGAACTGTGCGAGGCCTTTTATGCGCTGCGGCCCGGCGGCGAGGTGGGGGAAGGGGCGCCCCTGGCCGGCGGCCCGGGCACCCGCCTGCGCCTGCGCACCGAGGTGCTCGCGGGCACCTGGGAGGCGCTGGTCTCGGGCCAGGCCGACCTGGCGCTGGGCGTGCCGGCCGACATGCCGGCGCCCCCCGGCATCGAGCTCAAGCCGCTGGGCGAGCTGGACTTCGTGTTCGCCGTGGCGCCGCACCACCCGCTGGCGTCGGCGCCCGAGCCGCTCACCGACGACCTCATCGTGCAGCACCGGGCCGTGGCCGTGGCCGACTCGGCCATGCGGCTGGCGCCCATCACGGTGAACCTGCTGCCGGGGCAGGAGGTGCTCACCGTGTCGAGCATGCAGGCCAAGATCGAGGCGCAGCTGCGCTGCCTGGGCTGCGGCTTCGTGCCCGAGCCGCTGGTGCGCGAGCACCTGCGCGTCGGGCGGCTGGTGGCGAAGAACGTGAAGCGCAGCCGGCGCCTGGCTGGCATGGCCTACGCCTGGCGCAGCGCCGCCGTGCCGCAGCCCAAGAAGGCGCCGCAGGGCCTGGCCCTGCAGTGGTGGCTCACCCAGCTGGAGAGCCCCGCCACCCGGCGCGCGCTGCTGGAGCGCCACCACCCCGCACAGCCGGGGCTCGGCTGAGCGCCGTGGCCCGCTACATCGGCCGTTTCGCTCCGTCACCCACCGGCTGGCTGCACGCCGGCTCGCTGGTGGCGGCGCTGGCGAGCTGGCTGGATGCCCGTGCCCACGGAGGCCGCTGGCTGGTGCGCATCGAGGACGTGGACCGGCCCCGGTGTGTGGCCGGGGCCGACGAGGCCATCCTGCGGCAGCTGGCCCGATGCGGCCTGGTGCCCGACGAGCCGCCGGTGTGGCAGTCGCGGCGCGAGGGGCACTACCAGGCGGCGCTCGACCGGCTGGTGGCCGCCGGCCTGGCCTACCCCTGCGCCTGCAGCCGGCGCGACATCGACGAGGCCCTGGCCGCCCGCGGCTGGGTGCACCAGCGGCATGGCGAGCGCGTCTACCCCGGCACCTGCCGGCCCGAGCGTGGCGGCCTGCGGGGGCGGCCACCCCGGGCCTGGCGCCTGCGCACCGATGGCCCCGGCGGCGACGACGTCTGGATCGCCTGGCTCGACCGGCGCCTCGGCCCGCAGCGCCAGAACGTGACGCAGGAGGTGGGCGACGTCGTGCTGCGCCGCGCCGATGGCCTGTGGGCCTACCAGCTGGCCGTCGTGGTGGACGACGCCGCGCAGGGCGTGACCGACGTGGTGCGCGGCGAGGACCTGGCCGACAACACGCCGCGCCAGATCCTGCTGCAGCGGGCGCTGGGTGTGACGACGCCCCGTTACCTGCACACCCCGCTGGTGATGGCCGCCGACGGGCAGAAGCTGTCCAAGCAGAACGGCGCGCAGCCGGTGGACCTGGACGACCCGCTGGCTGCGTTGCGGGCGGCGGCCACGGTGCTGGGCCTGCCGCGCGAGCTGCCTGGCGCCAACCCGGCCAGCTGGCTCGCGGCGGCCACCCAGGCCTGGTCGGCGCGCTGGGTGCCGCCGGTGGCATCATGACCGGCTTGTCACCACCGACCCAGGACACTTCCATGAGCTCCACCCCCGGCCTGCACATCGATGACCGTGTGGCGGGCAGCGGCGAAGCCGCGCGCGCCGGCCAGACCGTGACCGTGCACTACACCGGCTGGCTGCATGACCCGGCGGCGCCGGACGGCCGCGGCCGCAAGTTCGATTCGAGCCGCGACCGCGGCGAGCCCTTCGAGTTCGCGCTCGGCGCCGGCCACGTCATCCGCGGCTGGGACGAGGGCGTGCAGGGCATGCAGGTGGGCGGCACGCGCGTGCTCACCATTCCGCCCGAGCTGGGTTACGGCGCGTACGGCGCCGGCGGCGTGATCCCGCCGAACGCCACGCTGGTGTTCGAGGTGGAGCTGCTGCCCACGCCCGAGCGGCCGGCCCTGCAGGTGACCGACGTGGTGGTGGGGCAGGGCACCGTGGCCCAGGCGGGCCAGACCGTGACCGTGCACTACACCGGCTGGCTCTTCGACGCCAAGCGCCCCGACCAGCGCGGCCAGAAGTTCGATTCCAGCAAGGACCGCAACGAGCCCTTCGAGTTCGACCTGGGCGCCGGTATGGTGATCCGTGGCTGGGACGAGGGCGTGCAGGGCATGGCCGTGGGGGGCCGCCGGGTGCTGGTGATCCCGCCGCACCTGGGCTACGGCCGCCGCGGCGCGGGCGGCGTCATCCCGCCGGATGCCACGCTGGTCTTCGAAGTCGACCTGCTGGCGGTGTGAGGCAGACGGTCACCGGCGCGGCGCGCCGGTGCCGTCAAAAGCGTTCGTCGTCGCGCAGGTAGCGCCACTGCCCCATGGGCAGCTTGCCCAGCACCACGCTGCCGATGCGCACGCGCTTCAGGCCCACCACCTTCAGGCCCACCAGCTCGCACATGCGCCGGATCTGGCGCTTGCGGCCCTCGCGCAGCACGAAGCGCAGCTGGTCCTCGTTGGCCCAGCTCACCTTGGCCGGCTTGAGCGCCTTGCCGTCCAGCCACAGGCCGTGCTGCAGGCGCTGCAGCGCCTCGGGCGGGAACACCGCCTGGGCCTTGGCCTGGCCCTGGTACTCCACGCGCACCAGGTACTCCTTCTCGACGTCGGAATCCTCGCCGATGAGGTGCCGCGCGATGCGGCCGTCCTGCGTCAGCACCAGCAGGCCGGTGGAATCGATGTCCAGCCGGCCCGCGGGCGCCAGGTGGCGCCCGTGGCCGGGGTGGAAGGGGCGGCGCAGCGGGTCGTCCTTCCAGCGGTTGGCGGCCGTCACCAGCACGCTGGCGGGCTCGTAGCCGTCCTCCGCCTGGCCCGACACGTAGCCGATCGGCTTGTGCAGCAGGATGGTCACCCGCTTGGCCTGCTGCTGGTGGGCGGCCGGGTCCACCTCGATGCGGGCGTCGGGCATCACGCGCTGGCCCAGCACGGCCATCTCGCCGTTCACCTTCACCCAGCCGGCGGCGATCCAGTCGTCGGCCTCGCGGCGCGAGGCCAGCCCGCGGTCGGACAGCGCCTTGGACAGTCGGATGCCCTCGGCGGTGGAGGTGCGGGGCGTCGCAGGGGCTGCGCCGGGCTCAGCGCGGACAGGCGAGGGCCGCGCTGCGCGCCGGGCTTCGACAGGCTCAGCCCGAACGGATCCCCCCGTTCGCCCTGAGCCCGCGGAAGGGCTCGCCCCACCCGTTCGCCCTGGGACCGTGGAAGGGCTCGCCCCACCCGTTCGCCCTGGGACGGTGGACGGGCTCGCCCCACCCGGTCGCCCTGAGCTTGTCGAAGGGCCCCCTGGACCTGTTCGCCCGGTGCTCGTCGCTGGGTCGTCTGCCGTTCGGCCTGAGCCTGTCGAAGGCCCCGCGTGCCGGGACACGCCCCGCTTGGGCGGGCGCTGGATCTGGCGGTCGGATCGGATGGTCATGTCAGCGGCCGCGCAGGAACAGCGCGTCCAGTTCCTTCATCGTGACCTGGCGCCAGGTGGGCCGGCCGTGGTTGCATTGGTCGGCGCGCTCGGTGGCTTCCATCTGGCGCAGCAGGCCGTTCATTTCCTCGAGCGTGAGGCGGCGGTTGGCGCGCACGGCGCCGTGGCAGGCCATGGTCGCCAGGAGCTCGTCGCGGGCGCGTTCGAGCAGCCGGCCCGCGTCGGCCTCGTCGAGCTCGGCCAGCTCCTTGAGCACCGAGCGGGCCAGGGCCACCGGGTCGGCATCGGGGAGGGCGGCCGGGCGGGCGCGCACCGCCAGCGTGGTGGGGCCCAGGGGCGACACGTCCAGCCCCAGGGCTGACAGGTCGGCCGCCCGGGCCTCGGCCACGGCGACCTCGGCCGGCGTGGCGGCGAACGTGGCCGGGATCAGCAGCGGCTGGGCCACCAGTGGGGCGGAGTGGGCGGCGGCCTTGAGCCGCTCGTAGACGATGCGCTCGTGCGCG
>JACRBA010000123.1 GCA_016213265.1 Burkholderiales bacterium | reverse complement strand
CGGAGACCTTCATGAATCGACTTCCCGTGCTCACGCTCGACTCTGGCCGCCCGCTCGGCGACGGTGTGGTGCTGGCCGTGCACGCCCCCTTCGGCATGGACGACCAGCTCAGCCGCTTCCCGGATGGCCAGACCACGCAGGTCGAGGCGCATCCGCTGGTGCTCGCGCTGGCCGACGTGGCGCGCTGCGGCGTGCATGTGGTGGCACTCATCGACCGCACCGACGACGACACCTGGCTGGTGGAGATCCGGGCCCACGCGACCGCCCCCCAGGTGGTGTCGCGCTGGAAGCACGACATGGCCTCCTGGCGCAGCCTGAGCGGCCTGCTCGTGCACGCCAGCCAGCGCTACCCGGGCGCCGCGCTGGTGCTGGCGCTGGAGGGGCACGGCGCGGGTTACCTGCCCGAGATCGACCGGCGGCACCTCACGCCGGCGCGTGTCACCGACGACGGCCGCTTCGAATGGCATTTCTCGGACACCGACGCGGCCCCCGTGCTGCCCGGTGGCTACCCGATCCTGCCGGGCGGCTACCCCATCCTGCCCGGCGGCTACCCCATCCTTCCCGCCAACGCCATGCCGCTGTCCACCTGGGGCCTCGGGCAGGCGCTGGCGTTGGCGCGCCAGCGTGGCGCGGCCCGGCCGGCGGTGATCCACTTCAACAACTGCTTCAACATGTCGGTGGAGGTGCTGCACACGGTGGCGCCGCATGCCGACTTCGCCACCGGCTACTGCAACTACAACTTCTTCACGTCGGGGGCCGCCTACCCGGCCGTGTTCAAGCTGCTGCAGGACAAGGGCAGCGCCACGGCCCGTGACCTGGCCCGCTGGTTCGCCGAACAGAACCACGCCCAGCTGCTGCAGAAGCCGCATCACCCCACGGTGGCGGGGATGGTTGAGCTCTCCCGCATGGAGGGCATCGCCGCGGGCGTGGACCGCCTGGCCGATGCCATGCTGGCGGCGCTGCAGCCCGCTGCGCCGGCCGAACGGGCGGCGCTCATCGCCATGATCCAGTCGGCCATCGAGAAGGCCCAGCAGTACGACTCCGAGCCGGGCTGGCAGCTGGAGACGCCGGACCAGCTCACCGACCTGCACAGCCTGGCGGCCGCGCTGGGCGACGCCGCGGTGGCCTACCCCGCCATCCGCGACGCGGCGCTGTCGCTGGCCAAGCTGCTGGACGGCATCAAGGTGTATGGCGACAACGACGTGCCGTGGCTGGACGACTCCGGCCAGATCCGCTGGGACTTCAGCGCCCGCGCGCTGGCCATGAACATCTTCCTGCCCGACCCGCTGCGCACGGGGCAGTGGGATTGGCGCTCGGCCTACTACGTGGACGTGAACCCGCCGCAATCGCCGCCGCCCGTGCAGCCGGGCGTCATCGATTTCCTGAAGGAGACCAACTGGGTCGACTTCCTGGTCGAGTACCACAAGGACGTGCCCTTCCGTTCCTTCCATGTCGGTCGCATCCCGCCCCTGCCGGCCTTCAACCCACGTTACGAGGGGCCCAAGGGCACGCCGCCCGAATGCAGGCGGCCGCGCCAGCGCTGGCCGCTCGGCCGCATCGCGCAGCGCCTGCTCGACTGGGCCCAGCGGCAGGCGGATTGACGCCGCGATCGTCCAGGGGTCGTCTCGCCTCGGCGGCCCCTGGCGGGGCAGGCGTGCGTCGCCTTGCCACTCGGGCCGCGATGCAATGCACCCCACGCCGCCGCCCCGCCGGCGGCACCCCCAGGCACCACCCAAGGAGTACGCCATGACCACCCTCGAAGACCTGCTGCTGGCCGAGCAATCCCGCTGCCGCCAGCTGGCCCGCGAATACGCCGAGCTGGGCTCGGCGGCCGCCTTCGCCCGGGCGCTGCTGGACGATTGCCTGCGCGGCGCCGACGAGGCCCGGCAGTCACACGACGCCGCGGCCATGCAGGCGGCCCTGGAGCGCCTGCAGCGCTTCCAGACGCTGAACCAGCTGGCCATCCTGGTCTCGCGGGGCCTGCCCTCGGCCGCCGCCCTGGCGGCGCAGCGGCCGGCCAGCCTCGCCGCACGCGTTCCCGTGCGCCCCCAGGAGCAGTTCTTCACCTGGACGCGCGCGGTGGCGTGAGGCGGGCGTGGGCCAGCGGGCGTGGCGGCTTCCTACAATCGGCCGCTTGTCGTGACCTGATCCACCGCTGCCGCCATGCCCGTGAACTACTGCACCCCCGATTTCGCCACACTCGCGCCGGTGGCCGGCGTGGAGCTCGGCATCGCCGAGGCCGGCGTGCGCAAGGCGAACCGCAAGGACCTGGTCGTGATGACCTTCGCCGAAGGCTCCTCGGTGGCCGGCGTGTTCACCCGCAACCGCTTCTGCGCCGCGCCGGTGCAGGTCTGCCGCGAGCACCTGGGCGCAGCGCCCACGCTCGGCGGCGTCCGTGCGGTGGTGGTCAACACCGGCAACGCCAACGCCGGCACCGGCGCGGACGGCCTGGCGCGCGCCCGCCGCACCTGCGCGGCGCTGGCCGGCCAGCTGGGGCTGGCGCCGCAGCAGGTGCTGCCGTTTTCCACCGGCGTCATCATGGAAACGCTGCCGGTGGAGCGCATCGAGGCCGGCCTGCCCGCGGCGCTGGCCGACCGCTCGCCCGCCCACTGGGGGCGTGCGGCCGAAGGCATCATGACCACCGACACCGTGCCCAAGGCGGCCTCGCGCACGCTCACCCTCGGCGGCCGCGAGGTGCACGTCACCGGCATCTCCAAGGGCGCCGGCATGATCCGGCCCAACATGGCCACCATGCTCGGTTTCCTGGCCACCGACGCGGTCGTGGACCCGGCCCTGCTGCAGCCGCTGGTGAGCGCCGCGGCCGATGCGTCGTTCAACCGCATCACCATCGACGGCGACACCTCCACCAACGATTCCTTCGTGCTGGTGGCCACGCACCAGGCTGGCCACGCCCGCATCGATTCGCTGGACAGCGCCGACGGCCGCGCCCTGCAGGCGGCGGTGTTCGACGTGGCGCGTGAGCTGGCCCAGGCCATCGTGCGCGATGGCGAGGGGGCGACCAAGTTCATCGCCGTGCAGGTGGACGGCGGGCGTACCGAGGACGAGTGCCGCCAGGTGGCCTATGCCATCGCGCATTCGCCCCTGGTCAAGACGGCCTTCTTCGCCAGCGACCCCAACCTGGGCCGCATCCTGGCGGCGGTGGGCTACGCCGGCATCGACGACCTCGACCAGGGCCTCATCGACCTGTTCCTCGACGATGTGCACGTCGCCCGCCAGGGCGGCCGGCATCCCGGCTACCAGGAGGCGGACGGCCAGCGGGTGATGAAGCAGGCCGAGATCACCGTGCGGGTGCACCTGCACCGCGGCGAGGCCAGCACCACGGTGTGGACCTGCGACCTCTCACACGACTACGTGAGCATCAACGCCGACTACCGCTCGTGAGGCGCTGAATCGCGGGCTGCCTGCGGCGCGTTCAGGCGGCCGGCGAGGCGGCGGGCAGGTCCAGCTCGCCGCGGAACTCCACCTTGCCGCGCAGGCGCGCACGGGGGTGCACGTCGAGCAGCGCGTCGTACAGCGCGTCGCCCAGCAAGGTGGCCGAACCGGTGATCTCCAGCGTCTGGCGCGCCACCACCGTGCCACGGACGCGGCCCTCGATGAGCACGTGGTCGGCTTCGATGGTGCTGCCCTCGACGAAGCCGGTGGGGCCGACGTGCACGGTGCCGCCGTTCTCCAGCCGGATGTCGCCCTTGAGGTGGCCGTCCACCTTGATGCCGAGATCGACGCGTGCGCTGAAGGTGCCTTCGAACAGCGCGCCTTCGGCCACCAGGCTGGAAATCGCATTGAGCTGCTCCACGGGCACCAGGCGGGCCGGGGCGCGGTCGGTGTCGCTGCCGTTCACGGTGGGGTCTCCTTGGCGGATTCGTTGGGCGCGGACCATGGTACTGCAGGGCCCTGGCCGCCCGGCGCGCCGGTCAGCAGCAGCACGGGCAGCAGCGCGGCCAGCGCCACGCGCAGCGCCCAGGCCGCCCAGCGCTGGCGCACGCGGCGGCGGGCCACCTCGGCCCCGCGGCGCGCGGCGCCCGCCAGTGCCGCGCGGCGCAGCTCGTCCGTGGTGGCCACGCGTGGGCGGCCCACCGGGCCATCAGGTGCGGCCGGCATCGCCCTCGGGGCGCACGCGTTCCAGCTGGGCGTTGAGGTCGGCGCCATTGACCTGCAGGTGGGTGTAGCGGATGCGCCCGCTCACGCTGGCCGTGTCGTGCAGCGACACGCGGCCGCCCGATGCATCGAGCAGGCCCTCGGCCCGGCCCAGCACGGAGATGTGGCGGGCGCTCACGTCGCCCGTCACTGAGCCGGTGGCCGCGACGGTGAGGTGCCCGCCTTCGCCACCGGCGTCGGGCTGCACGTGCAGGTTGCCCCGCACCTCGCCCGCGACCGAGAGAGAGCCCTCGATGAGGGCGTCGCCCACGAAGCGCAGGCCTTCGCCCAGGGTGGACAGGCCGGGGGTGCGATGCGGCGCCACCGCCACCGCCTGCTGCACCGGCAGCAGCGTGGGCAGTTGCCGCGTCTCGGGCATGGCCTGGCCGAGCGGGATGGCGGGGGAGTCGGGCGGGGCGCTGTCGTCGGGGTCCATGGCGGGTGGGCGTGGGGTGACGAAGAAGGGCGCGCAGCCTGCAGGTCAGCTCCCGTGCAGCACCGGCAGCGCGCGCGAGGCACGCAGCGTGCGGAAGGGCCCCTGCAGGGTCGCCCCATCATACATACGCAGCTTGGCCGCGATGAGGGTGCCCGTGGACACGCCGGTGCTCGCCACATACGCCGTGCCCTGGCACTCGATCTCGGTCTGGTCGTCGACCTCGTCCTCGCTCTCGGCGGGGTGGCCCAGGGCACCGAAGACGTACAGGTCGCCCAGCACCCGGAAGCGGCCCACCAGCCGCGCGCCGTGCCACACCACCAGCCGGCCGGCGACCTCACCCTGCCCGTGCAGGCTGCCCTGCAGCAGCAGGCCGCCCTTGAAATGGAAGTCGCCGGCCAGCAGGGTGTCGGCGGCGATGCGGTTGACGATGTGCAGGCGCACCGGGTCGATGACCAGCGTGTCCTGCGGACGATCGGCGGCGGTGGGGGGCTCGGGGCGGGGGGCCATGCGGGTGAGACGGAGTGCGGCTCAGCCGAGCCAGCCGGCGGCGCGCGCCAGCGCCCACAGCAGCGCCGGCCAGGCCAGCAGCCCCAAGGTCAGCACGGCGACCACGCGGCGCCGGGCCCGGCGAGTGGCCCAGGCCGAACCCGCCTGGCCAGGCACGGACGCGCCGTCGCCCCCCAGCAGCGCACGGGCCGCGATCGCCAGCTGCTCGGGCTCGGTGCCCGTCAGGCGCCAGACCAGCGCGGCGGGTGGCTCGTGCCGCACCGCGTCGCTCGGGCCCAGGACCACGGAGACCGGGCCTCCCACCACCTGCTCGGTGAAGTAGCGGTCGATGGCCTCGCGGTCGTTCATGTGGGGATTATGGTCCGCCCCCCTCGGCCGTGGCGCCGATCGCGCTTGCCGGTCTGGCGCACCGGCTGCTAGGATCGGCGCTCACCTTCTGACTCGCCCCCGATGAACCCCACCTCTGCCATCTCCCGTTGCGCCCGCGGTCACCGACCGCTGGCCGCACCGTGCATGGCGGGGGTGCGCCCGCGCCTGCCCTAGCTGGCACCGTCGCCCGGTCACACCGGGCGGTCCGCCGGCTCTCCCCGGCGGAAGCATCGGACAAGGCCTTCCTCTTTCGCCGCCTCTTTTCTTCCGGCCGGCCCCGCGTGTGGGCAGGCCCTTTGTGGCATTCCGCCGAGAAAGCGATGTGCGCCATGAGCGTGACGCTCACGACCTTGCTGTCCCGTGCCCGGGCGCGTGTGCGTCTGGCACCCGACGACCTGCTGCGCGACCGGGTGTACCGCCGCCTGTGGACGTCCATCCTCATCAGCTCGCTGGGTGGGCAGGTGACCATGCTGGCGCTGCCGCTCACGGCGGCGGTGCTGCTGCATGCCAGCCCCACGCAGATGGGCTGGCTCACCGCGATGGAGATCGCGCCCTTCGTGCTGTTCTCGCTGCCGGGCGGCGTGTGGCTCGACCGCGTGCGCAAGCTGCCGGTCTACATCGGCGGCGAGACGGTGCTCGCGTTCGCCGTGGCCAGCGTGCCCCTGGCGTGGTGGGCGGGCTGGCTCACCATGGGCTGGCTCTACGCCGTGGGCTTCTTCATCGGCACCGTGTACACCGTGGCCGGCTCGGCCGCGCAGGTGGTGCTCACGCAGGTGGTTCCGCGCAGCCGGCTGGTCGAGGCGCACGCCAAGAACTCGCTGGCCAGCTCCGGCGCCGAGGTGGCCGGCCCCGGCGTGGCGGGTGCCCTCATCCGCCTGCTGGGTGCGCCGGTGGCGCTGCTGGTGGATGCGTGCGCGCTGCTGGGCTCGGCGCTCATCCTGCGCGGCGTGCGGGTGACCGAGACGCTGGCGCCGCCCGTGGCCGGCCGTTTCTGGACCGACCTGAAGGTGGGCCTGCGCTTCGTGGTGCACCAGCGGCTGCTCGTGGCGCTGGCCGTGTGCGTGGGCGCGCTGCAGCTGTGCCATCACGCGGCACTGGTGGTGCAGATCCTGTTCGCCACCCGCGTGCTCGGCATGAGCGAGCAGGCCGTGGGCCTGAGCTACGTGGGGCTGGGCATCGGCACCGTGGGCGCCAGCCTGCTGGGCGACCGCATCAGCCGCCGCATCGGCCCGGGCCCCTGCATGGTGGCGGGCTTTGCGGTCGCGGGCAGCGGCTGGGCGATCCTGTCGCTCGCGCCGGTGGGGCCGTGGGGCGTCGCGGCCTTCGCGCTCATGCTGTGCCTGTTCGGCGTCGGTGCGGTGATGGTGTTCATCAACTTCCTGGCGCTTCGCCAGGCGGTGACGCCGGAGCCCCTGCTGGGCCGCATGACCAGCACCATGCGCTGGCTCACCTTGCTGCCGGCCGGCCCGGGCGCGCTCATCGGCGGCTGGCTGGGTGAGCACGTGGGCCTGCGCGCGGCGCTGGGCTTCGCCGGTGGCGGCGCGCTGCTGCTGGGCGCGCTGGCCTGGCAATGGCGCACGCTGCGTGACGTGCGCAGCCTGCCGTCGGCGGCCCCGGCCGCCGCCCCGGGGCGGGCGGCCGAGGCGCTGGCGGAGGGCACGGTGTGAGCGGGGGCGTCAGTCCGGCCGGTAGGCCGGCACGGGCATCCCCAGGGGACCGTTGCTGTACTCGAGCTTCCAGTTGCGTCCCTCATCGCCGGAATGCCGGATGGTGGCCAAGCCGAAGCTGCTGCGGCCGCTGTCCACCGCGAAGACGCCGCGGGTCGGCGTCCAGCTGAGTGCGTCGAAGATGCCCACCGCGCTGCTGAAGCGTGTCCAGGTGGCGCCCATATCCGTGCTGCCCTGCAGCTCGGGCGAAGAGAAGACGCCACCGGCCACGACGACCGTGGACGGCCCCGTCATCAGCGCAGGCGCCACCTTCACGTTGAACGGCTGCTTCACCTCCTGCCAGTGCTCGCCACCGTCGCGTGACAGCTGCGAGCCGGCGAACACGCCGCCGAAACCGCCGCCGGGCGAGGTGAGCAGGCCCAGGCTGCCGGCGTGCCCGTGGCTCACCGCCGTGATGCGGTGGCCGCCGGGCGCACTGTGCTGCCGCCACTGCCGGCTCGCGAAGAGAAAGTGGTGAATGTCCCCGGCCGAGGTGGCATAGGCAAATCCGCGCTCGGTGGGCCAGGCCCAGAAGGCGTTGAGGCCGTTCCAGAACGAGAACGCGACATCGATCTCCCGCATGGCCGACCACTCGCCGCGGTCGATGCGGGGCGAGCTGTACAGGGTCACCTTCGCCTCGCGTTGGTGGGCGACGAACCAGCCGACCTGCGAGTTGCCGGCCACGAACAGCAGGTTGCCCGGCGGCAGGTTGCCTGGATCCAAGGCATCGAACTGACCATCGCGCCGCATGCGGAAGAGGCTGTTCAGTTCGCCCACCGCCACCAGTCGGGCACCGTCATCGTGTGTGGGAGTCAGCCACAGCAGCGACTCCAGCCGCCCGGTGCGCGCGGCCGACCATTGGCCGCTCGGCGAACGCATGAGCACCGTGCCCAGGCGGCTGGCCGCAGCGACTTCGCCACTGTCGAGCTCCGTGATGCCGTCTGCGCCGACGGGACGGGCCCGGGAGAAGGCCTCGACGCGGTCCGCCTCGGTCGGTGGCTGCAGCCATCCGCCCAAGGGGGCCCCGTCGAACGCGGCTTGCAGTTGCGGCACCATCTGTCGCACGAGGTGGCTGTTGTCGAGCACGATGCGGCTGCGGCCCAGCAGCATCTGGGTGCCCTGGCCGGTGAGCACGAGCCGGCCGAGATCCACCAGGCCACCCGGCGTGACTCGGAAGCCGCCGAGCAGCTCGCGTCCACCAGGCGACAGGGTGACATAGGACTGGCCGAACAGCAGCCGGCTGACCTGATATTCACCTTCCGGCACACGGCCGGAGAACAGCGCGGTGTCCCGCGTCACCTCGCGACCCACGGGCGCGACGACGTAAGTCTGGGGCGAGCGGCCCTCGGCCGCGGCGCGCGTGACCTCCACGCCGGTGAACTGCTGAATGCGGGCCGAGTTGCTGGTGACGCTGAAGACAAGCGTGGCTTCGTCGGCCCGTGTGTCGCCGGCGGTGATGGCGCCCGCCGCCGTGGGCGGCGTGGCACAGGCGGCCAGGAACGCGCTGGCCGCCGCCACCAGGAGCAGGCGCGCGAGCGATGACAGGCCATGTGCGGCCCAGTGCGGTGTGAACATGGTCCCTCCCGTGATCGAGTGACCGGCGATTCTGCCGGCGCCCGTCGAGCGGGATCAGGCCGGACGTCTGCCGCCCGTGCCGTCCGGCACGAACACGTCCACCGCGTCGGTGATGATGCCGTCCACCCCGGCGGCCTGCAGCTCGGTGGCGCGGGCCGGGTCGTTCACCGTGTAGACCAGGGCCCGCAGGCCGGCCTGGTGCAGGCGGGCAACCAGCGCGGCGTCCATGAGGCGATGGTGGGTGATGGCGGCCACGCAGCCCAGCGCGAGCGCCACGTCGAGCCAGCCGGGCCAGTCGGTGTCGACCAGCAGGGCGCGCCGCAGCAGCGGTGCCGTGCGGCGGGCGCCCTCCAGCGCCTCGGGGCGGAAGGACGACAGCAGCGGCGGCCGGGCATCCCCGGCCCACAGGCGCAGCACCTCGGCGGCCACCACCTCGCCGGTGCGCCGCTCGTCACCCGGCGTGGGCTTGATCTCCAGGTCCAGCCCATGGCCGTTGCGGCGCAGCCAGGCGGCCACCGCGGCCAGGCTGGCGGGCGGTTCGCCGGCGAACGCCCGGCTGTGCCAGCCGCCGGCGTCCAGGCATGACAGCGCCGTCCACGGCAGGTCGGCGGCGCGGCCGGTGCCGCTGGTGGTGCGGTCCAGCGTGTCGTCGTGCAGCAGGAAGGGCACGCCGTCGGCCGAGAGCTTCACGTCGCACTCGAAGGCCCGCCAGCCGTGCGAGGCGCCCACGCGGAACGCCGCCAGCGTGTTCTCGGGCGCCAGCTTGCCGGCGCCGCGGTGGGCGATCCAGAAGGGGTACGGCCACTCGGGCAGGGGCGCGGCCATGGTCAGGCCTCCAGGCGGCGGCCGCTGGCCGCGTCGAACCAATGCAGATGGCCGGGCGCCACGACGATGGGCAGCGGCTGCCCCATCGCGGGCGCGGGCAGGGTGCTCGGAATGCGCAGGGTGAAGGCGGCGCCGCCTGCCCCGCCCAGGCGGCCATGCACCAGGCGCTCGGCCCCCAGCATCTCCACCAGCTCGACCTGCAGCGACCACGCGCCGGGCGTGCCCGCAGGCGCAGGCTCGGTATGCTCGGGCCGCACCCCGAGCGTCACCGCGCCCTGGGCCGGGGCCGCGGCCGGCAGTGGCAGCCGCGCCTGGCCCACCTGCAGGCCAACGCCGTCGGCCTGGCCGGCCAGCAGGTTCATCGGTGGCGAGCCGATGAAGCTGGCGACGAAAGTGGTGGCGGGGCGGGTGTAGACGTCCTCGGGGCTGCCGATCTGTTCCACCTGGCCCGCGTTCATGACGATCATGCGCTGGGCCAGCGTCATCGCCTCGACCTGGTCGTGCGTGACGAACAGCGAGGTGACGCCCAGCTCGGCGTGCAGCTTCTGGATCTCCAGCCGGGTCTGCGCGCGCAGCTTGGCGTCCAGGTTGGACAGCGGCTCGTCGAAGAGAAACACCTGCGGCTGGCGCACGATGGCGCGGCCCATGGCCACGCGCTGGCGCTGGCCGCCCGAGAGCTGGCGAGGTTTGCGCTCGAGCAGGTGGCCCAGCTCCAGGATCTGCGCGGCCTTCTTCACCCGCTCGTCGATCTCGGCCTTGGGGCGGCGCGCGATCTTCAGGCCATAGGCCATGTTGTCGTACACGCTCATGTGCGGGTAGAGCGCGTAGTTCTGGAACACCATGGCGATGTCGCGCTCGGCGGGCTCCAGGCGGTTCACCACCCGGGGTCCGATGGCGATCTCGCCCGCGGTG
>JACRBA010000121.1 GCA_016213265.1 Burkholderiales bacterium | reverse complement strand
GCGCGAAGCGGCCGCGCTGGCGCCGAGCGCCCAGCAGCGCATCCGTCAACTCGCTGCGGAGAGGGACAGTCTTCGGCTTGAACTGCAAGCCCTGCAAGAGGCGGTGAACCTCAACGTCGGCGCACCGCAGAGCCTGATCCGGGCCGAGTGCCAGGGGAGGCGAGCCCTGGCCCGCCAGACCGCCTATGCCGCCTTGGCTGCGCGCGGGGCGGAGATGGGCCAGGCGCGCGCGGGTCTGGTCGAAGCGGAGGACGAACTCGCCGCTCTTCCTCCAACTCCAGACCCGGCGGCCGGGGCGGACATCGCGATCGACACCGACTCCGAAGCGGCTGAGCGCCAGCAGATCATCGCCAGCCGAATGCGCGTTGCCGAGCGTGTCTCGCTGCTGGAAGCTCAGATCCAGGCGGCCATCCAGCGACTCCAGACCGCTATCGATGAACTGCCGTCACCGCCGGATGCTGCGCGGCTCGTACAGGCACGGGTCCAGGTGGAGCGCTGGCAAGGTGTCCTGGATGAGGCGGAGCGCTCGCATCTGGCCGCTGTCCGCGACGCGCAGGCGCTTGCCGCTATGTCGGCCCAGATGGAGGAGCATGGCCGGAGGCGCGACGCAGCCGCGGCCTGCACGGCACGGGTGGAGCAGGAACTCGCCAACTGGCTGCTGTTCGCCCGCTGCATGGGCAACGATGGCCTGATTGCGCTGGCCATCGACGATGCGGGGCCGACCTTGTCCGGCCTGGTGAACGATCTGCTGCTGGCCTGCTATGGCCCGCGCTTCACGGTGGCCATCGAGACCTTGCAGGAGACGGCCAAGGGCGAGCAGCGCGAGGGTTTCGACATCCACGTCTACGACGCAGTGTCGGGCGAGGACAAGAGCGTCACGGCGATGAGCGGAGGCGAACGGGTCTGGATCAACGAGTGCCTGGTGCGGGCCGTGGCGCTGTACCTGGCGCAGAACGCCGGCCGGCGCTACGACACCCTGTTCTCCGACGAGACCGACGGACCGCTGGACCCGGAACGCAAGCGCATGTTCATGGCGATGAAGCGGCGGGTGCTGGAACTGGGTGGCTACGCGCGAGAGTTCTTTGTGTCGCAGACGCCGGAGCTGACGGGGATGGCGGATGCGTTGATCGACCTAGAGGCGATGTCCGTGGAAGGATGTTCTACGTGATCGACAGTCAACGCATGGCGGTGGGGGATGTCCTGAGAAGTGTTCTTATCAGGACGTCATTTGATGCACGCAAATCATGAGTTCCCCCGGCCCTTGGCTGACCGGTTTGCTGCAGTTAGCTGCCGGGCAATCCGCACCCGCGGGTGGCCCCGGACGGCCATCACCAGTCACTCAGCAATCCGCCAATCAGCGGACAGTTGCTCGTCTGGAGCCAGGCGGCAGAGGTTGTCGTAACCGCGAGATCCGCGCCACACTGTCCATTGCGTCAAGTGATCCTCATCTGACCTGTTGGTGGAGTCTCCGTGTGCCCGCCGCGGTACAGGTCACTGCCTGGCGAGTCGACTCCAGGCCGCGATGAGCGCATCGGCGGCCTCGTCGATGTCGGCCGCCTGCGTGGTGCTTCCGACAGACAGACGCACGGCACCGCTGGCTCGCGCCGCGTCGATGCCCATCGCCGCCAGCACGCCGCTGACCGCATCGTGCTCGGTGTGGCAGGCCGATCCCACCGATGCGGCCACCCTGTCGGCGACCTGGGCCAGCACGCAACGCCCGCTGACACCGGGGAAGGACACATGCAGCGTGTTCGGCAGCCGCAGTTCCGGATGACCGTTGAGCTGCAGCCCCGGGACACCGTCTGCCAGCCGCGCATGCAAGCGGTTACGCAGCGCCCGCAGTCGATCCGTCAGCGCTGGCAGCTCGGCTGAAGCCAGCGCCGCAGCCGCCCCGAGCGCGACGATCAGCGCCACGTTCTCCGTGCCGGGACGCAGGCCCTGTTCCTGGTCGGCGCCGTGGAGGATCGATCGGAGCGGCGTCCCGGTGCGCACGTACAGCGCACCGATGCCCTTGGGCGCACTGAACTTGTGCCCGGCGATCGTCAGCAGGTCCACGCCGAGAGCGCCGACGTCCACCGGCTGCTTGCCCACCGACTGCGCGGCATCGGTGTGCAGCAGCACCCCGCGCGGGCGCGTGATCGCGGCGATGTCGGCGACCGGCTGCAACGTGCCCACCTCGTTGTTGGCGTGCATCACCGAGACCAGCGCCGTGTCAGGGCGCAGGGCCTGCTCGACGGCCGTCGCTGCAACCCTTCCGCATGCGTCGACAGGAACTACCGACACCGCCCAACCTTGATCCCGCAACGCCGCCGCCGGTGCCGCGACCGCCGGGTGCTCGACCGCGCTGATCACGAGGTGCCGCCTGGATGGACCCATGGCGCGCGCCACGCCGAGCAGCGCCAGGTTGTTCGCTTCGGTGGCGCAGCCGGTGAAGACGATCTCCCGCGGCTGCGCACCGATCAGCGTGGCCACCTGCTCGCGCGCTCGGCTCACCGCCTGGGCCGCCCGGCGACCGTGGGCATGGCTGCTGGACGGGTTGCCGAACTGCGATTGCAGCCACGGCGCCAAGGCGCTGAAAACTTCCGGCGCGACCGGCGTGGTGGCGTTGTGGTCGAGGTAGATCGGGTCGGTCATGGCGCGGATCGGCAGGCGATGATCATTTGCCGTTCATTCTAAAGGCCGTTAGAATGTAGGCCATGAATAACCGCTCCCTCAAGGATCTCTTGTACGAACAGGTCGCCCGGGTCGGCAAGGCGCTGGCCAGCCCGAAGCGGCTCGAAATCCTGGAGATGCTGGCGCAGGGCGAGAAGGCCGTCGAGACCATCGCCGGCGAGGTCGGCATCGACGTCAAGCTGGCCAGTGCGCACCTGAAGGCGCTGAAGGAAGCCCGGCTCGTGCAGGTGAAGCGCGACGGCAAGCGCATGATCTACCGGCTCAGCGGCACCGATGTCGCCCAGCTCGGCGTGACGCTGCGCCAGGTGGCCGAGGAGCACCTCGTGGAATTGCGTCTGGCCCTGCAGCAGCTGATGGCCGAGCCGGAGCGGCTGGCGCAGGTGGGCCGCAAGGAACTGCTGGCGCAGGCCAAGCGTGGCGACGTCGTGGTGCTGGACGTGCGGCCGCCCGAGGAGTTCGACACCGCGCACCTTCCCTATGCGCGCTCGGTGCCGCTGCCCGAGCTGGCGCAACGCCTGGCCGAACTGCCGCGCGACGTGGAGATCGTCGCCTACTGCCGCGGCCCGTTCTGCCTGATGTCCGACGAGGCCGTGAAGCTGCTGCGTGAGCACGGCTACCGCGCCCGCAAGACCTTCGATGGCGTGAGCGAATGGCAGTCCGCAGGGCTGCCCCTGTCTCGCCGCTGATGCGCCGCTGATCGCGAAGGCTCACCCTGGAGGATCGACATGACCTTCACCCTCTTCATCGTCAACGACGCGCCCTACGGCAACGAGCGCGCGTACAACGCACTGCGCCTGGCCGGCGCGCTTGCCTCGCGTGACGGCCAGGCCGTGCGCCTGTTCCTGATGGCCGATGCGGTCGGCTGCGCCAAGAGCGGGCAGAAGGTGCCCGAGGGCTACTACAACGTGCAGATCATGATGGGCAAGGTGGCGCGCAAGGGCGAGATCGGCCTGTGCGGCACCTGCATGGACGCCCGCGGCCTGCGCGACGACGAACTGATCGAAGGCGCCCAGCGCGGCACGCTGGCGCAGCTGGCGGACTGGACCGCCGAGGCCGACAAGGTCCTGGTCTTCTGAGTCCCGGCGATCGCGACCATGGTTCCCGAACTCGGTGTCATCGAGGGCTACTTCGGCCGACCGTGGGCGCACCAGGACCGCAAGCAGGTGCTGACGCGGCTGCGGGAGCTGGGCTACGCGTGGTTCCACTACGCACCCAAGGCCGACGCCTGGCTGCGGCGACGCTGGCCGGAGCGGCACCCGGATGCGGTGCTCGCTGAACTGGCCGATCTGTCGGCGCACTGCCGCGGCCTCGGGATGCGTTTCGGCGTGGGCCTGAGCCCCTACGAGCTCTACCGCGACTTCAGCGGCGATGCGAAGCGTGCCTTCGTCGACAAGGTGCGGTCGCTCGACGCGATCGGCATCGACGACCTCGCGATCCTCTTCGACGACACGCGCGGCGACGTGCCGGACCTGGCTGCGCGTGAAAGCGAGATCGTCCACGCGGCGCAGGCCATCACCCGCGCGAGCCGCGTGCTGATGTGCCCGACCTACTACTCCGACGACCGGATGCTCGATGTCGTGTTCGGTCAGCGCCCAAACGGCTACCTGGAGGACCTTGGGCGTCGGCTCGAGCCCACGGTCCGCGTGTACTGGACCGGCGAGGAGATCTGCGCCCGCGAGTTCAGCCCGGGGCACCTCACGCGCGTAGCCGAAGCGCTCGGCCGCAAGCCGACCCTGTGGGATAACTACCCGGTCAACGACGGGCCGCGCATGTCGCGCTTCCTGCACCTGCGCGGCTTCACGGGCCGGCGCCACACCATCGCCGACCACGTCGCGGGCCATGCCATCAACCCGGCCCTGCAGGCGCACCTGAGCCTGATCCCGGCGGCGACGCTGGTGGTCAGCTACCGCGAAGGCGATGGCTATGCCTACCTGAGCGCGTTTCGCGCGGCCGCGCGCAGACTGGCCGGCGAGCCGCTGGCCACGATGCTGGACGAGGACCTTCATGCGCTGCAGGACCGCGGCTTCGACGCCCTGGGCGATTCGCCAGATGACGAACGTGCACGGCTGCGGGCGCGGTATGCGGCGGTTCAGCACCCGATGGCCGCCGAGGTCGTTCGCTGGCTCGATGGCGCTGACACCGTGGACGGCTGGGTCGAGGACGCCTGAGCACCACACCCCAAGGAGACGAGCATGTTCTTTCGCCAACGCGCCGCGGCGAACGCGACGCTGTCCTATCTCTTCGGCTGCGCCGGCCACCAGATGGCCATCGCCGTCGATGTCGTCGCCGGTGACGAGGACTGGTTCATCACCGAGGCCGCGAAGGCCGGCGCACGGCTGGTGCATGTCATCGACACCCACGTGCATGCCGACCACTTCTCGGGCGGCCCGGAACTGGCGCGGCGCACCGGCGCCACCTACCACCTGCACGAGAGCAACCGGGGTCGCGTGGCCTTCGACTTCGCCGCCCTCACCGACCGCCAGCGCATCGAAGCGGGCAACGTCATCGTCGACGTGATGCACACACCGGGGCACACGCCCGACAGCGTCTGCCTCGTCGTGCGCGACCTGCGGCGCGGCGACGAGCCCTGGTTCGTCATCACCGGCGACACGCTGTTCGTCGGCGCGGTCGGCCGCCCCGACCTGGCGGGCCGGGAGCGCGAGATGGCCGCGCAGCTGCACGACACGCTGCACCAGAAGCTGCTGCGTCTGCCGGCGGAGCTCGAGATCTACCCCGGCCACCAGGCCGGCCGTGCCTGCGGGGCCGGCCTGTCGGGCAAGCCGGCGTCGACGATCGGCTTCGAGAAGCGCTTCAACCCGATGCTGGCCATGGACAAGCCGGCTTTCGTCGACGCGCTGACCGCCGAGATCCCGCCGCCGCCGGCCGACATGGCGCGCATCGTCGAGGCCAACCTGCGCGGCGTGGTGCCCGCTGCCGCGCTGGCCTGATCGATCGAGAGCGCGCCAGGCCCATGCACTTCGGCATCCGCGCCAACCTCGCCCAGTTCCTGCAGCAACTGCTGCAGGTGCTGCTGGTGGGCATGACCATCGGCATGATGCGCAACGTCGTGCCGGCGCTGGCCGAGGGCGAATTCGGCGTGCCGCGTGGGTCGTTCATGCTGCTGGTTGCCTTCGTCGTCGCCTTCGGCTTCGTCAAGGGCGCGATGAACTTCGTCGCCGGCCGCCTGGCCGAGCGGCTGGGCCGCAAGCGCGTGCTGCTGCTGGGCTGGCTGGTGGCGCTGCCGATCCCGGCGCTGATCCATTTCGCGCCGAGCTGGTCCTGGGTGGTCTTCGCCACCGTTTTGCTGGGCATCAACCAGGGCCTGACCTGGTCGATGACGCAGACTGCCAAGCTCGACTTCACGCGCGCCGACCAGCGCGGGCTGGTGATCGGGCTCAATGAGTTCTCGGGCTATGTGGGCGTGGCGCTGGCCGGGGTGGCCACAGGCTACCTCGCGGCGGCACTCGGCCCGCGCCAGGGGCTGCTGTGGTTCGGCGCCGCGGTGATCGGGCCGGCGACGCTGCTGTCGTGGCTGGCCGTCGCGGAGACGCTGCCCTGGGCGCGCGACGAGGTCAAACGTCATGCGTCAGCGTCAGCCACCGCGCTGCGCCCGCGCTACCCCAGTGGCGTGAGCGCGCAGCCCTCGACGCGGGAGATGTTCGCGCTGATGAGCTGGCGCGACCGGCGCATGGCCGCGCTGTGTCAGGCCGGCCTGGTGGAGAAGTTCGTCGACGCGCTGGTCTGGGCCTTCTGGCCGGTCTACCTGCACCAGCGCGGCGTTGACCTGCCCGGCATCGGCTGGATCGTCGGCGTCTACGGTTTCACCTGGGGCGCGGCGCAGTTCTTCACCGGCAGGCTGTCGGACCGACTGGGGCGCCACCTGCTCAACGCCTGGGGCATGTGGATCTGCGGCGCCGGTGTCGCGCTGATGCCGCTGGGTTCGGGCGCGGCCTGGTGGAGCTTGTCGGCCGCCGTCGCCGGCCTGGGCATGGCGATGCTGTACCCCAACCTCAGCGCCGCCGTGGCGGACATCGCGCATCCGAACTGGCGGGCCTCGGCGATCGGCATCTACCGCTTCTGGCGTGACCTGGGCTACGGCATCGGCGCGCTCGGGCTCGGTCTCGCCGCCGCGCTGGGCGGCCGTCTGGAGACGGCCTTCTGGTTCGTCGCCGTAGCGATGCTGGCTTCCGGTGCGGTGCTGTTTCGATGGGGCGAGGAGACGCACCCCCGACTCAATCCTGCGACCTGACTCAGTCCTCAACCTCTGGAGACAAGCGTGATCACACGCCGAATGACACTGACCCTCGCGCTCGCCGCAGCAGCCTTCGCGCCGTTGGCGGCACATGCGCAGGCCGACAAGGCCACCCTCAACGCGCTGGAAGGCTACTTCGACTTCGTCGATGCAAACGCCGGCACGATCCTGCCCGAACAGATCCCGGCCGAGGACTACAGCAAGTTCCATGTGCTCGACGTGCGTGACGCGGGCCAGTTTGCCAAGGACCACATCCCCGGCGCTTTGAACATCGAATGGCGCCAGGTCTTCGCGCAGCGAGCGAAGCTGCCGAAGGACAAGACCATCCTCATCTACTGCAACACGAGTTCCTTTGCCGCCCAGGTCGCGATGGCGCTGCGCATGGATGGCTTCGAGAACGTGCGCTTGCTATACGGCGGCTACAACGAGTGGAAGGCACGCGGCGGCATGGAGGCCCACGCGCGCGCGAGCAAGAAGAGCTGAAGCTTGAGGGTCGTGTGCGCGCGTTCGCGTGATCCGGCCGACGTTTGCGGTGCATCGGCCGCTCAGCGACGGCCGCACTCGCCGTGACGATCGTGGCCATCTCGGCGGGTGGCACGCCGGCCATGTCTTACCGCGGCACCGGGGCCGCTCTTGGGCTTGCGGTTTCTTTGGCCCTGCACGCGCTGCTGTTCGTCGTGATGGCCGGCCACCTGTCGATGCGCAAATCGGACCGGCCGACCGACGAGCCGACGGTCATCCAGCTGAAGTTGCTGCCGCCGCCCGAAGCAGTCGATCGAGAGCCGCCGACTCCGGCACCGGCCCTTGAACCACCGGCTCTGACTCTGCCGACCATCGCGGCACCAGAAGTCGTACTGGTGCCTCCGCCGGAAGCGCTTCGACAACCTGCCACGATGGCGGCTCCGCCTGCACCCACGGCCGAGGAGTGGGCCATTGCCGGCCGGTACACGCTCAAGAACAGCAAGGCCTACCGCTACACCTGGGGGCAGCAGGTCCGCAGCATGATGGGCACCGTCGTCGAAGGACCCGACCAGGGCATGGTGCGCTTCCGGGTGGAGATCGCTCCCGACGGTTCGCTGGCCAGCCTCGACACCTTGTGGTCCACGTCGCCGGTTGCAGAGCGGCTGGCCCGCCAGGCCATCGCAAACATGCCGCGCTGGCCCGCCACGCCAACGGGCCGGCCGTTGGTCTTCGAGAAGACCGTCTCGTTCACGCCGTTCGCGTCGGACGGTCCACCGCTCTACAAGGACGATTGCCTGCCCGACCCGCCGGTGTTCAGAAACCCGTTTGCCTGGGACGGCAAATCGGTCAGCGAGCCCGCCGCCGCCAAGCCGATCGAGAAGCCGGATCCCCAGGCGATGGAGGATTGCCTCAAGCAGCTGCCGCAGGACTCGATCGAAGCCGAGACCGCACGCGACCGGCGCCTGATGGACCAGTGGGGCTGGGGCGCCAGCCAGCCCGCAAGGTACATGCTGGGACTTCCGGACATCGCCGCATCTCCTGGGGCCGTCGAACCAGCCAGGTGCCTCGGTCGCGCAAGGCTAGTCAATCATGCCCCAGCCCGATGCGGCGGCCAGAGCGACCACGATCACGGGTGATTTCCTGGCATAGACGGGTAGCCCGAAAGCCGCCAGCGCCAGCCGCTCAGCGCGGCTGGAACATGATCATGCCCATGCCTGCCAGCGCAACCGTAACGCCGGCCACATCCGATGCCGTCGGCCTGGTGCCATCGACGGCCCAGAGCCAGATGAGCGCCACGCCGATGTAGACGCCGCCGTAGGCCGCGTAGACCCGGCCGGCCGCTGTCTCGTGCATCGTCAGCAGCCATGCGAAGAGCGCGAGGCTGACGGCAGCTGGCACCATCAGCCAAGTACTCTTACCCTGCTTGAGCCAGAGGTACGGCAAGTAGCAGCCGACAATCTGGGCCAACGCCGTGGCGATGAACAGGGCAAGGGTCTTCATTGACTCTCCGGGCTGTGGGCGCTCAGTGTGAGTGCCGGTGGTGTTCGTCCGGGAAGTGCTCGTGCGTGTGCGCCATAGGCGCACGTTGATGGCGATGGGTGTGCCGAACCGGCTGAGCATCGCCCAGCGGGTGGTGGTTATGGTGCACGTCGTGTTCGTGCTCATGTTCATGTTCCATCGCTTCGTGCCGGTGCGGATGCTCGTGCCGCTCGCTCAGGTGCAGCCAGACCCCCAGCGCCATCAGCGCACCAGCGACCAGCAGCCCCGGCGTCACGGGTTCCCCGAGCAGGCCGACAGCCAGGACGGCGCCGAAGAATGGCGCCACTGAGAAGTAGGCCCCGGTCCGCGCCGTGCCCAGGCGGCGCAGCGCAAGTACGAACAGCGTCAGGCTGATGCCATAGGCGAAGAAGCCCAGCACGGCCGAACCCGCGAGCAGGCCGGGCGACGGCAGACTTGCGCCCAACGCCAGCGCGATGGCGAGGTTGACCGAACCCGCGGCCAGGCCCTTCACCATCGCCACCTAGGTCGCATCGGCGTGCGACACCCTGCGCGTTAGGTCGTTGTCGATGCCCCAGGCGAGGCAAGCGCCCAAAACCGCGACGGAGGGCCAGAAGGCACCGAACTGCGCGTCGCCGGGCCAGCTCAGCACCAGGGCGCCCGCGACGATGGCGAGCGTCCCGAGCGCGATGCGGCGATCGAAGTTTTCCTTGAAGGCGAACCAGGCCAGCAGCGCCGTGAAGACACCCTCCGCATTGAGCAGCAGTGACGCGCCCGAGGCGGGCATGCCCGAGAGACCGAACATCAGCAGCACCGGCCCGACCACGCCGCCCGAAAAAGCACGGCACCGATCAGCCAGGGCCACTCGGCCGTGGCCAGCTGCGCCGATGGTGTGCGCCGATGGTGTGCGCCGATGGTGTGCGCCGAACCAGCGGCAGCGTCGCCAGTCCCAGACCCGAGCCCAGGTAGAGCAAGCCCGCCAGCATCCACGGCCCCATCCCGGTCATCAGGGCCTTGGCGAGTGGAGTACCGGCACCAAAGAGTAAGGCAGCAAGCAGGGCCGCGCCGACGCCGGCTGGCAGCCGGCGGACCGACGGGTGTTCGGGCGAGTTCACGCGCGCAGCATCTCCCTCCCTCAGCGGGCGACGAGGTCGGCCACCAGCCGTGCCTTGAGCGCGCGTTCGCGAATCGCTGGCTCGGGATCAGCGGCCCACTCGAAGCTGCTCTTCCAGGCCCACACGACGCCGTCGATCCGGACGAAGCGGACCTCGCCGGCCTTGCCCTCGACGCTGGTGGTCTTGCGCTGGCCCTCGAAATCGAAGGCGATCGTGTGCGGGCCGGGCTTCAGCTTGGCCCGGATCATCGTGTCCGGCAAGGTCTCCACCGCGGGGCCGTCATCCACCTGGACCTTCACGAAGTTGCGTCCATCCGACCAGTTGCGGCGCACCACGTACACAGTCAGCGCGCCTGGATCGGCCGAGAAGCGTTTCGCTTCTGCGTCAGCGTTCAGGCTCGGCGCTGGGGCCTTGGTGCACGCGATCACGCGCCCCTTGTTGGTCTTGTGGCAGTACGGAGCCTCTGCGGTGGGGTCCGGTGCCGGTGGCGTTGCACAACCGGCCAGCAGGACGGCCGCGAAGGTGATCGGGGCAAGAAGCAGTCTTCGGACGCTCATGGTGATCACTTCAGGGTGAACCGCGCCGTAGCGGGTTTGCCGTTGATCGTCACCACGGCCACCGCCTTCGTGCCCGGGCCGACCTTGTAGCTGCCGGTGGCTTCCAGCTTGTCGCCGGCAGGCTTCAGTTCAACCTCCTGCTTCTCGGTGCCGGTCAGCAGCGTCACCTTGGCACTGGCCTTGGAGACGTCGGCCGGCTTCCCGTGGTCGCGCAGGTACAGCTGGAGGGTCGTGGCCTTGGCGACGAGTTCATAGTCCATGTCCTTGACTTCGACGACCACGCCGCCGTGCATTGGCTTGTGCTCGTGGGCGTGGTCGTGCTTCTCGCCGGCCGCGTGGGCGGTGCCGGCGACGGCAAAAGTGATTGCGGCGATAAGGGTATGCAGCTTCATGGGTGTCCTTTCAGTGGGTGAATGAGGGGAGCGTGCTCAGAGCGCCTCGGCGTCCTTGTCGTCCATCAGCCGCTCGGCATCCTTGCGGCCGAAGAGCCAGAACATCGCGGGCGTGAGGAAGGTGTCGAGCAGCGTCGAGCTGATGAGGCCGGAGAAGATCACCACGGCCACAGGGTGCAGCACCTCGGTGCCCGGTCGCTCGGCTTCGAACAGCAGCGGCGCCAGCGCAAAGGCCGTGACCAGGGCCGTCATCAGCACCGGGCTGAGCCGTTCGAGCGAGCCGCGCACGATCATCTTCGTGTCGAAGGCCTCGCCCTCGAAGCGCATCAGGTTGATGTAGTGGCTGACCTTCAGGATGCCGTTGCGCACCGAGATGCCAGCCAGCGTGATGAAGCCCACCAGCGCGGCCACCGACAGCGGCTGGCCCGAGAGCCACAAGCCGATCACCGCGCCGACCAGGGCCAGCGGGATGTTCACCATGATCAGCGCCGACAGGGTGGTGGACTTGTAGCGGCTGTAGAGCACCACGAACATCAACGCCAGCGACACGATCGACAGAAGGCCGACCAGACGAGAGGCCTCCTCCTGTGCCTGGAACTGGCCGCCCAGCGTGATGAAGTAGCCCTCGGGCAGCTTCGTCTCCGCGACGTTCTTGCGGATGTCGGCCACGATCTCCGACAGCGCGCGCCCGGAGGCATTCGCCGACAGCACGATGCGCCGCTTGCCATCGTCGCGGCTGATCTGGTTCGGGCCGTCGCCGTCCTCGATCGAGGCCACCTTGGACAGCGGGATGCGCCCGGTCGGGGTCTCGATCAGGATCTGGCTGAGCCCCTCGATCGAACGGGCCGACTCCGGCAGTTTGACCACCAGCGCGAAGCGCCGACCGCCCTCGACGATCTGGGTGATCTTCTCGCCCTCGACCAGGCTTTGCAATGTGGCGAGCACCTGCGGTGCCGGCAGGCCGTACTGTGCCGCCGCCGCGTAGTCCACGCGCACCTTGATCTGTGGCGCGAGCACCTGCTTCTCGATCTGCAGGTCGGCGATGCCCGGTATCGCGGCCAGTCGCTGGCGCAAGGCATCGGCCTGACCGCGCAGCGCATCCAGGTCCTCGCCGTAGATCTTGACCGCGATCTGCGAGCGCACGCCGGAGAGCATGTGGTCGATGCGGTGCGAGATCGGCTGGCCGATCTCGATGGCCGCAGGGAGGTTCGCGAGCTTCGCCCGGATGTCCGCCTTGACCTCGTCCATCGACCGCTTGAGCTCTGCGGTCGGCACGATGCCGACGTCCAGCTCGCTGACGTGAACGCCCTCGGCGTGCTCGTCCAGTTCGGCCCGGCCGCTGCGACGCCCGACGTGCGTCACCTCGGGTACTTGGCTGACCAGCGTCTCGGCCTGGCGTGCGACCGCCGAGCTTTCCGAAAGCGTGACGCCGGGGTTCAGGCGCAGGCCGATCAGCAGGGTGCCTTCGTTGAACGGCGGCAGGAACGTCGTCGGGAAGAACGGCACGGCCGCGGCGGCGGTGACCACCGCGATGCCGGCGGAAGCGAGCGCGGCCTTCGGACGGGCCAGCACGGCCTGGAGGCTGCTGCTGTAGCGGGCCTTGAGCCAGGCAAGCACTTTCGTGTCGCCGTGGTCGAGATTCTTCATCCGCGGCAGCAAATAGAAGCTCAGTACCGGCGTGATCGTCACCGACACCACCAGCGAGGCCAGCGTGGACACGATGAAGGCGATGCCCAGCGGCACGAACAGCTTGCCTTCCAATCCCGGCAATGCGACCACGGGGATGACGACCAGCACGATGATCACCGTCGCATACAGGATCGCGGAGCGGACCTCCCGCGTGGCGTGGGCGACGACCTCCAGCGGATGAAGGCGCGAGTGCGGGTGCTTGGCGCGGTCTTCCTTTAAGCGCCGCAGCACGTTCTCGACACCGACCACCGCGTCGTCCACGAGCCCGCCGATGGCGATGGCCAGGCCGCCCAGCGTCATCGTGTTGATCGACAGCCCGAAGTAGCGGAAGACCAGCGCGGTGATGAAGATCGACACGGGAATCGCGGTGAGCGCGATCACCGTCGGC
>JACRBA010000125.1 GCA_016213265.1 Burkholderiales bacterium | reverse complement strand
CTCCACCAAGGTGGGCTCCATCACCTCCATCCAGGCCGTGTACGTGCCGGCGGATGACCTGACCGACCCGTCGCCCGCCACCACCTTCGCCCACCTGGATGCCACCGTGGTGCTGTCGCGTGACATCGCCGCGCTGGGCATCTACCCCGCCGTGGACCCGCTGGACTCCACCTCGCGCCAGATCGACCCGAACGTCGTCGGCGAGGAGCACTACAGCACCACGCGCGCCGTGCAGGCCACGCTGCAGCGCTACAAGGACCTGCGCGACATCATCGCCATTCTGGGCATGGACGAGCTGGCGCCGGAAGACAAGCTGGCCGTGGCGCGCGCGCGCAAGATTCAGCGTTTCCTGTCGCAGCCGTTCCACGTGGCCGAGGTGTTCACCGGCACGCCGGGCAAGTACGTGCCTCTGAAGGAAACCATCCGCGGCTTCAAGATGATCGTGGCCGGCGAGTGCGACCACCTGCCGGAGCAGGCCTTCTACATGGTCGGCACGATCGTCGAGGCCTTCGAGAAGGCGAAGAAGATCCAGTAAGCGGCGCAACGAGCGGCGCAATCGGCCGCCACGCGTCGTTGCGCCTCCTCGCCGTACGGGTGTACGGCTGTGGGGCGCGCCTAGCTTGGCAACCGACTGCTTGCTCCTTGCACCACTTACTCCACTGAAGGATCAAAAGACATGGCAACCATTCACGTCGACGTCGTCAGCGCGGAGGAGTCGATCTTCTCCGGCGAGGCGAAGTTCGTCGCGCTGCCGGGCGAGAACGGCGAGCTCGGCATCCTGCCGCGCCACACGCCGCTGATCACGCGCATCAAGCCGGGCGCGGTGCGCATCGAGCGTGCCGACAACGGCGAGGAGGAGTTCGTCTTCGTCGCCGGCGGCATCCTGGAGGTGCAGCCGGGCACGGTGACCGTGCTGGCCGACACGGCCATCCGCGGCCATGACCTGGACGAAGCCAAGGCGACCGAGGCGAAGAAGCTGGCCGAAGAGGCCATGAAGAACGCCAAGAGCGACATCGACTTCGCCAAGGCACAGGGCGAGTTCGCCGCCATGGCCGCCCAGATCGCCGCCATCCAGAAGCTGCGCCGCTCGCGCTGAGACTTTGCCGTCCTGTGGTCGGGCCTCAGCGCTCGGCCGACGACATGCACCGACCCGCCCGGCGCCCGCGCCCGGCGGGTTTTTTCATGCCGGGTGGGTGGGGCGGCGATCAGCCCAACGGGCCCGAGGCCCGGCGATGCGGGCGCAGCCATTCGTCGATCCACGCCAGCGCCTGGTCCACCTCACGAGCGCGCCGCGCTTCATCCAGGCAGACCGCGCCGGGCGCCACCACCGCCAGCCACAACGCCCACAGGCGCTGGCGCTCGGCCTGGGACAGGGCCTCGTCGAAGAGCCACCCGTCCAGCGCATCGTGCAGGGGCGAGCCGGCCAGGGCATGCCACTGTGCGGCCTGCACCTGCTGCCGCATCCAGGACTGCGCCGAATCGGCTGGCCACAGGCGCAACAGGCGGGAGAACCAGGCGACGCGGTCGGTGAGTTCGCCCGCCCGCAGGCCCAGCCGCACCGGCTCACCGCCTTCCAGCAGTTGCAGGGCCGCCGCACGCAAGGGCGCCTCGCCAGCCACGGGCGCCTCCATGCCGGCCAGGTGCGCGAGCAGCGCACCGTCGGATGGGCCGGGCTCGGCAGCCAGCAGCGCCGTGGCCGACAAAGGGCTGCGGTATTTCGCCAGGCGCCGATGAACACGGGACTGCAGGTTCATCGCCGCTCGCCTCCGCGGCGCGGCGTGACTCTCCCGTGGACGGGCAGATCCACGACTTTCATGCCGGCTTTGTAGGTCACGCCCCTCGTGCCGTCAGCCCCCGAACTAGGGGCGCCGAGGGAGCTAGGGGGCCTGTGCAAGCGCTGGTTACGCGATCACGTGCACCGCATTGGCCAGTTCGTTGACGTTGGGCGCGTCGGTGGCCATGGGGTAGTGCTGTACCAGCACCGCATCGACCCCGGCCACGGCGCGGGCCAGGCCGCGCTCGAAGTGCCCCTGCCGCAGGTCGCCGGACAGGCCGGCCACGATGTCGGCCCAGTGCCCGGGCGCCACGACACGGGCCAGGCCGCGATCGACCACCAGCTCGATGGCGTGGTCCGCCATCAGCAGGTAGATGAGCACGCCGTTGTTGTGCTCGGTGTCCCACACCCGCAGCTTGCCGAACACTGCCAACGCGCGCTCGCGTGGCGTGGCGCCACGCCGCAGGTAGGACAACGGCAGCCCGGCCTCCACGCACAGCCGGATCTCCCCGCTGTGGTGACGCTCGCTCTGCACGACCTGCGCCTCGAGCCGCTGCAATGCCTCGGCCGGCAGCGCCCGGCGCACCGCACGTTCGTCGATCCAGCGGTGCCGCAGCAGCCGTGCAAGACGGGCACCGAGCCCACGCTGTTGCTCTGCCTGCATCACCAGTCCCCCGAGGCGCCGCCGCCGCCGAAATCGCCGCCCCCGCCAGAGGAGAACCCCCCTCCGCCGCCGAAGCCGCCGCCACCGCCGCCCAAGCCGCCGCCACCCCAGATGATGGGCACACCGCCCCCATGCCCCAGGCTGCGCCGGCCCGCCGCGCCGATGCCCATCACACCCACCAGCACCAGGGCCACCACGCCGGCCAGACCGGCCAGCAGCAGCGGCGCGCCCAGCCACCAGGCCAGCCCGCCTGCCGCACCGGCCGTGGCCATGCTGCCCAGCCGGCGGCCGAAGATGCCGGTCAGCACCGCGCCGACCACCGGCACGCCGACAAAGAAGAACATGGCCAAGGCTTCCCAGTCGAAGCCACCGCCCTTCGTGCCGCCACGCGGGCGCTCGGCCGGGCTCGGCAGGCCTTCTCCCCGCACGCGCGCGGCCAGCGCGTCGACGCCCGCGTTCAGCCCGCCGGCGAAATCGCCCCCTTGGAAAGCCGGCCGCATGTACCGGTCGATGATCTGCCGGGCCGCCAGATCGGGCACGGCGCCCTCCAGCGCCTTCGCCACCTCGATGCGCACGCGGCGGTCGTCCCGCGCCACCAGCACCAGCACGCCGTCGCCCACGTCCCGCCGCCCGACCTTCCACTGGTCGGCCACGCGGTGCGCAAAGGCAGCGATGTCCTCGGGTTGTGTGGTCGCCACCAGCAGCACGACCACCTGGCTGCCGAGCTCCTGCTCGATCGAGGCCAGCTTGGCCTCCAGCGCGGCACGCTGCGGCGCGGTGAGGGCACCGGCGGTGTCCGTCACCCGTGCCGACAGCGGGGGCACCGGCTGCAGCTCCTGGGCCCAGCCGCCGACCGGCGCCACGCACAGCCAGGCCAGCAGCAGCCAGCCCCACGCGGCCCAGGCGCGCGACATGGGCGTCCTCAGCGCGATGCAGCCGATGCGGCCGGCACCGCGGGGGCGGCGGGCTTGTCGAAGCTCACCGCGGGCGGCGTGGCGAGGGCGCGCTCGTTCTCCACGGTGAAGCTGGGCTTCACCTCGTAGCTGAACACCATGGCGGTGAGGTTCGTGGGGAAGCTGCGCGCAAGCACGTTGTAGGCCTGGACCGACTGGATGTAGCGGTTGCGCGCCACCGTGATGCGGTTCTCGGTACCTTCCAGCTGCACCCGCAGGTCCTGGAAGCCCTGGTTGGCCTTCAGGTTGGGGTAGTTCTCGCTGACCACCAGCAGCCGGCTGAGCGCGCCGGTCAACTCGCCCTGGGCCGCCTGGAAGCGCTGGAAGGCCTCGGGGTTGTTGATGAGCTCGGGCGTGGCCTGGATGGAGGTGGCCTTGGCGCGCGCCTCGACCACCTTGGTGAGCGTCTCCTGCTCGAAACCGGCCTCGCCCTTCACCGTGGCCACCAGATTGGGCACCAGGTCGGCACGGCGCTGGTACTGGTTGAGCACCTCGGACCAGCTCGCCTTCACGGCTTCGTCCAGGCGCTGGAAGTCGTTGTACCCACAGCCACCCAGCGCCAGGCTCGCGCTCACGGCGAGTGACAGCCACAGGGTGCGCAGCACACGGGAAAAGGGGCTCATCGGTCGTTCTCCAGGCAGTGAGGGCAAGGCGCCGGCAAGGCGGGCGGATATTAACCGCGGCCCCGGCGTCGCCAGGGCAGATGGGGCGGATTTGGCCGGGCGCAAGGTCGGGCCCGTCGCAGGGCACCGGGGCGCGTCGATAATCCACCGATGTTCGCCCCGCTCCAGAACGACACCTTCCTGCGCGCCTGCCTGCGCCAGCCCACCGACCACACGCCCGTCTGGCTGATGCGCCAGGCCGGTCGCTACCTGCCGGAGTACTGCGCCACCCGCGCCCGCGCTGGCAGCTTCATGGGCCTGGCCACGAACGTGGACTACGCCACCGAGGTGACGCTGCAGCCGCTGGAGCGCTACCGGCTCGATGCGGCCATCCTCTTCTCCGACATCCTCACCGTGCCGGACGCGATGGGCCTGGGCCTGAGCTTCGCCCAGGGCGAGGGGCCGCGCTTTGCGCACCCCGTGCGCGACGAGGCGGCCGTGCGCGCGCTGCAGGTGCCCGACCTCGAGCGCCTGCGCTATGTGTTCGATGCGGTCACGTCCATCCGCCGTGCGCTCGACGGGCGGGTACCGCTCATCGGCTTTTCGGGCAGCCCGTGGACGCTCGCGTGCTACATGGTCGAAGGCGGGGGGTCCGACGACTACCGCCTGGTCAAGACGATGCTCTACAGCCGGCCGGACCTGATGCACCACCTGCTGGCCATCAACGCCGACGCCGTGGCGGCGTACCTGAACGCGCAGATCGATGCCGGCGCCCAGGCCGTGATGGTGTTCGACAGCTGGGGTGGCGTGCTGGCCGACGGCGCCTTCCAGGAGTTCTCGCTGGCCTACACCCGGCGCGTGCTGGCCCAGCTTCAGCGCGAACGCGATGGCCAGCGCGTTCCCGCCATCGTCTTCACCAAAGGCGGTGGCCTCTGGCTCGACGAGATCGCCCACAGTGGCGCCGACGTGGTGGGCCTGGACTGGACGGTGAACCTCGGCCAGGCGCGGCAACGCGTGGGCGACCGGGTGGCGCTGCAGGGCAACCTCGACCCGAACGTGCTCTTTGCGCCGCCCGAGGCCGTGCAGGCGCAAGCCCGGAAGGTGCTCGACAGCTTCGGCCCGCCGCGCCGCGCCGACGGGCGCTGGGACGGCCACATCTTCAACCTGGGCCACGGCATCAGCCAGTTCACCCCGCCCGACCATGTGGCGGCGCTTGTCGACGCAGTGCACGCTCACTCGCGTGCACAGCGCGCAGCCTGAGGGTGGGTGCCCACTTGGACACGGATTGAGGGTTTTCCCCCGTGAGCGCTTGCTCAGGGCTTGACTTATCCCCAAAAAACCGCCTGCGAAGAATCACCGCTGGCGCTCCGTCATCGAACCGCCATATCGCCAGCGATTTCGTGGCAAGTGTTTGATTTACAAGGGAAATTATTCCCTTGCGCCGAAGGCAGGCAAGCCCTTGCGGAGCCCGTCGGATCAAGCAGTTAGCTCGCCTGGCCGCAGCTTTCCCACAAAGTTATCCACAGCCTGCGTGGGTAAGTCCAAAAGCCGTTTCCAATCATGGACTTAAGCCTGCAACTTCAACTGATGTGCGCCGGGCGCCGCGCCGGTTGAGGCCATGCAGCGTCTGCGGATCGCCGTCGACACGCCGGCCCATGCGGGTCTGGCCGATGCGCTGGACTACCTCAGCACCGAGCACCTCCCGCCCGGCACCCTGGTGCGCGTGCCCCTGGGGCGGCGCGACGTGCCCGGCCTCGTGTGGGACGCGCCGGCCGACCCGGGGGCCGACGGCGATGCCGCCGACCCCGAGGGATTTGCGCTGCGCCCCGTCACCGAGGCGCTGACCAGCCTGGCGCCGCTGCCGGCCGCGTGGCGGCAGCTCGTGGCGTTCTGCGCCCGCTACTACCAGCGCTCGTTGGGCGAGGTGGCACTGGCCGTCCTGCCGCCCGAGCTGCGCAAGCTGGACGACGCGGGGCTCGCCAAGCGCCTGCGTCTTCACGACAAGCGGGCCGCCGCGGCGGCCCGCCCGGATGGCGCGCCCGCGCCCGCCCGGCCGCCGCTCACCCCCGAGCAGCACACGGTGCTGGCGGCGGTGGACATGGCGGGGCAGGCCTGCCACCTGCTGCACGGCGTCACGGGCAGTGGCAAGACCGAGGTGTACCTGCGCCTGGCCGAGGCGGCGCTGGACGCCGGTCGCCAGGCCCTGATCCTCGTGCCGGAAATCAACCTCACGCCCCAGCTGGAGGCGCGCTTCGCGGCGCGCTTTCCCGGCCGGCGCCTGGTGTCGCTGCACAGCGCGCTCACGCCGGCCCAGCGCCTGGCGCATTGGCTGGCCGCGCACCGCGGCCAGGCCGACATCGTGCTGGGCACCCGGCTCGCGGTGTTCTGCCCGCTGCCGCGGCCCGGGCTCATCGTGGTCGACGAGGAGCACGACCCCAGCTACAAGCAGCAGGACGGCGCCCGCTACTCGGCCCGTGACCTGGCCGTGTACCGCGGCAAGCTGGAGCAGGTGCCCGTGGTGCTGGGCTCGGCCACGCCGTCGCTGGAAACCTGGCAGCACGCGCAGGTGGGGCGCTACCGCCTGCTGACCATGGCCGAGCGCGTGGGCCAGGGGCCTCTGCCGCAGGTGCGGGTCGTGGACATGCGCCAGCAGCCCCGCCCGGCTCCGGGTGAGCCGCCGCCCGCGCTCTCGGCGCCCGTGCAGGCCGCGCTCGAGGCCTGCATCGCGCGCGGCGAACAGGCGCTGCTGTTCCTCAATCGGCGCGGCTTCGCGCCGGTGCTGCAGTGTGGCGCCTGCGGCTGGAAGAGCGGCTGCCCCCACTGCAGCGCCTGGCGGGTGTTCCACAAGCTCGACCGCACGCTGCGCTGCCACCACTGTGCCTTCACCGAACGCGTCCCGCGGGCCTGCCCCGACTGCGGCAACCTGGACATCCTGCCGCTCGGCCGCGGCACCGAGAAGCTGCAGGAGCAGGTCGCCGAGCTGCTGCACACGGTGCTGCGCCCCGACGGCAGCCCCGCGCGCGTGGCCCGCATCGATGCCGACACCACCCGCCTGAAGGGCACGCTCGAGACCCAGCTCGCGGCCGTGCATGCGGGCGAGGTGGACGTGCTGGTGGGCACGCAGATGGTGACCAAGGGGCACGATTTCCGCCGCGTCACCCTGGTGGTGGCGGTGGACCCGGACGGGGCCCTGTTCACGGCGGATTTCCGCGCGCCGGAGCGCCTGTTCGCCACGCTCATGCAGGCGGCTGGCCGGGCCGGGCGTGACGCCGGTGTGGCGCGCCATGCCGAGATGTGGATCCAGACCGCAAACCCCGAGCACGCCCTGTTCACCGCCCTGCGGGCGCACGACTACGCCCGCTTCGCCGACAGCCAGCTGCGCGAGCGCGAGATGGCGGGGCTGCCGCCGTTCGCCCACCTGGCGCTGCTGCGCGCCGAGGCACGCGATGCCGCGGTGGCGGAAGCCTTCCTGCGCGCGGCACGCGAGCGGGCGCGCGCGCTGGCAGAGGCCATGGGCGTGGCCGACAGCCTCACGCTGTACGCGCCGGTGCCGCCGCATGTGGCGCGGGTGGCCGGCCAGGAGCGGCGCCAGATGCTGGTGGAATCGGCCTCGCGCGCGGTGCTGCAGCGCCTGCTGGCGCCGTGGGCGGCGGAGATGCCCGCCCTGCGCCAGCAGCACCGCGGCATCGTGCGCTGGGCGGTGGACGTGGACCCGGCGAGCATCTGAGCGGCAGCCAGCGCCGCGGCGGCGCGTCAGGCCAGCCGCTTTTGCAGCTGCAACCCGGTGGGCTCGAACCCGAGGGCCCGGTACAGCCCCTGCGCCGCCCGGTTGTGCATGAACACGTGCAGGCCCAGCTCCGTCACGCCCCATGAACGGGCGATCGCCTCCAGTGCCGCCAGCGCGCCGCGGCCATGGCCCTGGCGCCGGAATTCCGGCTCGATGACCAGGTCGTACACGTAGCCCGCGCGCCCGGCCGGGTGCTCGCTGAGCGCGAGCCACACCGCGCCCACGGCGGCGCCCCCGCGGGCCTCGTGCACCGTGAACAGATGGTGGCCCGGCGTGCGCAGCCCCTGGGGCAGCAGGCGCTCATAGGCCTGGCGAGAACGCTCGGCCGCCTCGGTGGGTGCCCAGCGGCCGGCAGCCACGTTCTCGCGGGCGAAGCTATCGATGGAGCGGTCACGGAAGTCGGCGAAGGCCGATTCGCCCATGGGTCGCAGCAAGGTTGACGATGGCATGTGGTTCCCCCTACCCCCCATTGTCAGCGGCAGATGCCTGCGCACCATGCGGGCAAGCCCCGGCCCGGGCGCAGCGTGGCCGGCGTGCCTACACTGGCGCCCATGCCGCCCTCGCACCTCGCGCTGGCCCTGGCCGTGGTGGCGGTCTGGGGCACGAACTTCGTCGTCATCAAGTGGGGGCTGGCGGAGCTGCCGCCCTTTCTGCTGGCGGCGCTGCGGTTCGCCGGGTCCTCGCTGCCGTTTCTGGCGTTCATTCGCCGGCCTCCGGTGCCGTGGCCTCGCCTGGCGGCCTTCGGGGTGCTGCTGGGGGTGGGGCAGTTCGGCCTGCTGTTCCTGGCCATGCGCTCCAGCATCTCGCCGGGGCTCGCGTCGCTGGTCGTGCAGTCGCAGGTCTTCTTCACCATCGCGCTGGCGGGCCAGGGCCTGAAGCCGATGCAGTGGGGCGCCATGGCGCTGGCCCTGGCCGGCATGGCGTGGATCGGCTGGCAGGCCCACGCTGGCGGGGCGGACCTGTCCCTGCTCGGCCTGCTGCTCGTGCTGGCGGCGGCCCTGTGCTGGGCGGTGGCCAACGGCGTCGCCCGCGCGGCCGGCCGCGTGGACCCGCTGGGCTTCATGGTGTGGTCCAGCGCCTGGGCGGTGCTGCCCCTGACGGCATTGAGCCTGTGGCTGGAGGGCGGCCCGGCCGCGGTGGGCCAGGCCGTGGCCCATGCCAGCCTGGGGGCGTGGGGCGTGGTGGCCTGGCAGGCCGTGGGCAACACGCTGTTCGGCTATGGCGCGTGGAACTGGCTGCTGGCCAGGCATGCCCCGGCCACGGTCACGCCGGCGGCGCTGCTGGTGCCCGTGTTCGGCATGGGCGCCTCGGCGGTGGCGCTGGCCGAGCCGCTGCCGGCCTGGAAGCTGGGCGCCGCCGCGCTGGTGATGGGGGGGCTCGCCCTCAACCTGTGGGCCGCCCGCCGGGCGTGACCATTCAGCCATCTTGAAGCGCCGCCTCAAGCCCACTGAACCGCCGGTGCCGCGGCCCTGGTGACACTGCCCTCCACCATGAACACGTCCACGCCCACCCCCTCGTCCGCCCGTTACGGCGGCGTGGCCATCGCGCTGCACTGGCTGCTGGCGGCCCTGCTCATCGGCACCTTCGCCCTCGGTGTCTACATGCACGAGCTGCCGATGTCGCCCACGCGCCTGAAGCTCTACAACTGGCACAAGTGGGCTGGCGTGACCATCCTCGCCCTGTCCGTGCTGCGCCTGCTCTGGCGCGTCACGCACCGCCCGCCGGCCGACCTGCCGGCGCCCGCCTGGCAGAACCGCGCCGCCCACGGCGTGCACTGGGCGCTGTATGCGCTGTTCTTCCTCGTGCCGCTGGCGGGCTGGGCGTACAGCTCCGCGGCTGGCTTTCCCGTGGTGTGGTTCGGCGTGCTGCCGCTGCCCGACTTCGTCTCGCCTGACAAGCCCTTCGCCGAGCTTATGAAGGAGCGCCATGCGCTGCTGGCCTGGCTGATGGCCATCCTGGCCGGGCTGCACATCGCCGCCGCGCTCAAGCACCATTTTGTCGACCGTGACGGCCTGCTCGACCGCATGCGGCCCGGCCGCTGAGCCGCCGTGGCCTACCCCAACCACCCAGGTGACCCCACCATGACCCGACCCTTCATCTCATCCTTCGTGCTGGCCGCCGGCCTACTGGGCGCTGCCGTGGCGTCGGCGCAGCAGGTGGTGCCTGCCCAGAGCGAGATCAGCTTCACCTCACGCCAGATGGGCGTGCCGGTGGACGGCAAGTTCAGCCGCTGGACGGCGCAGATCCGCTTCGACCCCAAGCAGCCGGCCGCGGGCCAGGTGGCCTTCAGCATCGACACCGCGAGCGCGGGCTTCGGCTCGCCCGAGACCGACGCCGAGGTGCCCAAGCCGGCGTGGTTCCACGTGGCCAAGTTCCCGCAAGCCACCTTCCAGTCCACCGCGATCAAGGCCACCGGGCCCGGTCGCTACGAGGTGGCCGGCAAGCTCGCCATCAAGGGCAGCACCCGCGACGTGGTGGTGCCCGTGGCCCTGGTGCAGTCCGGTGCCACCAGCACCGCCACCGGCAGCTTCACCATCAAGCGGCTGGACTTCAAGATCGGCGACGGCGAATGGGCCGACACCTCCATGGTGGCCAACGACGTCGTCGTGAAGTTCAAGCTCGCGCTCACCGGCATGGCGCCGCTGTGACGCCCGGGCGCCACGCTGCCGCTGCCCCCCGAACCTTTCCTTCCCCCACCCCCGCATCCCTGAACGAGGAGCCCTGCGCATGAAGACCCCCCTGATCGCCGCCGTCGCCGGTGCCGTCCTGTCGCTGGCCGCCGCCGGTGCCCAGGCCCAGGCCGCCACCTACGCCATCGAGCCGACGCACACCTTCGTCACCTTCGAGATCTCGCACTTCGGCACGTCCACCAACCGGGGCCGCTTCGACAAGAAGGAAGGCACGGTCACGCTCGACCGCGCTGGCAAGACCGGCAAGGTGGACATCACCATCGACACCACCTCCATCAACAGCGGCACCGCCGCCTTCGACAAGCACCTGAAGAGCGCCGAGATCCTCAACACCGAGGCCCAGCCGATGGCGCGTTTCGTGGGCGACAAGTTCAGCTTCAACGGCGACAAGGTCACCGAGGTGGCCGGCCAGCTCACGCTCAACGGCAAGACCAACCCGGTCACGCTGAAGGCCGTGAACTTCAACTGCTACCAGAACCCCATGCTCAAGCGCGAGGTCTGCGGTGGCGATTTCGAAGCCACCATCGTGCGCAGCCAGTACGGCGTCAACTACGGCCTGAACTACGGCTTCCCCGACGCGGTGAAGCTGGTCATCCAGGTCGAGGCGGTCAAGCAGTAAGCCGCTGCGGCGTGCACGCCAGTCGATAATCCAGGGCATGAACCGCCCTGACGACTGGCAGCACGACCACGAGGTCGGCGGCCGCTCCACGCTGCCGCCGGCCGATGCACTGGCGACGATGGATTCCACCCGCGTCGACGACGTGCGCATCGGGGCCGTGCGCCCCCTGATCTCGCCCGCCCTGCTGCAGGACGAGATGCCCATGCCAGCGGCCGCGCAGGCGCTGGTCGAGAAGGCCCGGGCCGACATGTCGGCCGTGCTGGCCGGCCGTGACGACCGGCTCATCGCCGTCGTCGGCCCCTGTTCCATCCACGACCACGACCAAGCCATCGAGTACGCGCAGCGCCTGCGTGTGCTGGCGGCCGAGCTCGCACCCGAGCTGCTGGTGGTGATGCGGGTGTATTTCGAGAAGCCGCGCACCACCGTGGGCTGGAAGGGCTTCATCAACGACCCGCGTCTGGACGGCAGCTTCCGCATCAACGAAGGCCTGCGCCGCGCGCGGGCGCTGCTGCTCGAGGTGGCCGCGCTCGGCCTGCCGGCCGGCACCGAGTTCCTCGACCTGCTGTCGCCGCAGTACATCGCCGACCTGGTGTCCTGGGGCGCCATCGGCGCCCGCACCACCGAAAGCCAGAGCCACCGGCAGCTCGCCTCGGGCCTGTCGTGCCCGGTGGGCTTCAAGAACGGCACCGATGGCGGCGTGAAGGTGGCGGCCGACGCGGTGGTGGCCGCGCGCGCTTCGCACGCCTTCATGGGCATGACCAAGATGGGCCAGGCCGCCATCTTCGAGACGCGCGGCAACGACGACTGCCACGTCATCCTGCGCGGGGGCAAGGCGCCCAACTACGGCGCGACCGATGTGGACGCGGCCTGCGCGGTGCTGCGTGGCGCTGGCCTGCGCGAGCAGGTCATGATCGATTTCTCCCACGCCAACTCCAGCAAGCAGCACCGCCGCCAGATCGAGGTGGGGGCGGACGTGGCGGCGCAGATCGCCGGCGGCGAGCGCCGCATCACCGGCGTGATGATCGAGAGCCACCTGCAGGACGGCCGCCAGGACCTGGTGCCCGGCCAGCCGCTGCGACCGGGCGTGTCCATCACCGATGCCTGCCTGGGCTGGGCGGACACCGAGCCGCTGCTGCGCCAGCTCGCCGAGGCCGTGCGCCAGCGCCGCCGCGCCACGACCTAGGGGTGCCACGGGCGCCGGGCGGCCCGCAACATCGGTCGATTCATCGTCCGGCCGCCGTTTGGAGCCCCCCCATGCCCATCTCCCTGACCTCCGTGGACGACCTGCAGGAGCACCTGCTGGGCGTGTTCGAGCGCTCCGCCCACCATGCGGGCGAGGTCAACGAGGTGCTGCTCGCGCTGTCGGGCGCCATCCTGTGGCGCAAGCGCCCCGGCGACCCGGTGAAGGTGAACACCAAGGAGGGCGCGGGCGGCAACGTCATCTGGTTCCGGGTCGATGGCACGCGCTACGCGCTGCTGTACGACCATGACGCGCGCCACATCGAGCTGCGCGAGAGCGGGCGCAAGGGCGAGCTGCTGCACACCTTCACCAACGCGACGCCCACGTCGGTGGTGTCGGAGGTGTTCGCGGGGCTGGGCGGCAGCGTGCCATCGCTGGCGGCCGCCCGCAAGGAGCGCAAGCCCGGCAAGGAGCACCTCAGCAAGGAGGAGCGGCACGCCATGCGCGCCGACCGGGCCGAGCGCCTGCAGCGCAAGGCCGAGCGCATCGCTGCCAAGGCCAGCCAGGCGCAGCCCGCTGACACGGCGGACGACGCGGCCGCCGGCCCGGGCGCCAGCGCGGACCCGGACGAGGTGGTGGTGCGGCCCGACCGCACCGGCAAGGCGGAGAAGCTCGCCGAGCGGGCAGCCAAGGCGGCCCGCAAGGCCCAGCCCAAGGACAAGCCGCACCACCACAAGCCGGGCCGGTCGCCCGGCAAGCGGCGGGGCGATCCGCAGGCCGAGCCCGCGTTGGCGAGCGACGCCTGAGGGCACCACCGGCGCCGCCGGCGCTACTGCAGCGTCGCCGGCGCGGTGGCGAACAGCGAGGGCCGGAAGTCGGCGCGGTGCACACCTTCGTCGCCCATGGCCCAGAGCGTGAGCCGCTCGGCCGTCATGGGGCGCGCGAACAGGTAGCCCTGCAGCTCGTCGCAGCGCAGCGTGAGCAGCATCTTGCGCTGCTCCTCGGTCTCCACGCCTTCGGCCACCACGCGCAGGCCCAGGGCGTGGGCCATCTTGACGATGGCGTCCACCACCGCCAGCGCGTCGGCGCTGTGCTGGATGTCGGTGAACAGGCTGCGGTCCACCTTCAGCTGGGTGACGGGCAGCTTGCGCAGCAGCGCGAAGTTGCAGTAGCCGATGCCGAAGTCGTCGATCGACAGGCCCACGCCCAGCTGCGCCAGGCTGGCGAACGCGGCCACCGCCTCGTCGTCGAGCAGCACCGACTCGATGATCTCGATGGTCACCAGCGAGGGCTCCACCCGGTGCTGCTGCAGCGACCGGCGGATGCGCTGCAGCAGGTGCTCCTGGCGCAGCTGGTGGGCAGACATGTTGATCGACACGCGCATGTGCAGGCCCAGCGCCTGCCAGCGCGCCACCTGCTCGCAGGCGGTGTCGAGCACCCACTGCCCCAGCGGCGCGATGAGGCCGAAGCGTTCGGCCACCGGCACGAACACGCTGGGCGGCACGACCCCACGCGTGGGGTGTTCCCAGCGCACCAGGGCCTCTACCCCGGTGATCTGGCCGGAGCGGCCGTCGACCTTGGGCTGGTAGTAAAGGGCCAGCTCGTTGCGCTCGATGGCACCGCGCAGCTCGTGCAGCAGCTCGAGCTGCGTGCGGCTGTCGTGCTCCATGCCGGGCTCGAACACCGCGAAGCCCGCCCCGCCCGCGCGTTTGGCCGCGTACATGGCGGCGTCGGCGCGCGCCAGCAGCTTGGGCGCCGGGCCGTGCTGCGGGTACAGCACGATGCCCACCGAGCCCGACAGCCGCACCTCGCTGCCGTCGGGCAGGTGGCAGGGCTGCGCCAGGGCAGCGATCACACGCTGGGCCAGCACGCCGGCGCCCACCGCGCCGCCGGGCTGCTCGGCCAGCAGCACGAACTCGTCGCCGCCGACCCGGGCCACCACGTCGCCCTGGCGCGTGAGGCCCTGCAGGCGCAGGCCCACCTCGCGCAGCACGGCGTCGCCGGCATGGTGACCGAAGGAATCGTTCACCGGCTTGAAGCCGTCCAGGTCGACGAACATCACGGCGAGGTGGCGCCCGGCCGGCCCGGAGGGGTCGTCCACGAGGTCGAGCGCCTCACCCAGCTTCTCCTCGAACAGCAGGCGGTTGGGCAGGCGTGTCAGCGGGTCGGTCAGGGCCTGCTGGCGCAGGCGCCGGTTGGCTTCGTTGAGCGAGTCGGTGAGCGCGCGGTGCCGGTGCGCGGCGCGCGAGTCGATGAGCACGCCGAACAGCCCGAGCATGAGCGCCAGGCCGGCCGCCGCGCCCACCCAGGGCAGGGCCTGCGGCCCGAGGCGGGCCAGCGAGGCCGGCTGCGCGATCTCCACGAAGCCCAGTGAGCCCAGCGTGGCCGCCTGCGCCACGCCGGATGCCAGGCCGCAGGCGACGGCCGCCGCCGCCAGGCGATGACCGAAGCGGCCGTGGTCGGCCCAGCGGGGCGCGAACAGGTAGAGCAGCGCCCCCACGGAGGCAGCGGCCATCAGGCCCACCGGCCACAGCGACCACAGCGCGCCCAGCCGGCTGTCGATGGGGGGGTCGGCCAGGCTCACCAGGACCAGGCGCTGCACCAGGGCCCAGAGCACGCCGATGCCCAGGCCCTGCACCACCAGGCGCGGCGTGTCGGCCCACGGCAGGCGCGCAGTGGCCAATACCGCGGCCAGACCACTGGCCGCCACCAGGGCGCTGGCGGCCAGCGGCCAGGTGCGCGCCTGCAGCTCCCAGGGCAGCCGCAGGCTGGTCAGGCCGGCCACATGCACGGCCCACAGGCCGGCACCCCCGGCCACGGCGCCGGCGGCCCACCAGCCCAGGGCGGTGAGCGTGTCGGTGGAGCGCAGCTTGCGCAGCCCGTGGCCGACCAGGCCGAACAGCAATGCCGCCACCACCGCCGCCAGGGCGAGCGTGGGGCCGTGCAGGGCGGGCTCGCTGAAGGCGGGCAGGGGAGTGGCGATGGCGGACGGCATGCGGGGACGGCGGGGGCCGGCGGATTATTCGCCGGCCGGCGTCGCCGCGCCATGCCACTTTCGTGGGGACGCGCCGTTCAGCCGCGGGTCAATGCAGGCCCAGCGGCTGCTGTGCCAGCGCGGTGTAGCCGGCGATGTAGGCGTCGATCTCCTCGACACTGGGCTCGCGGTCGCGGGCCAGCGCCTGCACGCCTTCGCGGAATTGCTCGGCCAGCGGGCCGGCCAGGTAGATGCCCCGGCGGCCGAACTTGTCGACGATCTCGTAGCCGCCGCGCGGCTCGACCGACTCGGCGCTGGCGCCCGCGGCCACCGGGGCGGCATCCTCGCCGTCGAGCGAGATCTGCACGACGACGTAGCTGTCGGAGTTGTAGACCAGGTTCATGGGCTGTGGGGGGCAGAAGGTGAGGGGCAGGTGGCCCCGATGCCTCGCAGATGGGGCGTGCCTGGCCGGTTTCAAGCGGCCGAGGTCGGCGATCGGCGACCAGCTACCGGCTACCGGCTACCGGCTGCCGGGGGTCCGCTGGGGCAGGCGGCCGTACAGCCAGTACGCCTCCGACGAGCTGCCGGGGACGGTGGTCAAGCGGATGCCCACGGGCAGGTGCCCCGCATCGGTGGCCAGCCACAGTTCCACCCGCTGGTCGTAGGGCACCTCGGGCTCGCGCAGGAGGTGCACGGTGGGCACGGGGTGGCCGGCGGGCTGGATCACCGGGCGACCTTGCACCGTGAACACCCACTCCGTGGCCAGGCCGCGCACGCCCGCCACCTGCACCCGCACCGATTGGCCGGGCGCCAGCGGTTCGGGCTGGCCCTGCGCGATGGCCATGAGCTGCAGCATCAGGGTCACCCGGTCCTGGGCGCCGGCGAACAGGGCGAGGGCGCGCGGCGAGCTGGAGAAGGTGATCAGCCCCTTGTCGCGCTGGAAGTTGATGGCCTTCGTGCCACGGCTGCGCACACGCTCCACCAGGCGCTCGGGCGCAAAGCCGCCGGCGTCGAATGCCCCATGCGACTCCCAATCGTGCAGCGGCCGCTCCGTGCTGCCGTCGGCCGGGCGCAGGATGGACAGGAAGCGCGCGCGGTAGCGCCCGCCCTCCAGCGGCTCGAAGGCCAGCATGGCACGCCCGCCGTCGTCGCCGCGTTCGAGCCGGTAGTCCACCCGCAGCGGCTCGGTGGGCAGCTGCGTGGTGTAGAGCGGCGGGCGGCCCCCCTGGGCCGCCGCGGCGGCCACCACACTCTGCGGCGCGGGCAGGGGCGGCGGTGAGGCGCCGTCCTCGACCGGCTCCAGGCCGGACACCGCGTCGGGTGGCGGCGGGCCGGCGAAAGGATCCACCGGGCCCTCGGGTGCCGCGGGGCCGCTGGGCGATGGCTCGGGCGTGGGCTGGCTGGGGGCCGGCGGCTCGTCGGGCGGGGGCGGCATGGTGGCCGCCGCCGTGGCATCCGCCGGGGCAGGGGCCACGGCGGGCGGCGGGGCGGGTTCGGCGGGCGGTGCCGGCGGCGGCTCCACGGCCAGGCCGAGCACCTGCACGACGGGGGAGCGCACCGGCGGCAGGCCGCTGTGCTGGCCGCGCGGCGCCACCAGCCAGGCATGCGCAGCCAGCACCGCCACCACGACCCCGGCCAGGCGCCCGCGGCGCGACGCGGCGCGGGCGTGCCACGCGATCGAGGTGCCAGCAGGGGCGGGATTCGGCCGAGCCATCGGACAATGGTGCCATCTCCTCACGGCCTGCCCGACGTCACCGGCAGCGCCTTACTGCATGAAACTCGCCACCTACCGCGACGGTTCACGCGACGGCCAGCTCGTGGTCGTGTCGCGCGACCTGTCCACCGCACACTACGCCACCGGCATCGCCACGCGCATGCAGCAGGTGCTGGACGACTGGAATTTCCTCTCTCCGCAGCTGGAGGACCTGTCCACCGCGCTCCAGCACGGCAAGGCGCGCCATGCCTTCCCCTTTGACCCGGCCATGTGCCTGGCGCCGCTGCCGCGGCCGGCGGGCCGGCTGACGGCGCTGGCCTGCCCGGCCGCGGTGGCGCGCCGGCTGCACGCGCAGGGCCAGCCGCTGCCCGAAGCGGCCATCGGTGCCCCGCTGCTGCGCGCGGGCGGCGGTGAGCCGCTGTGGGGGGCGGCCGACGAGCTGGTGCTGGCGCACCCGGCGGGTGAGCTCGACGTGGAAACCGGGCTGGCCGTCGTCACCGGCGACCTGCCGGCCGGCTCGCCGCCCGCACGTGCGCTGGAATCGGTGCGCCTGCTGATGCTGGCCGCCGACTGGGTGCTGCGTGCCCTGGAGCGGGCCGAGGCCGCGGAGGCCGCCGCCTGGGGCGGCGCGGCCGGGGCCGTGCTGGCCCGCCTGGGCACCCACTGCAGCCCCGTGGCCATCACGCCCGATGAGCTGGGCCCGGCCTGGCAGGGTGGGCGGGTGCATCTGCCGCTCGCGGTGGAACGCGCCGGGCGCGCGCTGAGCCCGGTGGCCCTGCAGGACGGCCCCTTCCATGGGGGGCAACTGCTCGCCCAGGCGGCGCGCACCCGAGCACTGGCGGCGGGCACGGTGGTCTTCTGCGGCCCGGCTGGCCCGTCCGAGGCGCCCGACGACGAGGCGCTGGCGGCGGCCCTGCAGCCGGGCGACCGCGTGCGTGTGCAGGCCCGGGGCGCGGACCGGGCCGTGCTGTGGGGGGCCATCGATGCCACCGTGGCGGTCGCCGAGGTGGCGCCGTGAGCGCCTCCGCCGCCCCGTGGCGGGCCGTGCGCCGCCTGCTGACCGGCGCGCTGCTGGCCGCCGCCGGGGTGGGCGCGGCGCGGGCCGAGGCGCCCGTGTGCCCACCGCCGCCGGCACCGCTCTCGGCCGCCGAGCTGGCCCAGGCCCAGGCGGCGCCGGACCGCGGCTTTCTGTGGCACGTGCGGCGCGACGGGCGCAGCGCCTGGCTCTACGGCACCGTGCACGTGGGCCGGCGCGACACCTGGGCGCCCGGCCCGCGGGTGCGGGAGGCACTGGCGCGTGCCGATGCGCTGGCGCTGGAGATCGACCTCACCGACCCCGCGATGGGCGAGCGCATGGTGCGCAGCGTGTCCGCACCCCCGGCCGCCGTGCCCCTGCCCGAGCCCTTGCAGCGCCGCCTGCAGACCCAGGCGCGCGCCGTGTGCGCGGGGCCGGAGCTGGCGCAGCTGCGCCCCGAGATGCAGGCCGTGACGATCGGCCTGCTGTTCGGCCGCCAGTTGGGCTATGAGCCGGCCTTCGGTGTCGACCTGCACCTGGCCCTGCATGCCCGCCGCACGGGCAAGCCGGTGCTGTCGCTGGAGACGCCCGAATCCCAGCTCGATGTGCTGCTGCAGCCCACGCCGCAGGCGACGGCCGCGTTCGTGGAGCGCACGGTGGCCGATCTGGAATCCGGCCGCACCGGCCCGATGCTGCACCGCATGGTGTCGGCCTGGGCGCACGGCGACTGGGCGGAGATGTCGCGGTTTCCCGAGTGGTGCGAGTGCCTGGAGACGCCGGACGACCGGGCGGCGATGCAGCGCATGCTCGACGACCGCAACCAGACGCTCGCGGCCGAGGTCGAGCGCCGCCATGCGGCAGGCGAATCGCTGTTCGTGGCCGTGGGTGCGCTGCACATGGTCGGGCCGCAGGGGCTGCCCGCGCTGCTGGCGGCGCGCGGCTTCGAGGTGGAGCGCCTGGGCGCCCGTTGAACCCCCATGGCCGTGTCGGGGCGGCCGGGCTACCATGGCCCGGTCCACGGCAACGGCAGAGGAACACGATGGCGGATGCAGCGGGTTTTGCGAAGATGGTCCCGGGGTTCGACTTTCTGCAGGGCCTGGTGAAGAACGCGGGTGCCGCCCTGCCCAACATGGGCCAGTGGATCGCGCCCACGCTCAACCCCGAAGAGCTGGAGAAGCGCATCGAGGAGCTGCGCACCGTGCAGTTCTGGCTCGAGCAGAACGCGCGCATGCTGGGCGCCACCATCCAGGCGCTGGAGGTGCAGCGCATGACCCTGTCCACGCTCAAGACCATGAACGTGCAGATGGGTGAGCTGCGCGATGCGATGAAGATCCCCATGCCGGAGATGCCCGTGCCGGCCATGCCGGCCGCCGCCGCGCCCGCCCCGACGCCCTCCGAGGCGCCGCCCCCCGCGGCCGCACGCAGCCGCAGGAAGCCGGCCGACGCGCCGGCCCAGCCGCCGGCGGGCGCGGTGGACCCGATGCAGTGGTGGGGTGCGCTCACCAAGCAGTTCACCACCCTGGCCGCCACCGCCATGAAGGACAGCGCCACCGACGCGGCCCGCAACCTGGCCGGCAGCATGGTCAAGCAAAGCTTCGACGCGGCCGGCGAGACGCTGAAGAAGGCGGTGGAGCTGGGCACCCAGCCCGTCAAGATGGCGGGCAAGGTGGCCGCCACGGCGGCCGAGGGCGCCAAGGGCGCGGCGCGGGCTGCCACGGGCGCACGCTCCCCGGCCAAGCCGGCCGCCAAGGCCCCGCGCCGGTCGACGGCCCGCCCGCGCGGCTGAGGCACCCCCACGCCGCCAGGGGCGGGTTCAGGCCGGGTTCAGGCCCCGGCAGTACAGTGGGCGGGCCATGTCCGAGACCCTTGCCGCCCCCCCGGCCCCTGCGTCCGCCGTGTCCCGGCCGGTGCGCCAGGCCGATGTCGTGGCTGCCTTGCGCGCCGTGCTGCCTGCACACGCGGTGCTGTGGCAGCCCGAGGACACCACGCCGTACGAATGCGACGGCCTCACCGCCTACCGCCAGCGCCCGCTGGCCGTAGCGCTGCCCGAGACCGAACAGCAGGTGGCCGGCGTGCTGCGCGCCTGCCATGCGCTGGGCGTGCCGGTGGTCGCTCGCGGCGCCGGCACCGGGCTGTCCGGGGGCGCCACGCCGCATGCCCAAGGTGTCACTCTGGGCCTGGCGCGCTTCAACCGCATCCTGCAGCTCGACGCCTTCAGCCGCACGGCGGTGGTGCAGTGCGGCGTGCGCAACCTCGCCATCAGCGAGGCCGCGGCGGCGCACGGCCTGTACTACGCGCCCGACCCGTCCAGCCAGATCGCCTGCACCATCGGCGGCAACGTGGCCGAGAACTCCGGCGGCGTGCACTGCCTGAAGTACGGCCTGACGCTGCACAACGTGCTGAAGCTGCGCGGCTTCACGGTGGAGGGTGAACCGGTCAGCTTCGGCAGCGACGCGCCCGACGCGCCGGGCCTGGACCTGCTGCCGCTGGTGGTGGGCAGCGAGGGCATGCTCGCGGTGGTCACCGAGGTGACGGTCAAGCTCACGCCCAAGCCGCAGGTGGCGCGCTGCATCATGGCCAGCTTCGACGACATCCGCCGCGCGGGCGACGCCGTGGCCGCCATCATCGCCGCCGGCATCATCCCCGCCGGGCTGGAGATGATGGACAAGCCCATGACGGCGGCGGTGGAAGATTTCGTCCACGCCGGCTATGACCTGTCGGCGGCCGCCATCCTGCTGTGCGAGAGCGACGGCACGCCGGAGGAAGTGGCCGAGGAGATCGACCGCATGATGACCGTGCTGGCCGGCTGCGGCGCCACGCGCATGGAGGTCAGCGCCGACGAGGCGCAGCGTCTGCGGTTCTGGAGCGGCCGCAAGAACGCCTTCCCGGCGTCAGGCCGCATCAGCCCCGACTACATGTGCATGGACTCGACCATCCCGCGCAAGCGCCTGGCCGACATCCTGGTGGCCATCGCCGAGATGGAGGTGAAGTACGGCCTGCGCTGCTGCAACGTGTTCCACGCCGGCGACGGCAACCTGCACCCGCTGATCCTCTTCGACGCCAACGACGCCGACCAGCTGCACCGGGCCGAGGCCTTCGG
>JACRBA010000122.1 GCA_016213265.1 Burkholderiales bacterium | reverse complement strand
TCATCACGTTGGCGGGGCTGAAGAAGTGCGTGCCGATGACGTCCTGCGGTCGCTTGGTGAACGCGGCGATCCTGTTCACGTCCAGCGTCGACGTGTTGGTGGCCAGGATGGCGCCGGGCTTCATCACGGCGTCGAGCTTCTCGAACACCGCCTTCTTCACCTCCATGTCCTCGAACACGGCCTCGATCACCATGTCGGCGTCGCCGATGGCGGCGTAATCGAGCGTGGTGCTGAGCAGGGCCATGTTGGCCTCGAACTTCTCGGGCTTGAGCTTGCCCTTCTTGACCTGGGCCTCGTAGTTCTTGCGGATGGTGGCGACACCGCGCTCCAATGCCTCCGGCTTCATCTCGAGCATCACCACCGGGATGCCGGCGGTGAGGAAGTTCATGGCGATGCCGCCGCCCATGGTGCCAGCGCCGATGATGGCGATCTTCTTCACCTCACGCAGCGGCGTGTCCTCCGGCACGTCGGGGATCTTGCTCGCGGCGCGCTCGGCGAAGAAGGCGTGGCGCAGGGCCTTGCATTCGGGGGTGAACATCAGCGCGGTGAAGATCTCGCGTTCGAACACCATGCCCTCGTCGAACTTCTTCGTCATCGAGGCCTGCACGGCGTCCACGCACTTGGCGGGCGCGGGGAAGTGCTTGGACATCGCCTTCACGGTGTTGCGCGCGAACTGGACGTAGGCATCGGGGTTCGGATGCGTCACCTTCAGGTGGCGCACCAGCGGCAGCGGGCGCTTGTCGGCCACCTCGGTGGCGAAGGCGATCGCGCCAGCCAGCAGGTCACCGTCGATGAGCTTGTCGAACAGCTTCTGGCCCGGCAGCGACGCGAGCAGCTCGCTCTTGACCGGCTCGCCGCTGACGATCATGTTGAGCGCGGTCTCCAGGCCCAGCACACGCGGCAGGCGCTGCGTGCCGCCCGCCCCCGGGATGAGGCCGATCTTCACCTCCGGCAGCGCCACGTTGGCGCCCGGCGCGGCCACGCGGTAGTGGCAGCCCAGCGCCAGCTCCAGGCCGCCGCCCATGCACACGCTGTGCACGGCCGCCACCACCGGCTTGCTGCACAGCTCCACCAGTCGGATGAGCGACAGCAGGTTGGGCTCGGCCAGGGCCTTGGGCGAGCCGAACTCCTTGATGTCGGCGCCGCCCGAGAACGCCTTGCCGGCGCCCGTGATGACGATGGCCCGGACGCTGTCGTCGGCCTGCGCCTTCTCCAGCCCCTCGGCCACGGCGCTGCGCGTGGCATGCCCCAGACCGTTGACGGGGGGGTTGTTCAGCGTGATGACGGCCACCGGGCCGTGAATCTCGTAGCTGGCGCTCATGTGCGTGTCCTCGTGCTCTGTGCGGGATGGCGGAAATTAGAACGGTCGTTCGATTCTAGGAAGACCGGGAGTGCCCTCAGTGTCTCTGCGGTGACAGACGGGTGGCTAGGTGAAACCCTGAGGGCGGCCTGCCAGGCGAGGTCCCCGAGACCGACGGTGCACGGTGGGTGCGTCGCGGCAGGGGGCACCCGGCGGCGGCTCATGGTTCCGCGGTCGGCGCTGCGCGCCGACTGCCCTGCGGTGCTCGGCCGGAAGGCGCGCTGCTCAACTCGCTGCGTTCGCTGCGCTCACTGCGCTCGGACAGTCGCCGGGATTCAGTTGACGATGCGCGCTGGCGCGCGCCGCCTTCCGCCCTGCGCTCCTCGGCGCTGCACAAATCGCCACCGCCGGGTACCCCCTGCCGCTTGGCGAACTGCGTGCCTGTGCGACTGCTCGCACCGCGACCCGGGTGAACGAGCGGGGCATGGGGGCAGGCGCCGGGGCGAATGGGAGCGCCCAGCATCGCAGGGCATCCTCGGCCGCCAGGCCGAGGACGCGGACGTTTGAGCCCCGGCGCCTGCCCCCATGCCCCGCGGCCGCGCTCCGGCCCTTATCCTCGCCCCTTCGCCCACAAGGCCACGCGACCCATGCCGTTCCCGAACCGCGACACCCTCGCCTGTCTGCTGGCCCTCCTCGCCGCCTCCAGCGCCACCGCCCAGGTCAGCGAAGCGCCCAAGCCCGCTCCCTGGAACGTGAACCAGCCGCCCGGCGAGGCGCGTACCGCGCACATCGACACCCGCACCGGAACCTGGATGAGCGTGGACGTGAGCCCCGACGGCAAGCAGGTGGTGTTCGACCTCCTGGGCGACCTGTACCTGCTGCCCATCGAAGGCGGCCGCGCCACGCCGCTCACCCACTCCATCGCCTGGGAACACCAGGCCCGGTTCTCGCCCGACGGCCGCCAGATCGCGTTCGTCAGCGACGCGGGCGGGGGCGACAACGTCTGGGTGATGGCCGCGGACGGCAGCGACGCGCGCGCTGTCACCACCGAGGATTTCCGCCTGCTGAACAACCCGGTGTGGCACCCGAGCGGGCGCTACATCGCCGCGCGCAAGCACTACACCGGCACCCGCTCGGCCGGCTCCGGTGAGATCTGGCTCTACCCGCGCGAAGGTGGCGCCAAGGGCCTGGCGCTCAACGAGAAGCCCAACTGGCAGAAGGACCTGGGCGAGCCGGCCTTCTCGCCCGACGGGCGCTGGCTGTACTACTCGCGCGACACGACGCCTGGGCGCACCTTCGAATACAACAAGGACGCGCACCAGGGCATCTTCACCATCTTCCGGCAGAACCTGGACGACGGCACCACCGAGGCCCTCGTGCAGGGCCCCGGCGGCGCGGTGCGGCCGACGCCCTCGCCCGACGGCCAGTGGCTGGCCTTCGTGCGCCGGGTGCGCAACCAGAGCACCCTGTTCGTCAAGAACCTCGCCACCGGCGAAGAGCGCGCCGCCTGGCCGCATCTGGAGCGCGACCTGCAGGAATCGTGGTCGGTGTACGGGGTGTACCCGGCGTTCGCCTGGACGCCCGATGCCCGCCAGCTGGTGCTGTGGGCGGGCGGCAGGCTGTGGCGGGTCGACCCGTTCGCCCGCGATGCCGCGCAGGCGGCGCGCGAGATTCCCTTCCACGTGCAGGACACCCGCGAGCTGCGCCCCGCCCTGCGCGTGGCGCAAGAAGTGGCTCCGGCGCACTTCCCGGTGCGCCAGCTGCGCTCGGTGCAGGTGGCGCCGGACGGGCGGCAGGTGGTGTACTCGGCGCTCGGCTCACTGTGGCTGCGCCCGCTGCCCGAGGGCACGCCCCGCCGGCTCACGCGTGAAGACGGCCGCTTCGAGTTCTTCCCCAGCCTGTCGCGCGACGGCCGCGAGGTGGTGTTCGTGGCCTGGACCGACGAGCAGCTCGGCCGCGTCGTCAAGCGCGACCTGGCCAGCGGCCGCGAGACCGTGCTCACGCCCACCCCGGGCAAGTACCTCGCGCCGCGCTTCTCGCCGGACGGCCGCACGGTGGTGGTGGAGAAGGTGCGTGGGGGCACGCTCACCTCGCCGTGGCATGGGATGGACCCTGGCGTGTGGATGCTGCCTGCGGACGGCCGCAGCGCGCCATGGCGCCTCACGCCCGATGGCAGCGCGCCGCAGTTCGGCGAGCGCAGCGACGAGGTCTATGTCACGCGCAGCACACTGGACAACGAGGTCGACGCGCAGCGCAAGCTGGTGCGCATCGACCTGGCCGACCGCCGCGAGACCGAGGTGGCGCGCGGCGAGCACGTGAGCGAGTACGCCGTGTCACCGGACGGCCGCTGGCTGGGCTTCGTGGAGCGCTTCCATGCCTACGTGGCGCCCCTGCCGCGCAGCGGCAAGCCGCTGGCGGTGGGCCCCCGCATGGACGCCATGCCGGTGCGCCGGCTGGACGCGGATGCCGGCCACTCGCTGCACTGGAGCGGCGACAGCCAGCGGCTGCATTTCGCGCTGGGCGACACGCTGTTCACCGCGCCCGTGCACGCACCGCCGGGTGCCCCGGCCGGCGCACCCCCGGCCACCGCCCAGACCATCGGCTTCGCGCAGGCGGCGGACAAGCCCATCGGCCGCGTGGCGCTCACCGGGGCGCGGCTCGTCACCATGCGCGGCGACGAGGTCATCGACCACGGCGTGCTGCTCATCGAGGGCGACCGCATCCGCGCCGTGGGGCCCGCGGGGCAGGTGCCCGTGCCGGCCGGCACCCGCGTGGTCGACGCGCGCGGCACCACCATCGTCCCCGGCTTCATCGATGCGCACTGGCACGGCCCCATGGGCGACAGCGAGATCGTGCCGCAGCAGAGCTGGGTGAACCTGGCCTCGCTCGCCTTCGGCGTGACCACCGTGCACGACCCCTCCAACCGCAACAGCGAAGTCTTCACCCAGGCCGAGCTGCAGCGGGCCGGCCGGGTGGTGGCGCCGCGCATCTTCTCCACCGGCTCGGTGCTCTACGGCGCCAAGGCCGGCATCACAGCCGAAGTGAACAGCCTCGACGATGCGTTGGGCCACCTGCGTCGCCAGCGCGCCGAAGGCGCCATCAGCGTCAAGAGCTACCAGCTGCCCCGGCGCGAACAGCGCCAGCAGATCCTCGAGGCCGCTCGCCGCACCGGCATGATGGTGGTGCCCGAGGGCGGCTCGATGTTCCAGCTCAACATGGGCATGGTGGTGGACGGCCACACCGGCATCGAGCACGCCCTGCCCATCGCCGAGGTCTACGACGACGTCAAGCAGCTCTGGCCGCAGACCGCCGTGGGCTACACGCCCACGCTGAACGTGGCCTACGGTGGCCTGGACGGCGAGCACTACTGGTACGCGCGCACCGACGTGTGGACCCACCCGCTGCTCACCCGCCACGTGCCGCGCAGCGTGCTCGAATCACGCGCCGTGCGCCGGCCCACCGCGCCGGAGGAAGACTTCAACGTGCTGCGCGTGGCCCGCACCGCCACCGCCCTGCAGCGCCTGGGCGTGAAGGTGAACATCGGCGCCCATGGCCAGCGCGAGGGCCTGGGGGCTCATTGGGAGATGTGGATGCTGGCGCTGGGCGGCATGACGCCGCTGGAGGCCCTGCGTGCGGCCACGCTCAACCCGGCCCACTACCTCGGACTGGACCGCGACCTGGGCTCGCTGGAGCCCGGCAAGCTGGCCGACCTGGTGGTGATCGAGGGCGACGTGCTGGCCGACATCCGCGCGAGTGACCGCGTGCGCCAGGTGATGCTGGGCGGGCGGCTCTACGACGCGGTCACGATGAACGAGCTGTGGCCTCGCCAGCGCACGCGCCGGCCCTACTTCTTCGAGGGGGCGGCTGGGGTCGGCATGCCGGTGGAGGCGGCCAGCCACAGCCACGCCGACGATTGAACGGCCGGCCGCGACGGGCGGGGTCGGCCGGGCCGGTCAGTCGGCCCGGTCGACGCGGACATGTCCCGCTTTTAGCGTCCAGCGCAGGGCGTGCATGGGGCCGTTGGGTGCCAGGTTGCCCTCACCCACCACGACACCCTTGTCGTTGATGCCGAATGCCCGGCTGATTGTCCCCCCGGGGTAGCGCCCGAGGTTGATCGCCCGGCCGCCGCGCCACAGCACGGCAGTGTCGAGGTAGGGCGGCTTCGTGGCAGGCGCGTGCCCGACGACCTCGCCCTTGTTGTTCATCGCCGCCACGGTGTGGCCGTAGGCGACGGGGCCGCCGCCCAGAGCCGGCAGGTAGCTGCGCGCGCCATCCCGCCAGATCACCGGCACCAGCCCGGGTGCCGTGCCGAGGATGACCTGTTCGTCGTCGGTGATGTCCAGTGCCTGGCCGGGGCCGAGGTCGACGTAGACGCCGTCCCGCCAGACGAAGGCGTGCATCTCGCTGCCGACGAGACCGCTGCCCACGACGGTGCCGGCCTGGTTCAGGCCGTGGGCCATGGTCTGGTTCACCAGGCCGAGGTCAGGCTCGCCGAGGAAACCCATGTCGCGCACCAGCACGCCGGCCTGCCACAGCACGGCGTGGCGGCTGAACCCGCCCCCTTCCGGTCCTCGCGTGTGGCCGGCGACCAGGCCGGCGTCGTTGATGTCGCTGGCCATGCCGCGGCCATCGCCGCCCGGCAGGGCCGGCAGCTGGCGCCAGGCGCCGTTCGCCGCCCAGTGGACTGGGTAGGTGTCGAAACCGCCTTCGTTGTAGCCCACCGCCTCGCCTGCCCGGTTGAGCGCCTTGGGCACTCCGAGCCCCGAGAGGCAGCAGTCGGACCAGGCCACCACCAGCCCGTCGCGCCAGAGGACCTGCCGCGTGCTCAGCGACTGGCCGTCCAGCGCATTGCCCACGACCCGCCCGGCGCGGTTCACTGCACGTGCGGACGCGTAGTACCCGTCGTTCAGCGTGCCCAGGTCATTCGGCGGCGCCACCTTGGCCGCCTGTGCGGCCGGCCAGGCGGCCGCCATCGACATGAACACACAGACCCCGACTCGGCGCATCGAACGGTTCATCGCACGGCTCCTGTGCAGGCTGGCGATCGATCGTACGCTCCACTGACTCGTTGGTACAGCGTCAGCCGCCGCTGCGCACCAGCCGCACCGGCAGGTGCGTGGCGCGCGGCACCTCGCCGTTGGCGTCGCCGGTGAAGGCATCCACCGCCCAGCCGAACAGCGCCGCGTCCTGTGCGCTGCTCTCGGCGCTGCGGCCGGCGGCGATGTTGCCGTAGTTGTAGGGGTTCACCGAGCGCGTGTCGACGCGGGCGGTCGCCGTCCACAGCGGCTCGCCCGGCGCCGCCGGGAACAGCACGCGAGCCTGCGCCGGCTGGCGCCGCGCGAAGCTGGCCAGGCGCTGCAGCTCGGGCACGCGCGGCAGCCGCCAGTCGCCGCCCTCCGTGCGCCGGCGCTCGGCGGCCAACTGCTGGGCGCCCGCCAGGTCCACCCGGCGCGCCGCGCCAGTGCACTGGCGGCCGTCCCAGCGCATGCCTTCCACGCAGCGCGCCCACACCAGCCGCGCCGATGGCTGGCGCACGAAGGCGCCGTCCGCCTGCAGCAGGGCCCCGGCAGGCGCCGAGGCGCCAGCGGTGGACGGGGCCGGCTGCGCGGCGCGAGGGGCGGCCCACGCAGACGCGGCCAACATCAGCCCACCCGCCAGCAGCCCCGCGGCCCAGGGCGGCATGCGCAAGGTGTGAAGTGCTTCATGTGCCATGTGCGGGCTCCTCGCGCAGCGTGGCTGGTGCGGCGCCGCCGTCCAACAGGGTCACCTCGTCGCCAGGCGCGGGCACGCAGCCATCGCCGATGGGCGCCCAGCCGCGCCGCACCACCAGGCGCCCTGCGGCGTGGCACACCTCCACGCGGGTGGCCTCGGGCCAGCGACGGCGCACGAAGGCCTCCAGGGCGTCGGGCATGCTCACGCGGTAGAGGCTGCGGGCCCGGTCGTCGGTGGGGTGGTCGTCTTCGTGGAGCCAGGGCACGGCGGCCGCCGCCAGCCGCAGCGGCGGAAAGACATCGAACACCATGGGCGCGTAGCCCGCCTGCCGCAGCCAGCCCTGCGCCTGCTGGCGCAGCAGGGGTGCCTCGTCGGGTGCGGCGGGCAGTGCGGGCAGCGGCATCCCGCCCCAGGCCAGGCCCAGCAGCTCGGCCACCCACTGGTTGCAGTTCTGGTAGCGCGTGCCCCAGGCGTAGGCGTTGGCGCTGTAGTCGGCGGCCAGCACGGCCAGGGCTCCCGGCGCGCTCCCGGCGAGCCGGGCCAGTGGGGCCGTGGCGTCTGGCGGCAGCAGCACCACCGAGACATGCCGCGACTGCGGGTCGTCGGTGCCCAGCACGAAGCCGGCCATGCCCTGGTCGAACACGCGTGGCACGGCCGCGTCGCAGTCGAAGTAGAGCTGGCGCACGGCCCACGGGCCGCGCGGGCTGTCGCGCAAGGCCAGGCCGGCGTGCGAGAAGCGCAGCCCCAGCCAGGCCAGGTTCAGGCCCGAGCGCGAGACCAGGGCGACCGGCTCGCCGCTCGCGTCCAGCACCTGCTTGACCCGGGCCGCCACGTGCAGCGCCTGGTCCTGCTCGGCCGCGGACATGGGCGAGCCGCGGTCGCAGTAGCGCAGCGTGCCGGCCTGTGCGCCGCCGGCCGCGATGACGAGCAGCGCGCTCGCCAGTCGGGCCGCCCACAAGCGCCGCGGCAGGCGACGCGATGTCGCCACCATGCGCAGGCTCAGAGCGTCACGGGGTGGGCGGCCAGCTCGCGCTGCCACGCGTCGTCCAGCGCCAGGAAGAAGGGCTCGGTGCGGTCGGCGCGGGCGAAGCGAATGCCGTAGGGCTGCGGCTGCGCGCGCACCACCTGGCCGGCGGCCAGCCCGGCTGCGTCGGCCGTGGCGGCGGGCAACACCAGCACGAAGCCTTCGTGCTGACCGGCGGCGGGCGCCAGCGTGAGACGGGCGTAACCAGCCCGGTCGGCGGCGGCGGCCACACGGGTCACGCGGTAGTCGCCTTCGGCCCGCCGCACAGGGCGGCTGGAGCTCTCGCTGGAGCCTTCCAGCGAATCGGAGATGCTGCCGCTGGAGGCGGTGAGGCTCTCGGAGGCCAGCGACGAGGCGGAGCTGGCCGCCTGGGCGGCGAGCGGGGCGGCCAGCGCCAGGGCGCCGGCCAGCACAATGGATGCAGAGCGGTTCATGCCGGCGATGATGCCTGAAGCGCCGGCCCGGTCAGACCTCCAGCCACTCCTTGCGGATGTAAGCGTCTGCCTTCAGCGCCGCGGGCGTGCCTCGAACACGATCTGGCCGTGCCCCATGACCAGGCAGCGCTCGGACACTTCCAGCGCGATGGTGAGCTTCTGCTCGACCAGCAGCACCGAGATGCCGCGCCGCTTGAGCTCGCGCAGGTAGTCCGCCACCAGCTCCACGATCTTGGGCGCCAGCCCTTCGGTGGGCTCGTCGATCATGATCAGGTCGGGGTCGCCCATCAGCGTGCGGCACAGGGTGAGCATCTGCTGCTCGCCACCGGAGAGCACGCCCGCCTCGGTGTGCTGGCGCTCCTTCAGCCGCGGGAACATGGTGTACATGTCGTCGAAATCCCAGCGGCCGCGGCGGCGGGCGCTCTTCTGCCCGAGCAGCAGGTTCTGGTGCACCGTGAGCTTGGGGAAGATGTCGCGGTTCTCGGGCACGTAGCCCAGGCCCAGGTGGGCGATCTCGAAGGCCTTGCGGCCCACGAGTTCCTGACCGCGCCAGCGCACCGAGCCGGTCGCGTCCACCAGGCCCATGATGGCCTTGACGGTGGTGGAGCGGCCCGAGCCGTTGCGGCCCAGCAGGCTGACGATCTCGCCCTCGCCCACGCCCATGCGCACGCCGTGCAGCACGTGGCTCTTGCCGTAGTAGGCGTGCAGGTTGTCCACCTGCAGCAGCGCCCCGGCCGCTGGGGCCGCGGCCGCGCTGGCGGCCTCATGCAGGGAGGTGACACTCATGCCTGGGCCTCCGCCGCCTGCGCATGCGCCAGCACCGAGCCGAGGTAGGCCTCCTGCACGCGGGCGTTGGCCCGCACGCGCTCGGGCGTGTCGAAGGCGAGCACCTCTCCGTACACCAGCACGGCGATGCGGTCGGCCAGGCCGAACACCACGCCCATGTCGTGCTCCACCGTGAGCAGGGTGCGGCCCACCGTCACTTCGCGGATGAGCTGCACGAAGCGGCTCGTCTCGCTCTTGCTCATGCCCGCCGTGGGCTCGTCCAGCAGGATGACGCTGGAGCCGCCGGCGATGGTGAGGCCCACCTCCAGCGCACGCTGCTCGGCGTAGGTGAGGTTCATGGCCAGGTGGTCGCGCTTGCGCTCAAGGTGGATCATCTCCAGCACCTGCTCGGTGCGCTCGTTCACGTCGCGCAGCTTGGCCAGGAACTTCCAGAATTCGTAGCGGTGGCCCATGGCCCACAGCAAGGCGCAGCGGATGTTCTCGAACACCGACAGCCGCCCGAACAGGTTGCTCACCTGGAAGCTGCGCGACAGCCCGGCGCGGTTGATCTCGAACGGCGTCAGGCCCTGGATGGGCCGGCCGTGCAGCAGGATCTCGCCGCGGGTGGGCCCGAAGCGGCCGCTGATGAGGTTGAACAGGGTGGACTTGCCGGCCCCGTTGGGGCCGATGATGGCCACGCGCTCGCCGGCCTGCACCGCCAGGTTCACGCCCCGGATGATCTCGGTGCGGCCGAAGCTCTTGGTGACGCCGCGCAGCTCGATGGCCGGCGCCGCGGCGTGGGGCGAAGGGGATGGGCTCACATCGACTCCCGACGCTTGATGTCTTTCTCGATCTCCGACTGGGCCTCGCCCCACTCGTGCACGAAGCGGCGGCGCGACAGCTCGAACAGCACCAGCCCCGTGGCCGCGACGAACGCGATGCCCACCCAGGTGTCGGTGTGCTGCAGGTCGAGCACGGTGCCGAAGAACTTCACCCCGCCCTCACCCGAGCCGTCGAGCTGCAGCTGGTAGACGATCTCCACCACCGCCGCCAGCGCCGCCAGCAGCACCGCGCCCGCGCCGCCCAGCGCCAGGTAGGCCGTCCACAGCCGGCCCAGCCGGCCGAACGCGGCCACGCGCAGGTTCATCATGATCAGGCTGGCCACGCCGCCCGGCGCGTACATCACCATGAAGAGGAACACGAAGCCCAGGTAGATCTGCCAGGCCGGCGTGATCTCCGACAGCAGCACCGAGGACAGCACCAGCAGCACCGCGCCGATGATGGGCCCGAAGAAGAAGGTGGCGCCGCCCAGGAAGGTGAACAGCAGGTAGCCGCCCGAACGGATGGCGCTCACCGTCTCGGCCGTGACGATCTCGAAGTTGATCGCCACGAACGAGCCGCCGATGCCCGCGAAGAACCCGGCGATCATGAAGGCCAGGTAGCGCACCTTGCGCGTGTCGTAGCCGATGAACTCCACGCGCTCCGGGTTGTCGCGCACGGCGTTGAGCATGCGGCCCAGCGGCGTGCGCGTGAAGGCGAACATGGCCGCCGTGCACACGAAGCAGTAGAACGCGATCAGGTAGTACACCTGGATCGAGGGCCCGAAGGTCCAGCCGAAGAGCTGCGCTTCGTACACGCGGTTGGCACTGATGCCGCCCTCGCCGCCGAAGAACTCGGGGAACATCAGCGACATGGCCGCCACCAGTTCACCCACACCCAGCGTGATCATGGCGAAGGGTGTGCCGGCCTTCTTGGTGGACGGGTAGCCCAGCAGCGCCGCCACGCCCAGGCCGGCGAGGCCACCCACCAGCGGGATGAACGGCAGTGGGATGGGCAGCGAGCCGGCGCTCGCGAGGTTCATCGCATGCACGGCGAAGAACGCCCCCAGGCCCGTGTACACCGCGTGGCCGAAGCTCAACATGCCACCCTGCCCCAGCAGCAGGTTGTAGCTCAGGCAGATGATGACCATGTAGCCGATCTGCGAGAGCAGTGTGAGCGACAGGCCGCTGGTGAACAGCTTGGGGGCCACGATCAGCAGCAGGGCGAAGCCGCCCCAGACGAGCCAGCGGCCGACGTCGTAGGGCTGCCATTCGTAGGTGGCGCTGGCCGTGCGGGCGGGTGCCGCGCGGCCGCCGAGTGCGCCGGCGGGTTGGTCAGGCAGGGTCTTCATCGGTTCAGCCCTCCCGGGTGCCCATGAGCCCGCGCGGGCGGAACACGAGCATCAGCACCAACAGCAGGAAGGGCAGGATGGGCGCCACCTGCGAGATCTTCAGCTTGAGCAGCGCGTAGCCGAAGGTGCTGGCGTCGGCGGGTGTGCCCAGCCACGCCAGCAGGTCCAGCGCGGAGTGGTCCAGCGCCACCGCCAGGCTCTGCATCACCCCGATGAGCAGCGACGCGAGGAACGCCCCGGCGAGCGAGCCCATGCCGCCCACCACCACCACCACGAACACGATGGCGCCCACGGCTGCGGCCATGCCCGGCTCGGTGACGTAGGTGTTGCCGCCGATCACCCCGGCCAGGCCGGCGAGCGCGGCCCCCCCGCCGAACACGAGCATGAACACCCGGGGCACGTTGTGGCCGAGCGCCTCGACCATGTCGGGGTGGGTGAGCGCAGCCTGGATCACCAGGCCCACGCGGGTGCGGGTGAGCAGCAGCCACAGCCCCAGCAGCATGAGCAGCGCCAGCAGCATGATGAAGCCGCGCGAGCGTGGGAACTGGGTGCCGAACAGCGTGAACAGCGGGCCCTCCAGCTGCGGCGGCAGGGCATAGGGCACGGCGGCACGCCCCCAGACCAGCTGCACCAGCTCGAGGATGACGAAGCTCAGGCCGAAGGTGATCAGCAGCTCCGGCACGTGGCCGAACTTGTGCACCCGGCGCAGGGCGAAGCGCTCGAACAGCGCACCCAGCACGCCCACCGCCAGCGGCGCCAGCACCAGCGCCGGCCAGAAGCCCACCCAGCGCGAGACGGTGTAGCCCAGGTAGGCGCCCACCATGTAGAAGCTCGCGTGGGCGAAGTTCAGCACGCCCATCATGCTGAAGATCAGCGTCAGGCCGGAGCTGAGCATGAACAGCAGCAGCCCGTAGCTGATGCCGTTGAGCAGCGAGATGGTGAGCGCCTCGAACGTCATGGGGCAGGCGGATGAAGGAGGAAGGGGCCGCGTGCGGCGACAAAAAGGGCCCGTGCGCCGGCGGCGAGCGGGCCCTTGGGGCGTGCCGTCGGTGGCGCCGCGGCCGTCAGGACGGGCGCTTCATCTGGCACGAAGTGGGCGTGCTGGACACGTACGAGGGGTACATCTTCGTCAGCGCGAAGGTGTTGCCCGTGTCCTCCACGTTGTACGGGTTCTTGGCGTCGGTCTTCTGCCAGGTGGCGAAGAACAGCGGCTGCTGCAGCTGGTGGTCGGCCGCGCGCATGGTGACTTCGCCGGCGTAGCTGCGCACGGTGAGCCCTTCCATGGCCCGCGCCACCTTCACCGGATCGGTGGACTTCGCCTTGGCGATGGCCGCGTCCAGCACGGCGAACACGTGCAGCACGGTGGAGGTGGAGAAGTCCTGCTTGTACTTGGCCTTGAAGGCGTCGCGGAAGGCCGTGTAGTCGCCCGGCAGGTTGCTGTACGAGCCGTACATGGTGGTGATCTTGCCCGACAGCGCGTTGCCGATGGCGGTGGGCGTGCCCTGGGCCCCTGCGTAGTAGGTGTACCACTTGGCGTCCAGGCCGGCGTCCTTGGCGGCCTTGATCAGCAGGGAGAGATCCTGGCCCCAGTTGCCGGTGACGACCGTGTCGGCGCCGCTCTGCTTGATCTTGGCAATGTAAGGCGCGAAGTCCTTCACCTGGCCGATGGGGTGCAGCTCATCGCCCACCACCTGCACATTGGGCGCCTTGCGCTTGATGATCTCCTTGGTGTACTGGGCCACCTGCTGGCCGTGCGCGTAGTTCTGGCCAATGACATACACCTTCTTGACCGTCGGGTCTTCGGTCATGGCGGTCACCATGGCCTCCATCTTCATGGAGGTGTCGGCGTCGAAGCGGAAGTGCCAGAAGCTGCACTTGGCGTTGGTCAGCTCGGGGTCGACGGCGGCATAGTTGAAGTACACCAGCTCCTTGCCCGGGTTGCGCTCGTTGTGATTGTTGATCGCATCGATCAGCGCCGCGGCGGCGCCGGAGCCGTTGCCCTGGGCCACGTAGCGGTAACCCTGGTCGATGGCGGCCTTGAGCACGTTCAGCGTCTCCTGGGGCGACGCCTTGTTGTCGAAGGCGGTCACCTCGTACTTCACGCCGGTCTTGGCGCTGGAGCGCTCGGCGGCCAGCTGGAAGGTGCGCAGGATGTTCTGCCCGATGTTGGCGAACGGGCCGGACTGCGGGTCGATGAAGGCGATCTTCACCGTCTCGCCCGCCTGGGCGAACGCCACGCCGCCGTGCAGCAGCAGGGCGGCGCCCATCGTCAGGGTCGTCAGGGCCAGGGAACGACGCGTAGCCATGGGGTGTCTCCTTGTGGGCGGTGCAGCGTGGCCGCACGGTAGCGGCGAAACGCATCAGGCGGTTTCAGGAGTTCCCCGAACCGCCCTGTCACGGGCGAGACAGATGGCTCACGCGGCCGGCAGCTGGTGGTCCTTGAACTGCTCGCGCAGCTTGAGCTTCTGTACCTTGCCGGTGGCCGTGTGCGGGATCTCCGGCACGAAGACCACGTCGTCCGGAATCTGCCACTTGGCGATCTTGCCCTCGAAGAAGCCCAGCACGTCCTCGCGGGTGAGCGCCACGCCCGGCTTGGGCACCACCACCAGCAGCGGCCGCTCGTCCCACTTGGGGTGCCGGCAGGCGATGGCGGCGGCTTCGTGGATGCCCGGATGCGCCATGGCGATGTTCTCCAGGTCGATGGAGCTGATCCATTCGCCGCCGGACTTGATGACGTCCTTGCTGCGGTCGGTGATCTGCATGAAGCCGTCGGCGTCGATGGTGGCCACGTCGCCGGTGGGGAACCAGCCGGGCTCGCCGTCGACGCTGACCAGGGGGGATTCCGGCCGGCCGAAGTAGCTGCCGATCACCCACGGCCCACGCACCACCAGGTTGCCCGAGGCCTGGCCATCCCAGGGCAAGGAGCGGCCGTCGTCGTCGATGATGGCCATGTCGATGCCGTAGATGACGCGGCCCTGCTTCTCCAGCAGGCGCTGCTGCGCGTCGTGGGGCAGGCTGTCGTGCTTGCTCTTGAGCTTGGACAAGGTGCCCAGCGGGCTCAGCTCGGTCATGCCCCAGGCATGGATGACCTCCACCCCGAAGTCCTCCTGCAGCGTCTTCATCATGGCCGGCGGGCAGGCCGAGCCGCCGATCACCGTGCGCTTGAAGCTGCTGAACTTCAGGCCGTGGGCCTTCATGTGGGTGATCAGGCCCAGCCAGACGGTGGGCACGCCGGCCGAGAAGGTCACCTTCTCCGCCTCGAACAGCTCGTACAGCGACTTGCCGTCCAGGTGCGGGCCGGGGAACACGAGCTTCGCCCCCACCAGGGCACCCGAATAGGGCAGGCCCCAGGCGTTGACGTGGAACATCGGCACCACCGGCAGGATCACGTCGCGGGCCGAGCAGTCCATGGCATCGGGCAGCGCCGAGCCGTAGGCGTGCAGCACGGTGGAGCGGTGGCTGTACACGGCCCCCTTGGGGTGGCCGGTGGTGCCCGAGGTGTAGCAGATGCTCGACGCAGCGTTCTCGTCGAGCGCCGGCCAGTCGTAGGCGCCATCCTCGGCCTGCACCAGGTCCTCGTAGCACAGCAGGCCGGGGATGGCGGTCTGCGCCGGCATGTGGGCGCGGTCGCTCATCAGCACGAAGTGGCGCACCGAGGCCATCGCCGGCGCCAGCTTCTCGATCAGCGGCAGGAAGGTCAGGTCGAAGAAGAGCACCTGGTCCTGCGCGTCGTTGGCGATCCAGGCAATCTGCTCGGGAAACAGCCGCGGGTTGATGGTGTGCAGCACCAGCCCGGAGCCGGAGGCGCCGTAATAGAGCTCCAGGTGCCGGTAGCCGTTCCAGGCCAGCGTGCCGACCCGGTCGCCCAGGCCGCAGCCCAGGCGGGCCAGGGCCTGCGCCACCTGGCGCGAGCGCTTCTCCACCTGCGCCCAGGTGGTGCGGTGCAGGTCGCCCTCCACCCGCTTGGACACGATCTCGGTGTCGGCGCTGTGGCGGGCGGCATGGCGGATCAGCGACGAGATCAGCAGCGGCATGTGCATCATCTGGCCGGCCAGAGCGGTCATGGGGTGTCTCCTGCAGGTTGAAAAAGTCGACCCGCATCTTAGAACCGGCCGCGGCGGTGTCTGTCCCGGCCGCGTCAGGACGGCGCGCGGGTGGCCGCCGGCCCGCCACAAGACCCCGCCGCCCACACGATGCGCGCCGCTTCCTACACTGCCGTGGATGACCGCGCGCCCGCTCTCCCCGCCCGCCCCGGCCGCCGCCCCCGCGGCGCTGCGCTGGACGCACCGTTTCGCCTCGCTGGGCCCGGCGTTCTTCACCGAGATGCCGCCGGCCGGGCTGCCCGAGCCGCACTGGGTGGCCTGGAGCGACGACTGCGCAGCATCGCTCGGCTGGCCGGCCGGCTGGCGCGAGCCGGGCTTCGCCGGGGCGGGCGCGCCGCCGGCGCTGGACGTGTTCAGCGGCCGTGCGCTCTGGCCCGGCATGCGACCGCTGGCATCCGTCTACAGCGGGCACCAGTTCGGCGTGTGGGCCGGGCAGCTGGGCGACGGCCGGGCGCTGTGGCTGGGCGAGCTGCACACCCCCGCCGGCCCGCAGGAACTGCAGCTCAAGGGCGGCGGGCGCACGCCCTACTCCCGCATGGGCGATGGCCGCGCCGTGCTGCGCTCGTCCATCCGCGAGTTCCTCTGCTCGGAGGCCATGCACCACCTGGGTGTGCCCACCACACGCGCCCTGTGCGTCACCGGCTCGGCCCTGCCGGTGCGGCGCGAGCGCATCGAGACGGCGGCCGTCGCGACCCGGGTGGCGCCGAGCTTCATCCGCTTCGGCCACTTCGAGCACTTCGCCCACCACGGCCTGCCCGACGAGTTGCGTGCGCTGGCCGACCATGTCATTGCCCACCACTATCCGGCGTGCGCCGAGGCCGAGCGGCCGGTGCTGGCCCTGCTGGGGGCCGTCACCGAGCGCACGGCGCGGCTCATGGCGCACTGGCAGGCGGTGGGCTTCGCGCACGGTGTGATGAACACCGACAACATGTCCATCCTGGGCCTGACGATCGACTACGGCCCCTTCGGCTTCCTCGACGGCTTCGACCCCGGCCACATCTGCAACCACTCGGACGAGCGCGGCCGCTACGCCTTCGCCGCGCAGCCGCAGGTGGCTTGGTGGAACCTCCATGCCCTGGCGCAGGCCCTCGCGCCACTGGTGGACGACGACGTGGACGCCTTGCAGGACGCCCTGTCGCCCTACCCCGCCACGTTCAGCCAGGCGATGACCGGCCACATGCGGGCCAAGCTCGGGCTGCTGCAGGCCGAGGCCGACGACGCCGGGCTGATCGACGACTGGCTGCGGCTTCTGGCCGCCGAGCGCGTGGACTACACCATCGCCCACCGGCGGCTGTGCGACTGGCGGCCCGCCGCGCCGCACGCCAGCGGCGGCGTGCGCGACCTGTTCATCGACCGCGCGGCCTTCGACGCCTGGTCGGCCCGCTACGCCGCCCGCCTCGACCACGAGGCCAGCCAGGACGCCGACCGCGCCGCCCGCATGCGCCGGGCGAACCCCAAGTTCGTGCTGCGCAACCACCTGGCCCAGGCCGCCATCGAACGCGCCGAGCAGGGCGACTTCGCCGAGACCATGCGCCTGCTCGGGGTGCTGCAGCGTCCGTTCGACGAGCAGCCCGAGCACGAGGCCGACGCCGGCTTCCCGCCCGACTGGGCGCGCCACATCGAAGTGAGCTGTTCCTCATGAAGCACGACACCCCCCACCCCATCGACGACCCGCGCTACCCGGTGCGCAAGACCGACGCCGAGTGGCGCGCCCAGCTCTCGCCGACGGAGTACGCCGTCGCGCGCCAGGCCGCCACCGAGCGCGCCTTCACCGGCCGCTTCTGGGACCACTGGCAGGACGGCGTCTACCGCTGCGTGGGCTGCGGCGAGGTGCTGTTCGAATCGGCGACCAAGTTCGACGCGGGCTGCGGCTGGCCTAGCTACTGGCAGGCCGTGGACGACGGGCGCATCGAACGCGTGGTCGACACCTCGCACGGCATGACCCGCGTGGAGGTGCGCTGCGCCCGCTGCGGCTCGCACCTGGGCCATGTGTTCGACGACGGCCCGGCGCCCACCGGCGAGCGCTTCTGCATCAACTCGGCCGCCATCCGGTTCGACGAGGACGCGGCCCCGCCCGAGGCGCAGGCAGGCGCCGGGGAGCGCGGGTAGACTCCCGCGTCGCTCGAGCACCCCCCGGCTCACCCCACCGGCCCACAGACGTCCCCATGAAGCTGCTGTTCGACTTCCTGCCGCTCGTGTTCTTCTTCGCCACCTTCCGCGTGGCCGAGGGGCGCCCGGAGGAGGCCGCCGCGTTCGCCACCGAGTACTTCGGCGCGCTCGTCTCCGGCGGCGTGGTGGGCACGCGCGAGGCGCCGGTGCTGCTGTCCACGCTGGTCGTCATCGTGGCCACGCTGGGCCAGGTGGCCTGGCTCAAGCTGCGCGGCCGCAAGGTGGACGTGATGCTGTGGGTGAGCCTGGCGCTGGTGGTGGTGCTGGGCAGCCTCACGGTCTGGTTCCACAACGACACCTTCATCAAGTGGAAGCCCAGCGGCCTGTACTGGGCGTTCGGCCTGGTGTTCTGGGCCAGCCAGGCGCTGTTCGGCAAGAGCCTGCTCAAGACGCTGATGGGCGAGCAGCTGGTGCTGCCCGAGCCCGTCTGGCGCCGGCTCAACCTCGCATGGGTGCTCTTCTTCGGCTGCATGGGCCTGCTCAACCTGTGGGTGGCCTACCACTTCGAGACCAGCACCTGGGTGAACTTCAAGGTCTTCGGCACCACCGGCCTGATGTTCGCCTTCGTCATCGGCCAGGGCCTGTACCTGGGCCGCTACCTGCCCAAGGACGAGCCCACCGCGCAGCCTGAGGGCGGCCCGGCGGCTGCCCCCGGCGCGCCGTCGAACGGAGCCGACCGATGAGCCGCCCCCACGTGAGCGCAGCCGCCGTCGAGGCCTGCCTGCGCGAGCGCCTGCAGCCCCTGGAACTGCAGGTCCACGACGACAGCGCCGCGCATGCCGGGCACGCCGGCGCCCGCGAAGGCAGCCACCTGAGCGTGCACATCGTGAGCCCGCGCTTCGCCGGGCTGGGCCGCGTGGCGCGCCATCGCCTCGTGTATGATGCCCTGAGCACCTTGATGCCCCAGGGCATCCACGCGCTGGCGATCGACGCACGCGCGCCTGCCGAGCCCTGATGGCCTTTCGCGGGCACACGCACCGCGCGTCGGCCACCTGCCGCACACCCTGGGCGTCAGGTCTTCACCCTCCTCTATCTCAACCTCTCGTCCATCGCTGACATCCTCGTCACGAGCGACCCTACGAAGGCGACACGCATGAAGCTGAAATCCTCCGCTGCACTGGCCGCTGCCCTGCTGCTGCCCCTGGCCGTGCACGCGCAGAACGTGGCCGTGGTCAACGGCAAGGCGGTGCCCAAGGCCCGCGTCGACACGCTGCTCAAGCAGGCCACCCGCGGCGGCCAGCCGGTCACGCCCGAGCTGCAACAGCGCGCGCGCGACGAGGTCGTGATGCGTGAGATCTTCGTGCAGGAGGCCGAGAAGCGCGGCATCGCCGCGTCCGCCGCCTACAAGGAGCAGATGGACCTGCTGCGCCAGAGCGTGCTGATCCGCGAGCTCTTCGAGGACTACAAGAAGAAGAACCCGGCCACCGAGGCGGAAGCCAAGGCCGAGTACGACCAGCTCAAGGCGGCGCAGAGCGGCACCGAGTACCGCGCCCGCCACATCCTGGTGGAGTCGGAAGACGAGGCCAAGAAGCTGATCGCCGAGATCAAGGGTGGCGCCAAGTTCGACGACCTGGCCAAGAAGCACTCCAAGGACACCGGCTCGGCCGAGAGCGGCGGCGACCTCGACTTCGCCAAGCCCGACAACTACGTGCCCGAGTTCAGCGCCGCCATGACCAAGCTGAAGAAGGGCGAGATGACCGAGACGCCGGTCAAGACCCAGTTCGGCTTCCACATCATCCAGCTCGACGACATGCGCGAGGCCAGCTTCCCGGCCTTCGAGGAAGTCAAGCCGCAGCTGATGGCGCGCGTGGAGCAGATGAAGGTGCAGAAGTACCAGGACGGTCTGAAGAAGGCCGCCAAGACGGACTACAAGTTCAGCGCCGAGTAAGCCCGTCCTCGGGCCCGCTCCGCGCACGGCGCCCCACGGGGCGCCGTGGTCGTTTCCGGGGGGCGTCTGGTCACGCGGCAGTCGCCACGACGCCCTGCTGGCGGCCGCTGCCCCTGTTCGACCCCTGCTGCGCCTTCCTGGAGAGCGACCCATGACCTCCCCCTCACCCGCCACCGACCCTCCACCGTCCCCCGCTGCCCCGCCCGCACCGAGCTTCGGCGAGGCCTTGCGCTACTGGTGGCGCCTGGGCTGGATCAGTTTCGGCGGGCCGGCGGGCCAGATCGCGCTCATGCACGAGGAGCTGGTCGAGCGCAAGCGCTGGATCTCCGAGGGCCGCTTCCTGCACGCGCTGAACTACTGCATGGTGCTGCCCGGGCCCGAGGCGCAGCAGCTGGCCACCTACATCGGCTGGCTGATGCACCGCTCCTGGGGCGGTGTGGTCGCCGGCGGCCTGTTCGTGCTGCCCTCGCTGTTCATCCTGGTCGCACTGTCGTGGGTGTACATGGCCTGGGGCCAGGTGCCCGCGGTGGCCGGCCTGTTCTACGGCATCAAGCCGGCCGTGACGGCGCTGGTGGTGCATGCCGCCTGGCGCGTGGGCTCCCGCACGCTCAAGAACGCGTGGCTGTGGGCCATCGCGGCAGCGGCCTTCGTGGCCATCTTCGCGGCCGAAGTGCCGTTCCCGTTGATCGTGCTGGCCGCCGGGGCGCTGGGCGCGCTCGGCGGTCGGCTCGCGCCACAGCACTTCCGCGCCGGCGGCAGCCACGGCGGCAAGCATGCCGGCGCCGGCCCCGCCGTGATCGACGACCACACCCCCGTGCCGCCGCATGCGCGCTTCCGCTGGGGCCGCTTCTGGCGCGTGCTGGGGCTGTTCCTCGGCCTGTGGCTGGTGGTGCTGGGGGGCTTGGTCGCCGTCTTCGGCTGGCAGGGCACGCTCACCCAGATGGGCTGGTTCTTCACCAAGGCGGCCCTGCTCACCTTCGGCGGCGCCTACGCGGTGCTGCCCTACGTGTACCAGGGCGCGGTCGACCACTACCAGTGGCTGACCGCCACCCAGATGATCGACGGGCTGGCGCTGGGCGAGACCACCCCGGGCCCGCTGATCATGGTGGTGGCCTTCGTGGGCTTCGTGGGCGGATGGAACCAGGTGCTGTTCGGCCCGGAGCACACCCTGCTGGCGGGCGCGGTGGCGGCCACGGTGGTGACCTTCTTCACCTTCCTGCCCTCGTTCCTGTTCATTTTGCTGGGGGCGCCCTTCATCGAAACCACCCACGGCCAGCTGCGCTTCACGGCGCCACTCACCGGCATCACCGCCGCCGTGGTGGGGGTGATCGTGAACCTCGCCGTGTTCTTCGCCTGGCACGTGCTCTGGCCGCAGGGCTGGGCCGGCCGCTTCGAGTGGGCGGCCGCACTCATCGGCGTGGGCGCGGCCATCGCGCTGTTCCGCTTCAAGGCCGGCGTGATCCCCGTCATCGCCGGCGCCGCCGTGGCCGGCCTCGTCTGGAGCCTGGGCCTCGCCCCCCGCCTGGCCGGCTGAGGGGCTTCGGGGGAGCCGTGGTCTACGCCGTCGGGGCGGCTGCCTCCAGCAGCCGACCCGCCTCGATGTGCAGCTGGCGCTCGCAGCGCTCGGCCAGCGCGCGGTCGTGCGTCACCATGACCAGCGTGGTGCCGGCCTCGCGGTTGAGCTCCATCATCAGCTGCATCACGGTCTCGCCGGTGGCGAAATCGAGGCTGCCGGTGGGCTCGTCGGCCAGCAGCAGCCGCGGCCGCACCACGAAGGCCCGCGCCAGGGCCACCCGCTGCTGCTCGCCGCCCGAGAGCACGCGCGGGTAGTGGCCCAGCCGCTGGCCGAGGCCCACGCGGCCCAGCATCTCGGTGGCCAGGGCGCGCGCATCGCGCCGGCCGGCCAGCTCCAGCGGCAGCATCACGTTCTCCAGCGCGGTGCGGTTGGCCAGCAGCTGGAAGCTCTGGAAGACGAAACCGAGCTTGCGGGCGCGCAGGGCCGCCCGCGCGTCCTCGTCGAGCGCGAACAGGTCCTCGCCTTCGATCAGCACCCGCCCCTCGCTGGGCACGTCCAGGCCGGCCATCAGCGCCAGCAGCGTGCTCTTGCCCGAGCCCGACGCGCCCACGATGGCCGCCGACTCCTGCGGCCGCAGGGTGAAGGAGATGTCGTGGAGAATCGTCAGCGTGCCGGTGGAATCGCTCACCCGCTTGGTGAGGTGCTCAACGCAGATGATGGGTTCGGACATGCAGAAATGGTGGGCAGCAGGCAGGATCGCCGGCGCTGGCGACTGTAGCGGCTCGCGGCGGCGCCTGCTGGCGCTGGGCATCGGGCTGGGTGGGGCGCTCACCGTGGGCGGCGCCCTGCCCGCGCGCGCCGCCGCGCCCAAGCTGCTGGTGGTGGGCGACAGCCTGTCGGCCGAGTACGGCCTGGCCCGCGGCACCGGCTGGGTGGCCCTGCTGGCGGCTCGCCTGCAGCGCGAGAAACTGCCGCACGAGGTGGTGAACGCCAGCATCAGCGGCGACACCACGACCGGCGGCCGCGCGCGGCTGCCGGCGCTGCTCAAGGCCCATGCGCCCGCGGTCGTGGTGATCGAACTCGGCGGCAACGACGCCCTGCGCGGGCTGCCGCTGGCGCAGACGCGCGAGCACCTGGCCGCCATGGCGCGCGCCGCGCGCGAGGCGGGTGCGCGCGTGCTGCTGGTGGGCATGCAGGTGCCGCCCAACTACGGCCGCCAGTACAGCGAGGACTTCGCACGCAGCTTCGCCGACGTGGCACGCGCGGAGAAAACGGCGCTCGTGCCCTTCCTGCTGGCCGGCGTGGCCGACCGGCCCGATGCCGACGCCTGGTTCCAGCCTGACCGCATCCACCCGCTGGCCAAGGCGCACCCGGTGATGCTGGACAACGTGTGGCCGGTGCTGCGGCCGCTGCTCGGCGCGCGCTGAAGGCAGCGCCCGTCAGCCCACCGCGGGCACGTCGGCGCGCAGCGCCACGGTGATCTCGGCGCCGCCGCCCGGGCGGTTGGCCGCTCGGATCTCGCCGCCGTAGCGCTCGACCAGGCTCTGGCTGATCCACAGGCCCAGGCCCGTGCCATCGGGTTTGCGCGTGACGAAGGGCTGGAACAGCTGCGCACGCAGCTCGTCGGGCAGGCCCGGGCCGGTGTCGGCCACCACCAGATCGACCCCGCCGCCATCGGGCCAGTCGCGCGTGGACAGGTGCAGCTCGCCGCCGTCGGGCATGGCCTGCAAGGCGTTGACGAGCAGGTTGACCAGCACCTGCTGCAGCTCGTGCCGGTTCATGGCCACGGTGCCTGCCGCCCGGAATTCGCGCGTCACCACGATGCCGGCCTTGGCCAACAGGGGCGCCACCAGCACCAGGCTGGCCTCCAGCAGCGCCGCCGGCGACAGGGCCTCCACATAGCCGGCGTACTCGGTGGGGCGGGCGAACTGCAGCAGCTGCGTCACGATCAGCCGCATGCGCTCGATCTGCTCGTCGATCAGCTTGAGCTCGCCCGCCACGGGCGCCGCCGCGGGCCCCAGCAGCTCGCGCACCAGATCGAGGTTGCCCTGGATGACGGCGATGGGGTTGTTCACCTCGTGCGCCACGCCGGCCGTGAGCTGGCCCACCGCCGCGAGCTTTTCCGCGCGAACCAGCTGCCGTTGGGCGGCCTCCAGGTCGCGCGTGCGCTCGGCCACCTTCGCGTCGAGCTCCGCGTTCCAGCGGCGCAGCGCCTCGTTCTGCTCGGCCTGGGTGTCCAGCAGGTGGTCGAAGTGGGCGGCCAGGTCGCCGATCTCGTCGCGGCTGGCCACAGGCCCCACCCGCGCCGCCGCGTCCCCGGACTCCACCCTCTGCATGGTGCGGCTCATCTGCTCCAGCGGCTTGAAGATGGCCCGTGCCCAGCGCAGCGACACCACGCTGGCGCCCACCATCACCACGAAGAAGATCAGGCCGATGCTGGCCAGCACCGCGTACTTCAACCAGGTGAAGGGCCGTTCCAGGAAGCCCACGTAGAGCATGCCCACCCGGCGGCCTCGTGCATCGGCGATGGGCTCGTAGCCGCTGACGTACCAGTCGCTCACCACGAACGCGCGGTCCAGCCAGGTGGCGCCCTGGCCCAGCACGGCCTGGCGCACCGTGGCCGACACGCGGGTGCCGATGGCGCGCTCGCGCCCCTCGCCGCCGAACAGGCGCACGTTGGTGGAGATGCGCACGTCGTCCAGGAACAGGGTGGCCGTGCCCACGCTGCCCCAGGGCAGCGAGCCCTCGGGGTAGACGATGTCGTTGAGCCGGTCGATGAAGGGCAGGTTGCGGTTGAGCAGCAGCGCGCCCTGCACGTGGCCCACGAGGCGGCCGTCGTCGTCGTGCACCGGGGCGCTGGCCAGGGCGACCATGGCCCTGTCCTCCTGCTGCCGGTCGGTCGGCACGGCGTTGCGCGTGGGCAGCAAGGGCACGGGCACACGCTCGCGCAGCGCCGGTGCCAGCGCGGCCTGCTCCTGCGCGGTGAGCACCTCCACGCTGGCCGAGCGGGCGGTGGGCCGCGCCGCCACGAAGGGCAGCGCCGGGCCGCCCACGGCCCAGTCGCTGGCCACCCGCCGGCCGTCGGGCGCGCGCAGCTCCACGGTGTCGAGGCCTTCGCGTTCGCGCCAGCGGGCCAGCAGCGCCTGCACCCGCGCGGGCGAGGCGCCCTCGCCGAGTGCCCGGGCCAGCGCATGCGACTCGGCCACCGCCGCGGTGCTGGCGCCCACCTGGTCCAGCATGCGGTCGAAATAGCCATGCGCCACCGCCAGGTCGGCCCGCACCTTGGTGACGAGCAGGCGGTCGAGCGCCGCATTGCCCCACCACAGCAGCGCCAGGCCGAGCAGGGGCAGCACCACCAGCAATGGCAGCAGCACCATCGCCAGCAGCTTGCGGCGGATGGGCCAGCGGCGGAAGGCCAGCCGCCCGCGCCACGGCACGGCGTTCAGGCCATGCCCCATTCGGCCACCCGCCGCTCCAGCGTGCGGCGGGAGATGCCCAGCAGCTGCGCCGCCCGGGTCTTGTCGCCGTCCACCGAGGCGAGCACCGCCAGGATGTGCTGTTTCTCCAGTGTCTGCAGGTCGGTGGGCACCGGGGCCACCGTCCGCACGGGGCGCTGATAGAGCGCCGAGACGTTGAGCGCGCCCAGGATCAGCGAGCGCTCGATCACGTTGCGCAGCTCGCGCACATTGCCCGGCCAGTCGTACTGGGCGAGGAACGCCAGCTCGTCCGGCGACACGTCGATGGGGGCCACGCCGAGCTGCGGCGCCAGTGTGGCCACGAAGTGCTCCACGAGTTCGGGAATGTCTTCCTTGTGCGAGCGCAGCGGCGGCAGCAGGATCTCCACCACCTGCAACCGGTAGTACAGATCGGCACGGAAGCGGCCCGCGCTCACCTCCCGCGCCAGTGGCCGGTTGGTGGCGGCCACGATGCGCACGTCCACCGGGATCTGCTGCTCGCTGCCCACCGGGCGCACCTGGCGGTCCTCCAGCACGCGCAGCAGCGTCGACTGCAGGGCCAGCGGCAGCTCGCCGATCTCGTCGAGGAACAGCGTGCCGCCCTGGGCGTAGACGAACAGGCCGTCGCGCCCGCCGCGGCCCTGGCCCGTCCAGGCCTGGCCGAACAGCTCGGCCTCGACGAGTTCGGGCGACAGCGTGGCGCAGTTCACCGGCACGAAGGGCCCCTCGGCGCGCGGGCTGCGCCGGTGCAGGGCGAGCGCCGCCAGCTCCTTGCCGGTGCCCGATTCACCCGTGAGCAGCACGGTGCTGTCCACCGTCGACACCTTGGCGATGGCCGCCTGCAGGCCGCGGATGGCGATGGAGCTGCCCACCAGCCCGTCGGCCGCCGGCATGCGCTGCGAGAGCGTGCGCCGCAGCAGCCAGTTCTCCCGGCGCAGCAACGCCCGCTCCAGCCCGTGGTGCACGGCGTTGAGGATCTGTGTGACACGGAAGGGCTTGAGGATGAAATCCGCCGCCCCGGCACGCAGCGCCTCGATCGCGGTGTCCAGGTCGGCGAACGCGGTGATCAGCACCACCTCGCAGGCGTTGCCCTCGGCGCGCTGCTGGCGCAGCCAGGCGATGCCGCTTCGGCCGGGCATGGCCACGTCCAGGATCACCAGGTCGTAGCGGTGGCGTCGCACCAGGCCGTCGGCCTCGTCCGCGCTGGCGGCCGTGTGCACCAGCCCCACCCGCGAGGCGAGCGTCTTGGCCAGGAAGCTGCGCATGCCGGGCTCGTCATCGACGACGAGCACGCTCGCCAAGTGCCACTGGCTCGCGGGCACGGGCTCGTTCAAAAGGGGCTCGGATGTCACGAGCCGCGCATTCTAGGGAGGGCCGCGACAATTTGTCGCACGCGCGGCGGCATACTCAGATATGCACGCGGGTTCCAACCCATTGGCAATGCTCGTGCCTCGTGCCCCAATCAACTCGGTTCGTCGCCCCCCATGGCCGGGGGGTGATTCAGGATGTGGAGACACCGCCATGAGTGACCAACCCTCCTCGCCTGCGCTGTCGCGCAGGCGCCTGTTCGCCGGTGCCGGCACCGTCGGCGCCCTCGCCGCGGCGGCTGCTGCGCTGCCCTTGGTGCGCGAACCCGAGCCCCAGCCGGCCGCCGAGCCGGCCCAGCCGGAGCCGGCCACCGGCTACCGCCTCACCGCCCACATCCAGCGCTACTACCAGACCGCCAAGGTCTGAGTCGCCCCTTCCCCCGCCTGCCCGGCCCCGCCGCCCCGCGCCGGCCCGAGGAGAACCGCATGCTGCTCACCCGCAGGAACCCTGCTCCGTCCGCCGCCGCACCCACCGCGGCGGCGTCGTCCCCCTTCGTGGCCAGCCTGGCCCGCGGCGTCGCCCGCGCGGTGCCCACCATGGACCGCCGCGCCTTCCTGCGCCGCTCGGGCCTGGGCGTGGGCGCCGGCATCGCCGCGTCCGAGCTGCTGCTGGTGCGCAAGGCCCGCGCGGCCGATGCCGCCCCCAAGGCCGATGGCGCCGCCACCAAGGTGGAGGTCAAGCGCACGGTGTGCGGCCACTGCTCGGTGGGCTGCGCGGTGGACGCGGTGGTCGAGAACGGCGTGTGGGTGCGCCAGGAGCCGGTGTTCGACTCGCCCATCAACCTGGGCGCGCATTGCGCCAAGGGCGCCGCGCTGCGTGAGCACGGCCACGGCGAGTACCGGCTCAAGCACCCGATGAAGCTGGTCGACGGCAAGTACCAGAAGATCACCTGGGACCAGGCCCTCGACGAGATCGCCGCCAGGATGAAGGAGCTGCGCGCCGCCAGCGGCCCGGATTCCATCTTCGTGGTGGGCTCCTCCAAGCACAACAACGAGCAGGCCTACCTGCTGCGCAAGTGGATGAGCTTCTGGGGCAGCAACAACTGCGACCACCAGGCCCGCATCTGCCACTCCACCACCGTCGCCGGCGTCGCCAATACCTGGGGGTATGGCGCGATGACCAACTCCTACAACGACATGCAGAACGCCAAGGCGGCGCTGTACATCGGGTCGAACGCCGCCGAGGCGCACCCGGTGTCCATGCTGCACCTGCTGCATGCCAAGGAGAACGGCTGCAAGGTGATCGTGGTCGACCCGCGCTTCACCCGCACGGCCGCCAAGGCCGACGACTACGTGCGCATCCGCTCCGGCTCGGACATCCCGTTCCTGTTCGGCGTGATGCACCACATCTTCAAGAACGGCTGGGAAGACAAGAAGTACATCGAGGACCGTGTCTACGGCATGGACAAGGTCCGCGAGGAGGCGCTGAACTTCTGGACGCCCGACCGCGTGCTGGAGGCCTGCGGCGTCGATGAGGCCACCACCTACAAGGTGGCCAAGACCATGGCCGAGAACCGGCCGAGCACCATCGTCTGGTGCATGGGCCAGACCCAGCACACCATCGGCAACGCCATCGTGCGCGCCTCCTGCCTGCTGCAGCTGGCGCTGGGCAACGTGGGCAAATCGGGCGGCGGCACCAACATCTTCCGCGGCCACGACAACGTGCAGGGCGCCACCGACGTGGGCCCCAACCCCGATTCCCTGCCCGGCTACTACGGCCTGGCCGAAGGCGCGCACAAGCACTTCGCCAAGGCCTGGGGGGTCGACTTCGAGTGGATGAAGAAGCAGTACGCGCCGGGCATGATGACCAAGTCCGGCATGACGGTCTCCCGCTGGGTGGACGGCGTGCTGGAGAAGAACGAGCTGATCGACCAGGACTCCAACCTGCGCGGCCTGTTCTTCTGGGGCCACGCGCCCAACTCGCAGACCCGCGGCCTGGAGATGAAGCGGGCGATGGACAAGCTCGACCTGCTGGTCGTGGTCGACCCCTTCCCCAGCGCCACCGCCGCCATGGCCGCCATGCCGGGCCGCCCGGAAGACCTGAACCCCAAGCGCGCGGTCTACCTGCTGCCGGCCACCACGCAGTTCGAGACCAGCGGCTCCTGCACGGCCTCCAACCGCTCGCTGCAGTGGCGCGAAAAGGTCATCGACCCGCTGTGGGACAGCCGCACCGACCACATGATCATGGTCCAGCTGGCCGAGAAGCTCGGCTTCGGCAAGGAGCTGGTCAAGAACTACAAGATGGTGCAGGGCAAGGGCGGCATGGAGCCCGAGCCCGAGTCCATCCTTCGCGAGATCAACTCCTGCGTCTGGACCATCGGCTACACCGGCCAGAGCCCCGAGCGCCTGAAGGCCCACATGCGCAACATGCATGTCTTCGACGTGAAGACCCTGCGCGCGCGCGGCGGCGTCGACAAGGCCACCGGCTACTCGCTCGACGGCGACTACTTCGGCCTGCCGTGGCCCTGTTACGGCACGCCCGAGCTCAAGCACCCGGGCTCGCCCAACCTGTACGACACCTCGCGCCACGTCATGGAAGGCGGCGGCAACTTCCGCGCGAACTTCGGCGTGGAGCGCGAGGGCGTGTCGCTGCTGGCGGCCGACGGCTCGCACTCCAAGGGCGCCGACCTCACCACGGGCTACCCCGAGTTCGACCACTTGCTGCTGAAGAAGCTGGGCTGGTGGAACGAGCTGACCGAGGCCGAGAAGACCGCCGCCGAGGGCAAGAACTGGAAGACCGACCCCTCGGGCGGCATCATCCGCGTGGCCATGAAGAACCACGGTTGCCACCCCTTCGGCAACGCCAAGGCGCGCGCCGTCGTCTGGAACTTCCCCGACCCCATCCCCAAGCACCGCGAGCCGCTGTACAGCACCCGGCCCGACCTGGTGGCCAAGTACCCGACGCACGACGACAAGAAGGCCTTCTGGCGCCTGCCCACCCTGTACAAGACGGTGCAGGAGAAGAACGTGGGCCTGCACAAGGACTTCCCGCTGATCATGACCTCGGGCCGTCTCGTGGAGTACGAAGGCGGCGGCGAGGAGACGCGCTCCAACCCCTGGCTGGCCGAGCTGCAGCAGGACATGTTCGTCGAGCTCAACCCCAAGGCCGCCAACGACCGTGGCATCCGGCACGGCGACTGGGTGTGGGTGAAGACCCCGCCCATGGCCGCCGCGCCGGGCTTCCCCGGCATCAAGGTCAAGGCGCTGGTCACCGAGCGGGTGGACGCGGAGACCGTGTTCCTGCCCTTCCACTTCTCCGGCCGCTGGGGCGGCGTCGACCTGGCGCCGTACTACCCCGAGGGCGCGATGCCGGTGGTCCGCGGTGAGGCCGTCAACACGGCCACCACCTACGGCTACGACAGCGTGACCATGATGCAAGAGACCAAGACCACCATCTGCCAGATCGAGAAGGCCACGGCCTGACCCGGGAGACGACATCCATGGCACGAATGAAGTTCATCTGCGACGCCGAGCGTTGCATCGAGTGCAACAGCTGCGCCACCGCGTGCAAGGCCGAGCACGACGTCCCCTGGGGCGTGAACCGCCGCCGCGTGGTCACCCTCAACGACGGCCTGCCGGGCGAGAAATCGATCTCGGTGGCCTGCATGCACTGCTCGGACGCGCCCTGCATGGCCGTGTGCCCGGTGGACTGCTTCTACCGCACCGACGAAGGCGTGGTGCTGCACGACAAGGACGTCTGCATCGGCTGCGGCTACTGCTCGTACGCCTGCCCGTTCGGCGCGCCGCAGTTCCCGAGCAACGGCACCTTCGGCCTGCGCGGCAAGATGGACAAGTGCACCTTCTGCGCCGGCGGCCCCGAGGACAACGGCTCGGCGGCCGAGTACGAGAAGTACGGCCGCAACCGCCTGGCCGAAGGCAAGCTGCCGGCCTGTGCCGAGATGTGCTCGACCAAGGCGCTGCTGGGCGGCGACGGCGACGTGGTGGCCGACATCTTCCGCAACCGCGTGCTGGTGCGCGGCAAGGGCAGCGAGGTCTGGGGCTGGGGCACGGCCTACGGCAAGCCCACGCAAGGCCAGCCGGCACCGGCCGGCGCGGCCCAGCCCGCCACGACGGAAGGAACCAAGTCGTGATGCGCGCCCCGTTCACTTTCACCCTCCTGGCTGCGGCCCTCGCGGTGTCCGCCTGCGGCGAGCGCCCGCAATCCGAGGCGTCGCCGCGCAAGAAGGCCGACACCCGCGCGTCCGCCGGGGCCGACGCCGCCTACACGGCCGCCGGCTGGCAGGCCGGTGACGACGCGAGCTGGCAGAACCAGATCCGCGCCCGCACCCAGGGGCAGAACGAGTACAGCCGCGTGCAGTCCAGTTCACCGTCCGCCACCGGCGGCGTGGTCGCTGCACCGATGCCGGCGACCATGCCCGCCGGTCGTCCCGCGTCGGCGCCCTGAGCGCCGGCCCGCCCGCCGTGAAGGACCGCACCATGCTGCGCCTCATCCGTTCCACCACGCTCGCGCTCGCCTGCGCCAGCGCCGGCCTGGCCTGGGCCCAAGCACCGGCCAGTGTGCCGGCGGCCGACGCGGCGCCCGCGGCCGCCACCGCATCGGCCACGGCGCCCGCCGTGCCCCTGCCGCGCCCGGAAGACACCAACGCCGAGCGGGCCCGCAGCCAGCCCGGCAACAACGCCCCGCTGTGGCGCACGGTGCGCGACGTCGGCGGCAGCAGCACGCTGCCTGGCGCCGAGAAGGGCGTGCTGATCCAGCCCTTCGTGCAGTACCCCGGCTCCGACCGCACCAACGCCGGCGAAGCCTGGCGCCAGGTGCGCAACCAGTGGATCCTGCCCTACGGCGGCTCGCTGCTGTTCATCGTGCTGCTGGCCGTGGCCATCTTCTACTGGCGCAAGGGCCCGCTCGGCCGCGAGCACGGTGAAGGCGGCCGCCTGATCGAGCGCTTCACGCCCTTCGAGCGCGCGGCCCACTGGGCCAATGCCGGGGCCTTCGTCGTGCTGGCCGTCTCGGGCCTGGTCATGGCCTTCGGCAAGTTCCTGCTGCTGCCGCTGATCGGCGGCACGCTGTTCGGCTGGCTCACCTACGCGCTGAAGACCGCCCACAACTTCGTCGGGCCGCTGTTCGCCGTGTCGCTGGTGATCGTGCTGATCGTGTTCTTCCGCGACAACATCGCCAACAAGGCCGATTTCGTCTGGCTGTCCAAGGCCGGCGGCATGCTCAGCCACCAGGAAGTGCCCTCGCACCGCTTCAACGCCGGCGAGAAGGGCATCTACTGGTGGGGTGCCTTCTTCCCCGGCCTGATCGTGGTGGCCTCCGGCCTGGTGCTCAACGGCCTGGTGCCCGGCCTGGGCGACACGCGCGGCCAGATGCAGGTGGCCCACATGGTGCACGCCGTGGTCGCCGTGGCCATGATGTGCGTGATGATCGGCCACATCTACATGGGCACGCTGGGCGTGCGTGGGGCCTACCGCGCCATGAAGACGGGCTACGTCAACGAAGCCTGGGCGCACGAGCACCACGAGCTCTGGTACGACGACATCCGCGCCGGCAAGATCCCGGCGCAGCGCTCCGCCCAGCCGGCCCCCGGCGCCACCGCCGCCCCGCTGGCCACCCCGCGTGCCGGCGCCTGACCGGTCGGTCGAGACAGACGAAAGACGCACCCGCCATGACGACCTCCCGCACGTCCCTCCCTGTGTCGGCCACCGCCGTGGCCCTGGGCGCCCTGCTGCTGGCCGGCACCGCCGCCGCCAAGCTGCCGCCGCCCAGCGACGAGGCCAAGGCCAAGGCCGCCGAGACCGCCGCCAAGACCGCCTGGACCGACAAGGTCGCGGCCTACCAGCTGTGCAAGGCGCAGGACAAGGTGGCCGCCGGCTACCTGGCCCATGCCAAGGCCGCCGGCCGGCCGGCCTCCGCCCCGGTGGAGACCCCGCCCTGCGCCGACCCCGGCCCCTTCGCCTACGTGCCGCCCGCCGAGGCCAAGCCGCCGCTCGAGGCCTCGGGCGCCCATTCACCGGCCCGCACCGCCACCCAGCCGCCCAGCAGCAACCGGCCCGATGCCGTGGTGAACCCCGCGCCTGCGGGCAAGCCGGCGTCCAAGCCCTGAACGGCCTGCACCGCGCCGCCTGACGATGGCCCACCCGCACCCCTCGGCACCGCCGCTGCGCGCCTCGTCGGACGCACGGGCGCCGGAGTGCGTGCGCGCGCCCCGGCTCACCGCCGCGCGCCAGCCGCTGCTGCGGGAGATCCGCATCCTCGACGAGTACGGCAACCACCGCCCGCTGCACATTCCGGCCGAGCGGCCGCTCACCGTGTTCGTCGACAAGCGCGAGCTCGTCACGCTGATGACGCTGGGCGCCGACCCCGAGCGCCTGGTGCTGGGCTACCTGCGCAACCAGCGCCTGGTGGCGTCCATGGACAAGATCGAGTCCATCACCGTGGACTGGGAGGTGGACGCCGCCGCGGTGAAGACGCGCCACGGCCTGCCCGACCTGGCCGAACGCACCGCGCGCCGCACGGTCACCACCGGCTGCGGCCAGGGCACCGTGTTCGGCGACCTGATGCAGCAGACCGCCGGCATCCACCTGCCGCCGCCCGAGCAGGCCCGCATCCGCCAGTCCACCCTGGCGGCCATGCTCGAGACGATGCGGCAGCAGGACAGCATCCACCGCCAGGCCGGCTCGGTGCATGGCTGCGCGATGTTCCGTGTGGCCGACCGCCAGGCCGAGCTGCTGCACTTCGTCGAGGACGTGGGCCGCCACAACGCCATCGACACCATCGCCGGCTGGATGTGGCTGCAGGGCGTGGACGGTGCCGACAAGTGCTTCTACACCACGGGCCGCCTGACCAGCGAGATGGTCATGAAGGCCGCGCACATGGGGGTGCCCATCGTGGTGTCGCGCAACGGCGTGACGCAGATGGGCTACGAGCTGGCCACGCGGCTGGGCATGACACTCTTCGGCCGGGCGGCCAACAAGCACTTCCTCTGCTATACCGGCTTCGAACGATTCGATTCGGAGCCGCTGCCCGAGCCCTCGCCGATGCGCGTGGTGTCCTCGGCGCCCCGCTGACCCCCCCCCGCCTGCCCCGCTGCCGCCTCCTGCCATGGACGAGCCTCGCCTGGACGACCAGGCGCCGCGTCTGCTGACGCTGCGCGCCACCGTGCTGCTGGAACGCCAGCACCAGCCCAACCGCTGGGAGGACTGGCGCTTCGTGCTGGCCGGCGTCGAGCCCGACGACGGCCACCTCGGCGTGCCGGCCGCCGGCGCGGCGCGCCCGCAGCCGCGTGTGCTGCGCGACGACGGCCGCACCGCGCTGTGGGCCTTCCCCGGCCTGGAGGTGAGCCTGCACCCCGACGAGGGCGAGGGCTACCACCTCAACCTCACCAGCGGCGCGCCGGTGTGGTTCGTCATGTGGCGCACCGACGACGAAGACCCGTCCCAGGCCTGGCCCGAGCGGGTGACCCTGTCGTACCACGAGGCCGGCCGCCTGCTGGACGCGCAGGAGCGCGTGGACAACTGGCCGTTGCCGCCCGACTGGGTGGACATGCTGGCCAGCTACACCGAGGCGCACTACCGGCCCGAGCCCAAGAAGCGCCAGCGCCCGGCGTCATTCCGCGCGCCGGGCGAGCGGGGGCCGCGGTGAGCGACACCGGCTTCTTCTCGCGCTGGTCGCAGCGCAAGGCCCAGGTGCGCGGCGGCGTGCAGCCGGCCGAGCCGACACCCGCCCCGGCGCCGCTGGCGCTGCCGCCCGTCGCCAGC
>JACRBA010000120.1 GCA_016213265.1 Burkholderiales bacterium | reverse complement strand
GGGCGCTGCTGCCGTAGGGGCAGCTGGCGCAGTTGGTGCTCGCATTGAAGCCGGCGTGGTTGACCTGGGCGGCGTTCCAGCTTGCCGTCGTGTGGCAGCTCTCGCAGGTGGTGGCGCTGGCGTGCAGGGCATCGGCCGGCTTGCCGCGTGCCCCGGTGAAGCTGCCCGTGTGGCAGGTGGCGCACTGGGTGCTGGCGGTGAAGCTGCTGTGGAAGCGCGCGGGCGTCCAGCTCGTCGTGCCCGCCTTGTGGCAGGCGTCGCAGTTGGCGCTGGCCGACACTGCCACGGCCGTGTAGGGGATGTGGGTGGCGGGCCTGCCGTCGGCGGGCGGGTAGCTGCCGGTGTGGCAGCTGGCGCATTGGCCGCTGACCACGAGCTGGCTGTGGTTCCACTTGGTGGGCTTCCAGGCGTTCACGCCGTGGCAGGACTGGCACGTGGCGGTGCCCACCGGCATGTGGGTGGCCGGCTTGCCGCTGGCCTGGCTGCCGTTGTGGCAGCTGGTGCACACCGTGGATGGGCCGAATCCGCTGTGGTCGGGGCGGGCGCCCGCCCAGGTGCCGGTGCCGTGGCAGCTGTCGCAGGCTGCCGTGGTGGGCAGGTGGTCGCGGGGCTTGCCCACGGCGATCTGGCCGTTGTGGCAGCTCGCGCAACTGCCCGGTGCCACCCCCAGGTGGTTGAAGCGCGCGCCGTCGAAGCGCCGCGTGTCGTGGCAGCTGTCGCACGCCGCGGTGGTCGGCAGGTGCTGCGCGCTCATCACGGTGTTGTTGCGCGCCAGCCGGGCACCCGGGGTGTGGCAGCTGGCACAGTCCTTGGGCGTGCCCTTGAAGACGCCATTCACGTGGCAGGACTCGCAGCGCGCGGCCGTGTGCGCGCCCGTGAGGGCGAAGCCCGTGGCGGTGTGGTCGAAGTCGCGCGAGGTGGCGCCGGCCGCGGGGGCGGCGGCCGGGCGGGCGGTCGGCGTGGTGGGGGCGGCCTGGGCCGGCCACGCTGCCCACAGGGCCCCGGCGCCCAGCAGGGCCACGAGCCAGCCGGTGAGGGCGGCGACGAGGAAGCGGCGCAGGGTCATGATCCCCCTCCGGGTGGCTGTGGTCTGGGTGCGGTGTTCGGCGACGCGGCCACGCCCGGGCGTGACACGCCGGGGCGGCGGGGCCGCAGCTCGGCCCAGCGGGCCGTGGTGTGGCAGGCCTGGCAGGCGGTGCCGAAGGCGCCGTCGTGGCGGTCGTCGCCCCGGTGGCACGCGATGCAGGCGGTGCCGACCCGCGCGACGGCCTGCCCGACGGGGGCCGGCTGGCGATGGCAGTCGGCGCATCGCAAGCGCGCGTGGGCGCCGTCCAGCGGCCAGCCGGCGCGGCTCGCGTGGTCGTACCTCACCAGCGACCAGGCGCGTGCGTTGTGGCAGCTCTCGCAGGCCGTGCCGAGCCGGCCCTGGTGGGTGTCGTCGCGGCGGTGGCAGCCCGCGCAGTCGCGCGCGGCGTCGTGGAAGCGGGCGTTCGCGTGGCAGGCGTCGCAGCGCGCCTGCAGATGGGCGCCCACCAGCGGGAAGCGGGCGCGGCGGTGGTCGAAGGGCGGTTCGCCCGGGCCGCGGGTCCAGCGCTGCTCGCCGTGGCAGCTGCCGCAGCGCTCGCCCAGCTGGCCCTCGTGGCGGTCGTCCCGGCGGTGGCACGCCACGCACTCGGTGGGTCGGCCGCGGTAGTCGGCCAGCCCGGTGTGGCAGGCGCTGCAGGCGGCCCGGTCGTGCGCGCCCCTCAGCGGCCAGCGCGTCGCGCCGTGATCGAAGCGCGGGATCTTCCACTGGCGCTCGCCATGGCAGGCGCCGCAGGCCGTGCCGACCGTGCCGCGGTGCTTGTCCTCGGCGGCGTGGCAGGCGACGCAGTCGCGGGGGGCGTCGCGGTAGTGGCTGCCGCGGTGGCAGGCGGCGCAGGTGGCCTGGGCGTGGCGGCCCAGCAGCGGGAAGCGGCTGCGGTCGTGGTCGAAGCGGCCCACGCGCTTCCAGCCCGAGGCGTCGTGGCAGCTGGCGCAGTCGTTGCCCAGCGTGCCGCGGTGGGCATCGTCGCCGCGGTGGCAGCTGGCGCAGTCGCTCGCCGGGTGGTCGCGGTACAGCGCATTGGGCTGCGTGCCGGTGTGGCAGGCGTCGCAGCGTGCCTGGCGGTGCCGGCCCTGCAGCGCGTAGCGCGTGTCGCGGTCATGGTCGAAGCGGGTGGCGCGCCAGGACGATGCGTCGTGGCAGGTGTCGCAGCGTTCGCCGTAGCGCGCCCTGTGGCCACGCTTCATGTCGTCGTCGCGGTGGCAGCCGATGCAGGCCTCGGGGGCGGCGTCGTGCGGTTCGCCGCGCCGGTGGCAGCTGTCGCAGGTGGCGTCACGGTGCTTGCCCAGCAGCGGGAAGCGCGTGCCGTCGTGGTCGAAGCGGGTGTCCGTCCAGCGCGTGTCGGTGTGGCAGTCGGCGCAGCGCGGGCCCAGCTTGCCGCGGTGGGTGTCGTCGTCGCGGTGGCAGGCCACGCAGTCCTGGGGCGCCTCCCGCCAGCGCTGGCCCGGCCGGTGGCAGGCGGCGCAGTCGGCCACGCGTGCGTGCGCGCCGCGCAGCGGCCAGTCGGTGGCGCGGTGGTCGAAGCGGCGGGTGTCGAGGGGCGCGACCACGGCGTCACGCCCCTTGTGGTCGGTGTGGCAGCTGCGGCAGGCCTGGGGCGGCTGCCGGCCGTGCCAGCCGCTGCGGGCCTTGAGGTCGCGGGCCACGTCCTCGTGGCAGTCCAGGCACTTGCTGTCCTGCGCCGCGCGGTCGAATCGCACATGGCAGCGCTGGCACTGGTCCTCCACCTTGGCGTGGCCGCGGATCACCGGCCCGGGCGACAGCGCGGACTCCAGCCCCTGCGCCTGCACCCGCGCGCCGCAGGCCAGCGCCATGCCCATGCACAGCCAGGCGAGGAGGCCACGCGACAGCCATGCCATTCCCGCGCTCAGTACGCGTGCACCGCGACGACGTGCACCAGCGCGCACACCACCATCACCACCACGAAGGGCAGGTGCAGCACGTGCCACAGGGCGAGCAGGCGCTCCCAGGCCTGCCAGCGCGCCACCGCCAGGGTGTGGGCGATGTGCTGCGCCGCCAGCGCGCGCCAACCCGCCCGTGCGCGGCGCCGCCGGGCCTCGTCCAACCCGCTGGCCTCGGCCAGGGCCTGGTCGATGAGCCGGCCGGCGGTACGCCGCGTCTGGCGGGCCAGGCGGCGTGTGTCCCACAGCAGCACCAGTGGGCCCCGGCCGGTGGGCGCCGTGGCGGCCCGCTCGAAGGCCATGAGGCATTCCAGCACCTTGGGCGCGAGGCCGAAGGAGCCGGCCAGGCGTGCGTGGGTGGCGTCCAGGCGCGCGCGCAGTTCGCCGAGGTCGGCGCGGCGGCCGTCCAGGCCACGGTGCACCTGCACATACAGATAGCGGCCCACCACGCCGCTGGCCACCACCACCGCCATGGACAGCAGCGCCACCGTCGCGTTGAGCGAGCCCAGCCGGAAGCCGCAGTGCACCAGGATCAGCCAGGGGCCGGCCAGGCCCATGGCCATGTGGAAGACGAACCAGCCGCGGGTGCGGCCCAGGCGCTGCAGCACGCGCCAGCGCTTGCGCAGCGGGTAGGCGAACAGCGTCAGCATGGCCACCCCGCCGGCCACCCCCAGCCAGTAGGCGAGGTCGCCGTTGCCCTGGCGGCGCAGCCACTCACCGGCTGCCCATGCCGCGGCCAGGCCGAGCAGCCCCGCCACCGACCAGCCCGGCAGGGCGCGCTGGGCGCGGGGCGTGGGCGGGGCCGGCGTGGCGGTGGCAGCGGCAGATGACAGCGGGGACGGACCGGACATGGAGGGTAGTATAAATGTGCAAACAGCACATTTGGTGTGAAATAGTGACCCGCGTCCGGTTCCGCGTCCGGTTCCGCGCCCGGGGCGCGTGCCGCACATCCGACGGCGGGGCGGGCACGCCGCCTGCACTACCATCCCCGCATGAACGCGACCCAGACCGCGCCGCCGCGTCCCAAGGTGCCCGAATCCGTCCTGGTGGTGATCCACACGCCGGGGCTGGAGGTGCTGTTGATCGAGCGCGCCGACGCGCCGGGCTACTGGCAGAGCGTCACGGGCTCCAAGGACACGCCCGACGAGCCGCTGGCCGCCACCTGCGTGCGCGAGGTGGCCGAGGAGACCGGCATCGAGGTGCCGGCCCTGCCGGACGGGGCCCTGCGTGACTGGGGCCTGGCCAACCGCTACGAGATCTACCCGCGCTGGCGCCACCGCTATGCCGCCGGCATCACCCACAACACCGAGCACGTTTTCGGCCTGTGCGTGCCGCCGGGCACGCCCGTGCGCCTGGCGCCGCGCGAACACACCGCCTTCGCCTGGCTGCCCTGGCGCGAGGCGGCCGACCGCTGCTTCTCGCCGTCCAACGCCGAGGCGATCCTGCTGCTGCCCCGCTTGGCCGGCCAGCACCACCCCGAGCCATGAACGCGCGTGTCACCAAGCCCGTCGGACTGACCCCGCCGGTGGCCTCCACCGTGCACAGCAGCAGCGTGCTGCGCGTGGCCACCTACAACATCCACAAGGGCGTGCGCGGCGTCGGGCCGCGCAAGCGGCTGGAGATCCACAACCTCGGCCTGGGCATCGAGGCGCTGGACGCGGATCTGGTGTTCCTGCAGGAAGTGCGTCTGTTCCATGCGCGAGAGGCGCGCCGCTTCGACCACACCTGGTTCGGCTGGCCCGAGGGCGGCCAGGCCGAGTTCCTGGCGCCGGAGGGCTACACCTCGGCCTACCGCACCAATGCCGTCACGCGCCACGGCGAGCATGGCAACGCGCTGCTGTCGCGCTGGCCGATCGGCGACATCGGCCACCACGATGTCTCCGACCACCGCTTCGAGCAGCGCGGCCTGCTGCATGTGCCCGTCACCTGGCAGGGCATGACGCTGCATGCGGTGGTGGCCCACTTCGGCCTCATCCACAGCAGCCGGGTGCGCCAGGTGCACCGGCTGGCCCAGTTCATCGAGGCCGAGGTGCCGGCCGGCGAGCCGGTGCTGGTGGCCGGTGACTTCAACGACTGGGGCGAGAAGCTCGACACGCTGATGCAGCACATCGGCCTGACGCGCGCGATGCCGCCGGCCGCCGTCAACGCCACGCCCACCTTCCCCTCGCTCGTGCCGGTGTTCGCGCTGGACCGGGTGTACATGCGGGGCTTTCGCTGCCTGAGCACGCTGGTGCCGCGCGGCACCGCCTGGGCCCGCATGTCGGACCACCTGCCGCTGGTGGCGGAGCTGGAGCCCGATTGAACCCCGACCTGCCGGCCCCCGAGTCGCCGGCGGACGGGCCCGCCCCGCCAGGTGGCGGCCACCCGGCCGCCTGGTACGCGCTGCCCCACCCGCACTACACCGGCGGCAACGACGTGGCCCTGCTGCGTGGCGGCGACGAGCTCTTCCCGGCGCTCGTGGCCGCGGTGGAGACCGCGCTGCACGAGGTCTGGCTGGCCACCTACATCTTCCACGACGATGCCGCCGGGGAGGCCATGGCGGCCGCGCTGGCACGCGCGGCGCGCCGCGGCGTGCGCGTGCGCCTGGTGGTCGACGGCTTCGGCAGCCACCGCGCGCTGCCGAGGCTGCAGCAGTGGCTGGCGGGCAGCGGCGTGTCGCTCATGGTCTTCCGGCCGCTGGAGCGCTGGTGGAATTGGCTGCAGCCCGGCCAGATGCGGCGCCTGCACATCAAGCTGTGCGTGGTGGACGGCACGCTCGGCTTCGTGGGCGGCATCAACGTGATCGACGACCGCAACGACCTCAACCACGGCTGGAGCGACACGCCACGGCTGGACTTCGCGGTGGGGCTGCGCGGCCCGGTGGTGGCCCCCATCGAGCAGACGGTGCGCGCGCTGTGGACACGCGCCGCCTTCGGCCACGACTGGCGCGCCGAGGTGCTGTCCATGGCACGCAGCGCCGAGCCCATCGCCCAGGCGCGGCGCCTGCTCGGCCGGCTGCGCATCCTGCCGCCGCCGCAGCCCGCGGCGCAGGCGGTGGAGCGCCCGGTGCGTGCCGCCTTCCTCGTGCGCGACAACCTGCGCCAGCGCCGCGCCATCGAGCGCGCCTACATCGACGCCATCCGCGAGGCGCAGCTCAGCGTGGACATCGTCTGCCCCTATTTCTACCCCGGCCGCTCCTTCCGCCGCGCGCTGGTGAAGGCGGCGCGCCGCGGCGTGCGCGTGCGCCTGCTGCTGCAGGGCAAGGTGGACTACCGCTTCGCCGGCCTGGCCGCGCGCGTGCTGTACGACGAGCTGCTGGCCGAGGGCGTGCAGATCCACGAGTACATGCCCGCCTTCCTGCATGCCAAGGCCGCCATCACCGATGGCCGCTGGGCCACGGTGGGCAGCTCCAACATCGACCCGCTGTCGCTGCTGCTCAACCTGGAGGCCAACGTCGCCATCGCCGACGAGCCCTTCGCGCAGGACCTGCTGCGCGCCTTCGAGCTCGCGCTCAGCCAGTCGCGCCAGGTGACCGTGGCGCCCTACCAGAAGGGGGCGTGGGCCGTGCTGGGGCGCGGCTTCGTGGCGTGGGTGGCGCACTGGTACCTGCGCCTGGCGGGGCAGAGCGGCCGCTACTGACGGCGCGGCCTGCGCCCGCCCAGGGCGGCAGCGATGACGGGCACAACGATTGCTGCGGTGGCGGCCCCATGACGCTGGACCGCGAACTGCTCACCATGCTGGCCCACCTCGGCGGCGCCCTGGTCGCCGGGGGCGTGATCGGCCTGGAGCGCAGCTTCCACGGCCGCCCCGCCGGCTTTCGCACCCATGCGCTGGTGGCGCTGGCCTCGGCCATGCTGATGGTGCTGCCCGTCCACCAGCCGCAGTGGGTGCCCGCTGGCCTGGTGGACGAGTTCCGCACCGACCCCACCCGCATGGCGCAGGGCATCATGACGGGCATCGGCTTCCTGGGCGCCGGCGTGATCTTCCGCGACGGCCTCTCGGTGCGCGGCCTCACCACCGCTGCCTCGATCTGGGCCACGGCCGCGATCGGCATCCTGCTGGGCATCGGCTTCTGGCTGCCGGCCGTGCTGGCCACGCTGCTGACCATCGGCACGCTGTCGGGCTTTCTGTGGGTGGAGCGGCGCCTGCCCTCGCACACCTACGCCCACCACCAGGTGCGCTTCGCGCGCGACCAGGTGCTGCCCGAGGCCGAGTTGCGCGCCTTGCTGCGCTCGCACGGCTTCAGCATCGCCCAGATGAGCTACCGCGCGTCGTCCGATTCACCGGAGTTCGAGTACCGCATGGTGCTGCGCACGCTGCACGAGCCCAACCTCGCGCGCCTGGCGCAGGCGCTGGCCGCCCGGCCGGACGTGCGCGGCTTCCGGCTCTCACCCACGGGCGAGTGAGCGTGGTCTCAGGGCGCCGCGCCGAAGCGGTTGGGCCCGGCGGTGCCGCGCAGGAAGCCGTTGTCGATCAGTGCCCAGAGCGTGCCGATGAGCGGCACCAGGGCGATCAGCACCCACCAGCCGGAGCGGTCGCGGTCGTGCCAGCGCTTCACCGACACGGCGATGGCCGGCCAGGCGATCAGCAGGTTGGCCACTTCTTCCGCCCGTTCTGCGGACAGGCCGGCGATCTCCAGCAAGGCCATGAACACGACGCCCAGCACCAGCAGGGCGAGCACGCCCCAGAGCCAGAAGTCGCGCCGGTTGATGCGCCCCTGCAGGCCACCATAGAGCTGCCAGGGCGTCATGCGCTCACCCCAGGGCGGCGTGGAGACGGTTGGCACGGTGGGCGGCACGGGCGCGGTCATGCGCGGCAGTATTTCATGCGCCCGCCGACGCGGGGCTGACGCGGCGCCGCCGCGCGTTCAGCTGTCGTCACCCGGCCACAGGCGCTGCATGGCCTGGGCGAAACGCGCCTGCCGCGCCGCCCGGCCGGCCTGGGCGTGACCCTGGATCACCCAGCGCCCGGCCACCATCACATCGCGCCAGGGGCGGCCCGGGGCGGAGAACACCAGGGCGTCGAGCCAGCGCGCGCGCGGCACGCCCACCAAGGCGTCGTCGCCGGGGTCGGCCACCAGCAGGTCGGCCCGTGCACCCGGGTGCAGGCCCCAGGCCGCCTGTCCGGCGGCCACCGCGCCGCCCGCCAGCGCGGCTTGCCACAGCCGGTGCGCGGTGGCCGGCTCGCCGGTCTGCGGCGAGGCCGCCACGTTGCGCCGCCGCAGGGCCAGGCGCTGGCCGTAGTCCAGCCAGCGCAGCTCCTCGCGCCAGTCGCGCGTGACCTGGCTGTCCGACCCCACCGCCAGCGGCACACCGGCGTTCAGCCAGGCGGGCAGGTCGGTGAGGCCGTCACCCAGGTTCGCCTCGGTGCCGGGGCAGATCACCGCGGCGCTGCCGCACTCGGCCACTGCCTGGATCTCGGCGTGGTTCACGTGCGTGGCATGCACCAGCTGCCAGCGCGGGTCGAGCAGGCCCCGCTCCACCAGCCACTCCACCGGGCGCCGGCCAGTCGCGGCGAGACAGTCGCGCACCTCGGCGGGCTGCTCGGCCACGTGGATGTGGATCGGGCCGTCGAAGCCTTCGGCCAGGTGCTGCAGCCGGGTGATCGAGGCCGGGGCCGCCGCGCGCAGCGAGTGGATGGCCAGGCCGGCGTTGAGGCAGGCGTGGCCCTGCGCCTGCACGGCGCGCGCGGTGGCCCACACGCCATCGGCATCCAGGCGGAAGCGGGCCTGGTCGGGGCGCAGGGCGGGCTGGTCGAAGCCGGCGCGCTCGTAGAGCACCGGCAGCACCGTCAGGCCGATGCCCGTCTCGGCGGCGGCGTCGATCAGCGCCTGCACCAGCGGCATGGGCGCGTCGTAGGGCTGGCCGCCCGCCTGGTGCTGCAGGTAGTGGAATTCGCACACCTGGGTGTAGCCACCGGCGAGCAACTCGTCGTAGAGCTGGGCCGCGATGGCGCGCAGCAGCGGCGGGTCGATGGCGCCGGCCACGCGGTACATGCGGTCGCGCCAGCTCCAGAAGTCGTCATCGGCCGCCTCGCGCCGCTCGGCTAGGCCGGCGAAGGCGCGCTGGAACGCGTGGCTGTGCGCATTCACCAGGCCAGGCAGCACGGGCCCGGGCAGGGCCTGGGCATCGTCAGGCAACGGCGTGTCGGGCTGCACGCGGGCCCAGCGGCCGGCGCCGTCGGTCTCCAGCAGCACGGCGTCGCGCCAGCCGCCGGGCAGCCAGGCGCGCGGCGCCCACAGGCGCAGGGCAGGGGGGCTCATTCGCCGGCCCCCGTGGCCGGCGCGCCGTGTGCCAGCATGGTGGCCAGCAGGCCGCGCAGCACCGGCTGCAGCCGGGCCGCGCGCGTGGCGTCCACCTCGTAGGGCGGCTGCTCAGCCATGTAGGTGGACCAGCACATCTCCAGCTGCACGGCCTGCACGCCGTCCGCCGGCCGGCCGTAGTGGCGTGTGATGTGGCCGCCCTTGAAGCGGCCGTCGACCACCTGGCTGAACAGCGTCTGGCCGGCCAGCACCTCGGACAGGGCCTGTCGCAAGGCGGGTGTGCAGCTCGCGCCGCTGGCGGTGCCCAGGTTCAGGTCGGGCAGCCGGCCCTCGAACAGCCAGGGCAGCTCGCTCTTGATGCTGTGGCCGTCGAACAGCAGCGCATGGCCGTGTTCGGCGCGCAGGCGCGCCAGCTCGCCCGCCAGGGCGTCGTGGTAGGGCCGCCAGTAGCGCGCGCGGCGCTCGGCCACCTCGTCGGGCGTGGGCGCCATGCCGGGGCGGTACAGCGCGTCGCCCGTGAAGTGGCGCGTGGGGCACAGCTCGGTGTTGTTGGCCCCGGCGTACATGGGCGTGTCGTCGGGCGGGCGGTTCAGGTCCACCACATAGCGCGAGCAGCGCGGCACCAGCAGGCTGGCGCCCAGCTCCTCGTGGGCGAAGGCGTACAGCGCGTCGAGGTGCCAGTCGGTGTCCTCCACCGTGAGTGCGCGCTCGGTCAGGCGCGGCGCCAGCCAGGCCGGGATGTCGCGGCCGGCGTGCGGCACGCTCACCAGCAGGGGGCGGGTGCCGCGCTTGAGCGTATAGACGGGGGCTTCCATGGGGTCTTTCAGGATGGGGCGTTGGCGCCCACCGGCTCACCGGCGCGCACCACGCCGCGGCACAGGCGCTCACCGAAGCGGTAGGCCAGCTCACGCGGGTGGGCGGCGTCCCACAGGGCGAAGTCGGCCCGGTAGCCGGCGCGCAGCTGGCCATGGCTGGCGTGCAGGCCCAGCGCACGGGCGGCGTGGCGCGTGGCCCCGGCCAGGGCCTCTTCGGGCGTCAGGCGGAACAGCGTGCAGGCCATGTTGAGCATCAGCGGCAGCGACAGCGTGGGCGAGGAGCCGGGGTTGTGGTCGGTGGCGATGGCCATCGGCACACCGGCTCGCCGCAGGGCGGCCACCGGCGGGAGGGTGGTGTCGCGCAGGAAATAGTAGGCGCCGGGCAGCAGCAGCGCCACGGTGCCGGCCCGGGCCATCGCGGCGATGCCATCCTCCGACAGGTGTTCCAGGTGGTCGCAGCTGAGCGCGCCGTATCGCGCGGCCAGCCCGGCGCCGCCGCTGTCGCTGAGTTGCTCGGCATGCAGCTTCACCGGCAAGCCGAGTGCGCGCGCGGCCTGGAACACCCGCTCGGTCTGCGCGGGGCTGAAGGCGATGCGTTCGCAAAACGCGTCCACCGCGTCCACCAGGCCCTCGGCATGCCAGGCGGGCAGCCAGCGGCAGACGGCGTCGATGTAGTCGTCGGCGCGGCCTTCGTATTCGGGCGGCAGCGCGTGCGCGGCGAGCGAGGTGGTGCGCACGGTGAGCGGCAGCTCGCGGCCCAGCCGCCGCGCCACGCGCAGGCAGCGGGCTTCGTCGTCGGCGGACAGGCCGTAGCCCGACTTCACCTCCACCGTGGTGACGCCTTCCGCCATGAGCTGCCGGGCCCGGGCCGCGGCCAGCGCGAACAGCGCGTCCTCGCTGGCCGCCCGCGTGGCCGCCACCGTGGAGCGGATGCCGCCGCCCGCGCGGGCAATCTCCTCGTAGCTGGCGCCCTGCAGGCGCAGCTCGAACTCGTGCGCCCGCGAGCCCGCGTAGACGAGGTGGGTGTGCGCGTCGATGAGGCCGGGCGTGACGAGCGCGCCCTCCAGCGCATGGTCGTCGACCGGCTGCCCCGGCGGCACGATCGCCGCGCAGGCGGCGTCCGCCTCGTCAGCCGGGCCCACCCAGGCGATGCGGTCGCCGTGGGTGAGGATTTCGCCGTCCGGGATCCAGCCATAGGCGGGCGTGCCCGGGGCATCAGCCAGGGTGGCCACGCGGCCACCGCGCCAGCGGCGCCAGGCGGGCGAGAGATCGGTCATGCGGTGCTCCGGTCAGGGGGCGGCAGATCAGGGGCAGCGTGCGCGGTGGGCCACCACGCCAGCGCCAGGCCCGCCGGGGCGCCCACCGGCGGGGGCGCCTCGCCGGCCGAGGCGGGCGCCAGGTGCCATGCGGTGTCGTCATGCGCGCTCCAGGCCAGGGCATGGGCGGGCAGCGCGAAGGGCGCCTCGTCGCCGGCCCGTCGCAGGACGAGCGCCTGCCGGGCATAGACGGCGCGCCACGCGGGGCCCGCCGCCAGCGCCAGGCCCGGCCCGGCCACGGGCACCAGGGTGCCGCGCCCACCGGCACGTCGCACCATGAGGTTCAGGTCGCGGGTGGGGCCCAGCCGCAGCCGGCAGGCCGGGGCGGACTCGCCAGCGAACGACCACGGCGCCGTCGAGGCCGTCAGCAGCCGCTCGGCGCCCGGCTCACCCAGCACCACGCCCTCGCCCTCGAGCACGGCGAAATGGCGGTCGATGCCGGGGAACGCGGAGAAGGGCCCGTCGCGGTCGATGTCGGCCACGCTCACGCGCAGCGCCCACTCGGCGGCCGGGCCGTCGGGCGACCAGGCCAGCAGCTCGCGCGTCACCCCGCCGCCGTTGCGCCAGGGCTGGGGCGGCACGTCGTCGAGGTGGACGAAGTGGATGACCGGGGCGCCGCTCATGGCGTGAACTGCCCCTCGACGCCGTAGCGGCTGCCCGGGTGCACCAGGCGGGCGATGGTGATGGCGGCCTCGGTGCTGAAGGTGCGGCGCACGATGATGAGGCAGGGTTCGTCGGCCGCGATGGCGAGCAGGCGGGCTTCCTCCGCGGTGGGACGGCCCGCTTCGATGGCGTACTGCGCCCGCCACAGCGCGGTGGCCTGGAACAGGTAGTGCGTGGGTGTGGTGCGGGAGAAATCCTGCGCGAGGTAGCCGGGTGCGCAGGCCGGGTTCACGTAGCGGTCCTCGCACTGCAGGGGCACGCCGTTCTCGCGGTGCACGATGAGGGTGTGGAACACCGGCGAGCCCGGGGCCACGCCCAGCTGCGCCGCCAGCGCCTCCGGCGCCGCCACCTGCTCCTGCGCCACCACCTGCGCGTCGTGCCGGTGGCCGCGCTCGGCGATCTCCTCGTGCAGGTCGCGCAGGGTGAGGGTGGACGACACCTTGTGCAGCGCCGCGGCGAAGGTGCCCACGCCCTGGACGCGGTCCACCAGGCCTTCCGCCTGCAGCTCGCGCAGGGCGCGGTTCACCGTCATGCGGCTCACGCCGAACTGGGCGACCAGCTCGGCCTCGGACGGCATGAGCTGGCCGGGCGGCCAGTCGCCCGTGGCCAGGCGCTGCTTGAGGTACTGCTTGACCTGCGCGTAGGGCGCCAGCCGGGGCGAAGGGGAGGACATGGGCAAAGATGCTACTTGCCTGCACCTGTCTAGACAAGTAGCATCCGCCCCCACCGCGACTGGAGGAACCCCGCATGAACGCTCCGCTGACTGGCTCCGCCACCCATGGCCCCCGCCCGGTGAAGGCCCCCACCGGCACCACGCTGCATTGCCGCCACTGGCTGGCCGAGGCGGCCTACCGGATGATCCAGAACAACCTGGACCCGGCGGTGGCCGAGAACCCCGACGCGCTCGTGGTCTATGGCGGCATCGGCAAGGCCGCGCGCGACTGGGCCGCGTTCGACGCCATCCTGGCCGCGCTGCGCGAGCTGGGCGAGGACGAGACCCTGCTGGTGCAGAGCGGCAAGCCCGTGGGTGTGTTCCGTACGCACGTCGACGCGCCGCGCGTGCTGCTGGCCAACTCCAACCTGGTGCCCAAGTGGGCCACCTGGGAGCACTTCCACGCGCTCGACCGCCAGGGCCTGATGATGTACGGCCAGATGACGGCCGGCTCCTGGATCTACATCGGCAGCCAGGGCATCGTGCAGGGCACCTACGAGACCTTCGCCGAAGCCGCGCGCCAGCACTTCGGCGGGCAGGCGGCCGGCAAGTGGATCCTCACCGCCGGCCTGGGCGGCATGGGCGGTGCCCAGCCGCTGGCGGCGAGTTTCGCCGGCTTCTCGTCGCTGAACATCGAGTGCCAGCAAAGCCGCATCGACTTCCGCCTGCGCAGCCGCTATGTCGACGAGCAGGCAGCCGACCTCGACGACGCGCTCGCGCGCATCGCCCGCTACACCGCCGAGGGCCGGGCGGTGAGTGTCGCGCTGCTGGGCAACGCGGCCGAGATCCTGCCCGAGCTGGTGCGCCGCGCACGCGCCGGTGGCCCGAAGCCCGACCTGGTGACCGACCAGACCTCTGCCCACGACCTGGTGCACGGCTACCTGCCGCCCGGCTGGACGGTGGCGCAGTGGCAGGCCGCGCAGGCCGACGACAGCCAGCATGCGGCGCTGCGGGCCGCCGCTGCCCAGGGCTGCGCGGTGCACGTGCAGGCCATGCTCGATTTCCACGCCATGGGCATCCCCACCGTGGACTACGGCAACAACATCCGCCAGGTGGCGCTGGACGCGGGCGTGAAGAACGCCTTCGATTTCCCGGGCTTCGTGCCGGCCTACATCCGCCCGCTGTTCTGCGAGGGCAAGGGGCCGTTCCGCTGGGTGGCGCTGTCGGGGGACCCGGAGGACATCCGCAAGACCGACGCCAAGATGAAGGAGCTGTTCCCCGAGGACGCGCACCTGCACCAGTGGCTGGACATGGCGGGCGAGCGCATCGCGTTCCAGGGCCTGCCGGCGCGCATCTGCTGGATCGGCCTGGGCGAGCGCCACCGCGCCGGCCTGGCATTCAACGAGATGGTGAAGTCGGGCGAGCTCAAGGCGCCCATCGTCATCGGCCGCGACCACCTGGATTCCGGCTCGGTGGCCTCGCCCAACCGCGAGACCGAGGCCATGAAGGACGGCTCCGACGCGGTGTCGGACTGGCCGCTGCTGAACGCGCTGCTCAACACCGCGGGTGGCGCCACCTGGGTGAGCCTGCACCATGGCGGTGGGGTGGGCATGGGCTACTCCCAGCACGCGGGGGTGGTGATCGTCTGCGACGGCACCGACGCGGCGGCGCGCCGCATCGAGCGCGTGCTGTGGAACGACCCGGCCACGGGCGTCATGCGCCACGCCGACGCCGGCTACGAGAGCGCCCGGGCCTGTGCCCAGCGCCACGGGCTCAAGCTGCCCATGGTGCGCTGAGGCGGGGATGCCAGTGCGGGGCCTACTGCGGCAGCGGCACGCGCACGAAGCGCGGGCGGTAGATGTCCGAGCCGCCCGCGCGGAAGTTCTCCCAGAAGTCGTTCGTGTTCACGTGGTAGCTGATGAGCAGCTCGCCCGGGGCCGACATGGGGCCGTGCGCCTTGGCGCCGTACACGAAGGTGTTGGGCGTGAGCTGGTTCTCGGTGCTCAGCCACACGGGGATGGCCTTGTCGAACGGCCCCACCGGCGAGTTGCCGTAGCGCACCACCACCTTGGCGCCCAGCGTGTCGAGCTGGTGGGTGACGAGGTAGCGGCCGTCGGGCAGCGGCGTCACGCTCAGCTCGGCGCCCATGCGGTTGGCGATGGGCGCGGACTGCAGCATGTCGGCCACCCAGGCGCTGCCGTTCCAGAAGCGGTAGGCGCTGCCGTTGGCCACCTGGCCGGGCTTCACCCGCGCCACGAGCAGCTTCTTGTTCAGGTCGTCGCTGCGCACGCCGTACACGTACAGCCAGCCGTCCGGGTGGGGCGCGCCAGCGGCCACGGTGTTGGGCATCGCCGTCACGCCGAAGTAGATGTCGCCCCGCGTGCCGTCCGCCTTGGCGAACAGCGGCATGGCCTTGCGGGTGTAGGCGCCCAGGAAGGGCACGGCGTCGGTGGCCGGTGCGGTGAGCAGGTCCACGCCCACCTGGGCGAAGTCGAAGGCGCCGCCGCCGCCGTCGCCGCGTTGCATGCGCGAGGCGAACAGCCGCACCTGGCCGTTGAGCACCACGCCGTCCTGCGGCCAGTACCAGGTGTCCACGCCCTTGGGCACCACCATGGACTGCGCCGCGCCCTTGGCGTCGCGCCGCACATGGAAGGCCAGGCTGCTGGCCAGGGGCTGCGCGCCCGTCTGCAGGGCGGTGGTGTTGTTCACCATCACCGTGCCGCCGATGCGGCTGCCGTCGGCGTTGGTGCCGCCCACGAAGGTGTCGGAGAACCACCAGAGCGTGCGCGCCCCGGGGCGGGCGCCCGCCCCCAGCGATTCCACGCCATCCAGCGGGATGGGATAGAGCCCGTCCGCGCCGGCCCAGCCGTCGGCCGTGCCGTAGGGCGTGTCGAACAGGGCCGTCCACTCCGGCGCGGCCACGCCGCTCCAGGGGGCGATGTCGGCCGCCGCGGCGCCTGTGGCGCCCAGGCCCGCCACGCAGGCCACACCCCACGCCGCCACGAGCCGGCGCACCTTGCTGGAAAACAGTTGTTCAGTCATCGTTTGATCATAGCCACGGAGAGCCCTGCACCATGACCGCACTGACCCTCACCCCCGGCCAGCTCACGCTGGAGCAGTTGCAGGCCATCCATGCGGGCGGCGTGACCCTGCAGCTCGCCGAGTCGGCGCGTGGCGCCATCGCCGCCAGCGCCGCGGTGGTGCAGGCGGCCGCCGCCTCCGAGCTGCCGGTCTACGGCGTGAACACGGGCTTCGGCAAGCTGGCCAACCAGCGCATCAGCACCGCCGACCTGGCCACGCTGCAGCTCAACCTCATCCGCTCGCACTCGGTGGGCGTGGGCGAGCCGTTGCAGCCGGCCGTGGTGCGGCTCATGCTCGCGCTGAAGGCGGCCAGCCTGGCGCGCGGTGCCTCCGGCGTGCGCCAGGTGGTGGTGGACACGCTGCTGGCCGTCTTCAACGCCGGGCTCGTGCCCTACGTGCCCAGCCAGGGCTCGGTGGGCGCCTCGGGCGACCTGGCGCCGCTGTCGCACATGACGCTGGCGCTGCTGGGCGAGGGCGAGATGTGGGCCGGCGACCGCCGGGTGCCCGCGGCCCACGTACTGGCCGAGGCCGGCATCGCGCCGCTCACGCTGGAGGCCAAGGAAGGCCTGGCGCTCATCAACGGCACCCAGACCAGCACCGCGCTGGCGCTGCACGCCTTCCTCAGCTTCGAGCCGGTGCTTGAATCGGCGCTCGTGGTGGGCGCCCTCACGGTGGACGCGGCGCGCGGCAGCGACGGCCCCTTCGACCCGCGCATCCACGCCCTGCGCGGCCAGCCGGGCCAGATCGACGTGGCGCAGTACTACCGCGCCCTGCTGGCCGGCAGCGCCATCCGAGCGAGCCATGCCGAGGGGGACGACCGGGTGCAGGACCCGTACTGCCAGCGCTGCCAGCCGCAGGTGGTGGGCGCCGGCCTGGACCAGCTGCGCCATGCGTCGCTGGTGCTGGTGCGCGAGGCCAATGCCGTCACCGACAACCCGCTGGTGTTCGCGGCCGACGGCTCCATGATCTCTGGCGGCAACTTCCACGCCGAGCCCGTGGCCCTGGCGGCCGACGCCATGGCGGTGGCCATCGCGGAGGTGGGCGCCATCGCCGAGCGCCGCATCGCGATGCTCATCGACGCGAGCGTCTCGCGCCTGCCGCCCTTCCTCACGGAGAACGCCGGCTTGAACAGCGGTTTCATGATCGCCCACGTGACGGCCGCGGCCCTGGCCAGCGAGAACAAGAGCCTGGCCCACCCGGCCAGCGTGGACAGCCTGCCCACCAGCGCCAACCAGGAGGACCATGTGTCGATGGCCACCTTCGCGGCGCGGCGGCTGCAGCCCATGATCCAGAACGTGGCGCACATCCTGGGCATCGAGCTGCTGGCGGCCGCGCAAGGCATCGAGTTCCTGCGGCCGCTGGCCAGCTCGCCGGCGCTGGAGCAGGCGCACGCGCTGTTGCGCACGCGCGTGCCCAGCATCCCCACCGACCGCTACCTCGCGCCGGACATCGAGCGTGCCACCGCGCTGGTCACCGGCGGTGCCTTGTCCGCGGTGTTCCGTGCGCTGCCGGACCTGCCGGCCCTGTGGATCCCCGCCTGAGCGCCGCACCAAGCACAGGATGGTCCGCATTTATTCGCTATCGAGGGGAGTCTTGAGATAGGTCACGTGATTTGTTATTGACCCGATGGGCCGGCGCGCCCATGCCGAAGATGCGGTCATCACAACAAAGCGGCATCTGTAGTACTTGTTATGAGGGTCAATCTCCCGGTCACCCAACAGGAGCGCATGCTCCGCGACGGCCAGACCTTGGTGTCCACCACCGATGCGCAGGGGCGCATCACCCACTGCAACGCCGATTTCATCGAGGTCAGCGGTTTCGCGCTGGACGAGCTGCTGGGCCAGCCGCACAGCATCGTGCGGCACCCCGACATGCCCGCCGAGGCCTTCCGCGACCTGTGGGCCACGGTGGGCCGGGGCCGGCCCTGGTCGGCGGTGGTGAAGAACCGCTGCAAGAACGGCGACCACTACTGGGTGCGCGCCAACGTGACCCCGGTGATGCGCGATGGCAAGCCGGTGGGCTACATGTCGGTGCGCACGCGCCCCAGCCGCGACGAGGTGCGCGAGGCCGAGGCGCTGTACGGCCGCCTGGCGGTGCGCGAGCAGGCGCCTGCGTTGCGGCTGCATGCGGGCGGCGTGCGCAAGGTGGGCCTGGCCGACTGGCCCTACCGCCTGTTCCGCCTGTCGCTCACCCACCGCCTGGCCGTGGCGCTGGCCGCGGTGGGCGCGGTGGCGGCGGCGGTGGCGGCCAGCGGCGTGGCCGGGGCGGCGAACGGCTGGGCCACGGGCGGCGTGCTGGCCACGGGTGCGGTGGCGGTGCTGGCGTGGTTCCACCATTCCGTCACCCGACGCGTGGACGCGTGCGCCGCCCTGGCGGCACAGATCGCCGGCTGCAACCTGGGCGGTCAGGTGCACTTCGACAACCGCCACCCGCTCGGGCAGCTGATGCGCCTGATCTGGCTGGTGAACCTGAACATGCAGGCCATCGTGGACGACGTGCGGCACGAGGTGCGTGGCGTCACGCGCGCGGCGGGCGAGATCGCCGCCGGCAGCGTGGACCTGTCGCATCGCACCGAGGCCCAGTCCGCCAGCGTGCAGCGCACCGCCAGCGCCATGGAGCAGATCCACCAGGCGGTGCAGAGCACGGCCGCGACGGCGGCGCAGGTCGAGTCCACGGCGCAGCAGGCCTGCCGTGTCGCCACGCGCGGCGGCGACGAGGTGCAGGCGCTGGTGGCGGCCATGCAGGCCATCGAGGGATCGAGCCGCCGCGTCGCCGAGGTGATCCAGGTGATCGAGCGCATCGCTTTCCAGACCAACATCCTCTCGCTCAACGCGGCGGTCGAGGCCGCCCGGGCGGGCGACCAGGGCCGCGGCTTCGCCGTGGTGGCGGCCGATGTGCGCACGCTGGCCCACCAGTCGGGCAGCTCCGCCCACGAGATCAAGGGGCTGATCACCGATGCCGTGCAGAGCATCCACACCGGCGTCGAGCGGGTCAGCTCCGCGGCCGAGGTGATCCGCGACGTGGTGCGCTCCGTGGAGGACGTGGGCCGCCTGGTGCGCGAGATCTCGCGTGCCACGGCCGAGCAGCACCTGGGCGTGGGCGAGGTCAACGTATCGGTCACGGGCATCGAGCAGGCCACCCAGCACAACGCGGCGCTGGCCGAGCAGACCTCGGCCGCCTGCGTGTCGCTGCACGGGCGGGCCGACACGCTGGTGCGCGCGGTGCAGATCTTCCGCACCCGCGTGCCGCACGCCTGAGCCGGCTCAGCCGGCCGGGGCGCCGAACACGCGCGCCAGCAAGGCGCGCCCCACCGGGTGGCCGGGCAGCCAGCCCGCGTGGGCCGGGTCGCGCAGCACCATGGCCAGCATGCCGCAGCCGTCGTCGGCCGCCTGCTGCAGCAGCGCGGCCGCACGGTCGGTGTCGCCCAGGCAGGCCAGCGGCGCCGCGTAGAGCGTGGCCTCGCCGCTGCTGGTGCGCGAGCAGATGAGCGCGGCGTCGATGATGTCCAGCGCCGCCTCGCGCCGGCCCAGGCGCGCCAGCACGAAGGACAGCACCGTCCACACGAAGGGCGGCGTGTCCGCGCCATCGGCCAGCCGCCACGCCGGCGCCTCGAGCTCGGGCGCCGGGGCCGCCATGGCGCGGATGGCCAGCGAGAACGCGGCCAGCAGCAGCTGCCCGGGGTGGTCGTCGCGCGCGGCGTCGGCTTCGGCCACCGCCTCGGCGCCGCGGCCGGCCTGCACCAGCGCACGCGACAGCGTCATGCGCAGCAGCGGCGTGTGCGGCGACAGCGCCAGGGCCGTGCGCAGCTGCCGCACGGCATGGTCGGCCTCACCGCGCATCAGCAGGTGGCGCGCGTGCATGAGCAGCGTGTCGGGGTCGTTCGGGCCGCGCGCCAGGGCGCGTGCATGCGCCGCGCCGGCGTCGTCGAAGCGCCAGGCCACGTCGAGCAGCGCGCCGCGTGCGCTGTCCAGGCCCGGGGTGTCCGGGTCGATGGCGGCCGCGCGGTCCAGCACGGCCAGCCCTTCGTCCACCGTCGGGCCGGTGGGCAGCTGGCCCCAGCCGATGGCCGCGCCCAGCGCATCGGCCAGGGCCACGCTGGCGGGTGTGTAGCCGGGCTCCTCGGCCACCAGCGCCCGCAGCAGGCCGATGGCGCGGGCCACCGCCACGGGCGTGCGCTGCTGCGCGAGCTGGCGGGCGTGCAGGTAGGCGTCCACCGTGGCGGGGCGGGCCTGCGTGGCGGGGGTCAGGCGGGGATGGGCCGGGGTGGCCGTGCCGGTGGGGGTGCCGGTGGGGGCGGGTGCGGCCGTGTCCAGCCGGTAGCCCGTGCCGTACACCGAGGCCACCTGCCAGCCCTGCGGCGCGAGCGCGCGCCGCAAGCGGCTGATGCAGCGCGCCAGGCTCTCGTCGGACATGTCGCCGCCCCAGGCCGCGGCCGCGAAATCGGTCTTGCTCACCACCGACGGGTGGCGACGCAGCAGCAGCGCCAGCACGGCGCGCTCCTTGGGCGGCAGTTCCAGGGGCTGGCCCTCGGCCAGCGGAAACCCGGCGTCGTCCAGGGTCAGGCGGCGCGGCGCCATGGGGGCAAGGGGCATGGGGGTGGGTTCGTCAGGATCCGATCAAGCTTGCCACAGCCGGCTTCACTAGGATGCGTCGCACCCCATTTCAGGATTCCAGGAGCCCGAGCATGAACCTGCGCATTCCGTCCCTGCTGCTGATCAGCGCCCTGGCGGCGGCCGGCCTGCTGGCCGCTGGCGGCCCCGCCTTCGCCGCCGACAGCGTGCAGACCACCGGCTGGACCAAGACCCAGCCCATCGTCGACACCGCCGGCCCCGGTGGCCTGTTCGGCACCAATGGCTTCGACGTCTTCGCCGAGCAGGCCGTGGGCGCGCGCTTCACCGTGGCCGCCGGCAGCGACATGCGGCTGGCCCGCATCGGCCTCTGGCTCATGAACAACAGCGACACGATGCGCAAGCGCATCCGCGTGACGCTGCAGACCGATGCGCTCGACGAGGGTGGCAGCGAGACGAAACCCAGCGGCGTGGTGCTGGAGCAGTGGGACAGCCGCGTGCAGACGCTGGGCTGGAACCCGGTGGAACAGCGCTTCGACACCCGCAGCGGCCCGCTGCTGCAGGCCGGCCGGAACTACTGGGTGGTGGCCGAGTCGATGTCGCCGCCGTTCGTGGACCCGGTGTGGACCTTCGCCAAGAAGGGCAGCATGGTCACCACCACCACCTCGCAGGGACAGTGGCAGACGGCCGGCAGCGGCGCGTCGCTCACGCTGCGGGTGGACGCCGCACCGGTGACGGCCGACTGAGCGCCGTCCCGGCTCTCCACACCGCTTTCCTCAGCCGCGGGGCAGCGCGTCGGTGAGCGCCGGCGCGGGCTGGATCTGCCCCACCTCGATCCCGTTCCAGTTGTTCAGGCGCACGGGCGCCAGGCCGGCGAGCAGCGTCTCGTCGGCCTCGTTTTTTTTCTCCAGCGCGTGCAGCGCCGCGGCCATCACCAGCTCCACGGCACGCGCGTTGTTGCCGTCGTCCATCTTGATGGCCACGCCCAGGCCGTGGGAGGGCAGGGCGGCGCAGTACACCCCTTCGGCCCCCACCTTGCAGAACACCCGCTCGCGGTAGTGGTCCATCACCACCGTGTCGAAGCGGCCGGTGCCGGCCACCATGAACGGCGCCGCGGCCACCGCGCGGCGCAGCCGTGCCGCGGCCTGTGCATGGGCGGGTGAGAGGCCCAGGCCCGTGCCGAAGCGCGCGAAGCCCAGCGCCAGCTGGCGCAGCGGGATGGCGAAGGTGGGGATGGAGCAGCCGTCCGTGCCCACCGGCGCACGCGCCAGGTCGCACCCCGTGGCCGCCTGCAGGGCGGCGCCCACCTCGCGCATCACGGGGTGGTCGGGGCGGACGTAGCCGTGCACGAAGGCGGCCGGATCCTGCCCCTGCGCAGCCGCCATCAGGCAGCCCAGGCAGACGAAGCCGGCGTGCTTGCCCGAGCAGTTGTTGTGCAGTGCGGTGGGCGTGGCGCCAGCGGCCGCCAGCGCGCGGCCGCTGACGTCGTGGTAGGGCCAGTGGGCACCGCATTCCAGCGCCTCGGGCCCCAGCCCGGCGGCCCGCAGCAGGCGCGCGGCGGTCGCGGCGTGGGCCGGCTCGCCGTTGTGCGAGGCGCAGGCCAGGGCCAGCGCCTCGTCATCCAGCCCGAAGGCCTCGGCGGCGCCACTGGCCACCAGCGGCAGCGCCTGCAGGCCCTTCACGGCCGAGCGCGGGAACACGGGCCGGTCGATGTCGCCGAGGGCGGTGTGCACGGCGCCATCGGCGTCCACGATGGCCAGCGCGCCGCGATGGAAGGATTCGACCTGGCCGCCGCGCCGCACGTCCACGAGGATGGGGTTCATGCCGGCATGCTAGCGGCCTGCGCCGCGCGGGGTGGGCATGGCGCGGGCCCATCCGTGTCGTTAGCATCGCCATCCTCTTCACGCCACCTTGCACCTGCCATGGCCCACACCCTCGCATCCGACACCCGGCGCCGTCTGCTGCAGGGCGCCGCCGGCGCCGCCCTCGCCGGGGCGGCGCCCTGGGCCGCCGCCCTGCCCCGCCCGGCCGACAAGCGGCCCGCGGTCTACCGCACCTTGCACACGTTCGACCATGCCTCGCCCGACGCCGGCGGCGCGTCGCCCATGTCGCCCCCGGTGCAGATGGCCGACGGGCTGCTGTGGGGCACCACCAATGAAGGCGGCGAGCTGGGCTTCGGCACCATCTACGCGATGACGCCGCGGGGGCGCATCCGCACGATGCACAGCTTCAAGGGCACGAAGGGCGGATTCGGCGACTATGTGAGCGCGACGCCCGGGCACCGCCTGGTGCAGGGGCCCGATGGCGACCTGTGGGGCACGGTCTTCGGCGGCGGCATCGACCAGGGCAATGGCTCCGTGGGCAAGGGAACCCTCTTCCGCTACCGGCGCGGCGGGCGCTTCAGCACGGTCCACCGGTTCGGTGAGGGCTCGGCCACCGGCACCAACCCCGAGGCCGGCCTCATCCTCGCCTCGGACGGCCACTTCTATGGCACCACCGGCTACGGTGGCGTGGGCGGCAACGGCACCGTCTACCGGGTCGCGCCGGACGGGGAGGTCACGGACATGCACGTGTTCCGCCGCGGCCCCGGCGACGGTGCGCGCATCGGCACCGAGCTGGTCCAGGCCAGCGACGGTGGGCTGTGGGGCGTCACGCCCTTTGGAGGCACGGCGGATGACGGCATCGTCTTCCGGCTTGGCCTGGACGGCAGCTTCGCCGTGGTCCATCACTTCGCCGGCGGCGCGCAGGGCGGCGTGCCGACCTCTGCCCTCGTGCAGGGTGCCGATGGCGCCTTGTACGGCACCTGCTTCGCCAGCGGGCGATGGGGTACCGGCCTGCTTTACCGCATCACGCTGGATGGCGTCTACACCCCGCTGCACAGCTTCTCCGGTGAGCAGCCGCGCGTCGGCAAGGGGCCGGAGGGCGCCCTGGTGGCCACCTCGGACGGCAGCATCTACGGCGTCACCCGGATCGGCAGCCGTGAGGGCAGCGGCAGCATCTACCGCTACAGCCCCGGTGGCGGCATGCAGCCGGTGCACGCCTTCGCCGCGCATGATCAGAAGGTCTACAAGAGCGGCCTGTCGCAGGGCAGCGATGGGCGACTCTACGGCACCTTCGATGGCGAGGCGCCGCGCAGTGCCGGTGCCGTCTTCTCGCTGACGCTGCTGCCCGGCTGAACACCACGCGGCGGTGGGCACAATGCCGCCGCATGTCATGGACTGCGCTCGGCCTTGTGCTGCTGGCTGCCCTGTTGCATGCGGCCTGGAACGTGGCCGCCAAGAAGGCGGGCGGCAACCACCACTTCGTGCTCATGGGCGCGGTGCTCATCGTGCTGCTGTGGGCCCCGCTGGGCCTGTGGCTGGCCTGGCAGGACGTGCCGCAGTGGGGGGCTGCCGAATGGGGCTTCATCCTGGCCAGCGCGCTGGTGCACCTGGTGTACTTCAACGTGCTGCTCAAGGGCTACCGCGAATCGGATCTCACCGTGGTGTACCCCGTCGCACGCGGCACGGGGCCGCTGCTCAGCGCGGTGGGCGCGATGCTGCTGCTGTCCGAGTGGCCCACCGCGGTGGGCCTGGCCGGCCTGGCCAGCATCGTCGGCGGCATCTGGCTGATCGCGGGCGGGCCCTCGCTGTGGCGCAAGGCGCACGATGGCGGGCATGACCCCGATCAGCGCGCCCGTGTGCGCGCCGGCATCGCCTGGGGGGCGCTCACCGGCGTGCTCATCGCAGGCTATACGCTGATCGACGGCTACGCGGTGAAGGTGCTGCTGATGTCGCCCATCCTCATCGACTACCTGGGCAATGCGGCGCGCATCCCCTTCATGCTGCCGGCCGTGTGGCGCGACCGGGACGGCTGGCGCGCCGCCTGGGCGACGCAGTGGCGCCATGCGGTGCTCATGGCGGTGATCAGCCCGCTGGCCTATGTGCTGGTGCTGTATGCCGCGCAGCAGGCGCCGCTGTCGCATGTGGCGCCCGCGCGGGAGGTCTCCATGCTCTTCGCGGCGCTCATCGGCGGCCGGCTGCTGGGCGAGGCGGACCGCGGCTGGCGGCTGGCCGGCGCGGCCCTCATGGCCGCGGGCGTGGTGGCGTTGGCGGCGGGCTGACCCCCCACCTTGACGCGGTGGCTTGACGCGGCTGCCGTGCAGCGGATGATCGACCCGTGTTCCACCCGGGCATGCCAGATGCCTTCCCTGCGATGACACGCGTACTCGCCATGCTGACTTCCGCCACCTTGCTGTGCGCAGGCTGCGCCTCGACGCCGCCCGCGCCGCGCCCCGACGAGGGGGCCCCGCCGAACGAGGCGGCCGCCCGCGCCGTGGCGGTGGGCGACGCTGCGCTGGGCGACGGTGCGGCCGCTCCCCGGGCCGCAGCGGCCGAGCAGGCCGTCACACGCGCCGTCACCTCGCCCCTGGCCGACCTGAACCTGATGCAGACATCCGTGCCGCCCGTGCTCCAGGCGGCGCGCCGGGCGCCCTACGCCCCCGTGCCGCCGGGCTGCGACGGGCTCGCGCAGGAGGTGCTCGCCCTGGACGACGCCCTGGGCCCCGACCTGGATCGCCCCTCCACCGAAGCCGACCCCAGCCTGCTGGAGCGCGGGGCGCAGGAGCTCGGCGGCGCGGCCGCCGGGGCGCTGAAGAGCGCGGCCGAGGGGCTCATTCCGTTTCGCAGCTGGGTGCGCAAGCTCACCGGCGCCGAGCGCCACTCGCGCGAGGTGGCTGCCGCCATCGCCGCGGGGGCGGTGCGACGCGCCTACCTCAAGGGGTTGGGCCAGGCGCGCCACTGTGCGCCGCCCGCCGCCCCGCTGCCGGCTGCGTTGCCGGCGTCTGCCACCCCATCCACTCCGAGGAGCTAGACATGAAACTGATCGGCATGCTGGATTCGCCCTATGTGCGGCGCGTGGCCATCTCGTTGCAGCTCATGGGGCTGCCCTTCGAGCACCGCAGCGTGTCGGTCTTCCGTGGCATGAAGGATTTCAGCGCCATCAACCCGGTGATCAAGGCGCCCACACTGGTGTGCGACGACGGCGAGATCCTGATGGATTCGAGCCTCATCCTGGATTACGCCGAGGCGCTGGCGGCGCCCGAGCGGCGTCTGATGCCGCCGCGCCTGCCCGAGCGCCAGCACGCGCTGCACCGCATCGGCCTGGCGCTGGCGTTGGGCGAGAAGGCGGTGCAGATCGTCTACGAGCGCGGCCTGCGCCCGCCCGAGAAGCAGCACGAACCCTGGCTCGACCGCGTGGCCATGCAGATGCATGCGGCTGCCCGGCTGCTGGACGACGCCGTGGGCCGGCATCCGTTCGACAGCGCCCACATCGACCAGGCCGGCATCACCACGGCCGTGGTGTGGACCTTCGTGCAGCAGGCGCTGCCCCAGTCGCTGGACGCGGCCGCCTTCCCGGCGCTGGGCGCCTGGTGCGACCAGGCCGAGCACCTGCCGGCCTTCCGTGCCGCGCCGCATGGTGAGGCGCCGATGGATCCGGCGGCCTGCCAGCCCGTCTGAGCCCGCGCTGCCCATCCACGCACCCCACCCCACCGCGAGACCGCCATGGCCCTGCCCCATGCCCAGCTCATGGACATCATCAGCGTGCAGCCGCTCGGCGATGCGCTGGTGGACGCCTTCAGCACCAGCCTGATCAAGACCGAACAGATGCAGCTGCTGCACCTGGTGCTGCCGGCCCGCCACGACATGCCCGACCACCACGTGGCGCACGAGTGCTGCATCCACTGCCTCGAGGGCGACGTGGAGGTCACGCTGCCCAGCGGCAGCCGCCGCCTGGCACCGGGCCAGCTGGTGGTGCTGCCGGCGGGGCAGCGGCACGGGCTGCGGGCGCGGGCCGACTCGGCGGTGCTGCTGACCCTGCAACTGCGCCACGGTGACGCCGGGCCCGGCCCGGGTTGAGCACCGCGGGCGCCCTCAACCCGGCGGAGTGGTCGGCCCCCCGGCGCGGACCGTGCTGCCGGGCCTCGCCTGCGCCACCAGCCACTGCACCAGCGCCCGCACGGCGGGCCGCTGGGCAGCGGCCGGGTCGCTCACCAGCACGTAGCCGCGCAGCGACTCGGCCTCGGTGCCGAACGGCGCCACCAGCTGGCCGCTGGCGAGCAGCCCGTCCACCAGCGGCCGCCGGCCCATGGCCACGCCGTGGCCCGCCACCGCGGCGGTGATCGCCTCGGCGTAGTTGGTGAAGCTCAGCCGCGCCACGGGCTCCAGGCCCGCCAGACCCATGGCGGTGAGCCAGGGCTCCCACTCGATGGGGGCGCCGCCCGGCTCCTGCTCCAGTGCCATGTGCAGCAGCGCGTGCCGCGCCAGGTCGGCGGGCGTGCGCAGCGGCGGGTCGCCCGCCGCCAGCAGGCGCGGGCTGCACACCGGCATGAGCGCCTCGCCGAACAGCGGCGTGCCGCGCATGGTGCCCAGCTTGCCGTAGCGGATCGCCACGTCGAAGCCCTCGGCCGCCAGATTGCGGTTCTCGAACGTGGCATCCAGCCGCACGTCGATGCCCGGGTGCTCGCGCGTGAAGCCGGTCAGCCGCGGGATCAGCCACAGCGCCGCCAGGCCGGGGGTGGTGGTGAGCGCCAGCACCTCGCGCTGACGCGGATGGCGGATCTCGCGCACCGCGCCGCGCAGGCCGGCCAGGGCGCCGGTGCAGGCCGCGAAAAGGCGCTGGCCGTCGGCCGTGAGCGCCAGGCTGCGGTGGCCGCGGGTGAACAGCGGCACGCCCAGGTCGTCCTCGAGCGCCCGCATCTGCCGGCTGATGGCCGACTGCGTGACGAAGCGCTCGGCTGCGGCCCGCGTGAAGCTCAGGTGCCGCGCGGCCGCCTCGAAGGTGGCCAAGAGGTCCAGTGGGGGCAGGCGGTCGGCAGGGGTGGGGTTTGGCATGCGCTGGCGGAATGCGAGATGTTCCAAACCATCGTTTGTCGGCGACGGGGCGGCGGCGGATAGTGGCACCGGTCGGGCAGTGCCGCAAGCGGCGAACCACTGCCTCGGCACGGTCCCGAAACCGGTCCGGCTGGCATGCCCACGAGGCATGGCTGGCCACCTCACCCTTCACCCGAGGAGCTCCCGTGTCCACCCAATGCACCGCCATGCGCCACCTGCGCCCCGGCCAGAGCGCCCGCATCCAGGCCGACGAGGCCACGCGCCTCGCGGCAGCCCGCGGCACCCTGTGGGTGACGCTGGACCACGACCGCCGTGACCTGCTGCTGGCCCCCGGCGAATCCCTGTGGCTGGCCCCCGGCACCGGCGCCGTGGCGGGTGCGCTGCGCCGCGAGGCCACGCTGTGCGTGCGCGCCGGCCTGCACAGCCAGGAGGGGGTGGCGGCATGACGGCCCCGACCGACGCGGCGGCCGCCCGGCCGGACACCTTCCACATCCACCGCTACCCCGCCGGCCTGATCGACCGGCTCAACCTGCCCGGGCAGCGCGCGGTGGTGATCCGCCCGGTGCTGCCGCAGGACGGCCCGGCGGTGCAGCGTTTCGTCTCGGGCCTGTCGCTGGCCAGCCGCCACCGCCGCTTCCACGTGGGGCTGCGCGCGCTGAGCGAGGCCACGCTGCGCCACATGACGCACATCGATTACCGCGACCACCTGGCCGTGGTGGCCCAGGTGCTGGACGAGCGCGCCGGCCCGCAGGACGACCCCGTCATCGTGGCCGACGCGCGCTACGTGCGCGTGGCCGGCACGCCCGCCGAGGCGCCGGAGGCCGAATTCGCCGTGGCGGTGGACGATGCCTGGCAGAGCCTGGGACTGGGCCGCGCGCTGATGGCCCGCCTGGCCCGCCACGCCCGCGCCAGCGGCTTCGCCGCCCTGGTGGGCGACGTGCTGCCCGACAACCGGCGCATGCTGGTGCTCACCCAGGGCCTGGGCGCCCGCACCCGCCCCCACCCGGACGGGCCGGGGCTGGTGCAGGTGGTGTTCGGGCTGCGCGACTGACGCCTGCGAAGGCGGTCAGCGCGCCGTCATCGGCCGCGCGGCTTGCGCGCGCCGGCCGGGGCCGGCGCCTTGCCACGCGGCGCCGGCGCACCGGCCGGGCGCTTGCCCGTCTCGCGCGGCGGCAGGCCAGTGTGCTGGGTGAGCAACTGGCCCTTCTTCGGCACGGCCGGGGCGGCCGCGGTGGCCTTGACACCCGGTGCGGGGGTGGAATTGGCGCGGCGCGGGCTGCAATAGCCGCCAGTGCTCGCCGGCTGCCAGGTGGGGATGAGCTGGTGCTTGCCGTTGCCGATGAGGTCGGCGCGGCCCATCTCCTGCAGCGCCTCGCGCAGCAGCGGCCAGTTGGCCGGGTCGTGGTAGCGCAGGAAGGCCTTGTGCAGCCGGCGCCGGCGCTCGCCGCGCACGACGTCCACCGTCTCGGCGCCCCGCGCCGGGTCGCGGTGGATGCCCTTCAGCGGGTTCAGGCCCGTGTGGTACATGGCCGTGGCGGTGGCCATGGGGCTGGGGTAGAAGGTCTGCACCTGGTCGGCACGGAAGCCGTTGCGCTTGAGCCAGAGCGCCAGGTTCATCATGTCCTCGTCCGTCGTGCCCGGGTGCGCGGCGATGAAGTACGGGATGAGGAACTGCTGCTTGCCGGCCTCGGCGCTGAACTGCTCGAACATGGCCTTGAAGCGGTCGTAGGTGCCGATGCCCGGCTTCATCATCTTCGACAGCGGGCCCGACTCGGTGTGCTCCGGCGCGATCTTGAGGTAGCCGCCCACGTGGTGGGTGACGAGCTCCTTGACGTACTCGGGCGACTGCACCGCCAGGTCGTAGCGCAGGCCGGAGCCGATGAGGATCTTCTTCACCCCGGGCAGGGCGCGCGCACGCCGGTACAGCTTGACCAGCGGGCCGTGGTCGGTGCCCAGGTTGGGGCAGATGCCGGGGTAGACGCAGCTGGGCTTGCGGCAGGCCGCCTCGATCTCGCGGCTCTTGCAGGCCAGGCGGTACATGTTGGCGGTGGGGCCGCCCAGGTCCGAGATGGTGCCGGTGAAGCCCGGGGTCTTGTCCCGGATTTCCTCGATTTCGTGCAGGATGGAATCTT
>JACRBA010000119.1 GCA_016213265.1 Burkholderiales bacterium | reverse complement strand
GGGGCTGCCGCTGTGGCGCGCCTCGCAGGCGCGCGCGCTGGCCGAGGAGGCGGCCCGTCGCCACCTCGCCACCTGGCTGTCGGCCACCGCGCACGGCCACATCGACCTGGACGCCCGCGGCCGCGTGGTGGCCAGCGGGGCGCGCGGCGGCACCGACGTGTTCGCCGGCCGGGCGCCCGAGCGCGGCCGCTCGCTGTGGAGCCAGGCCTCGCTGCACCTGCAGCCCGAGCAGATCCGCCGCCTGCGCCGCGCGGTGCATGCGCACGAGGGCTGGCCCGAGATCGAGCTCGAATGGACGGGCAACGACGGCGCCACCCGGCCCGTGGGCCTGTCGGGCGTGCCGCGCCACGGGCCCGACGGCCGCTTCGCCGGCCACTGGGTGCTGGTGCGTGACCGCACGGCCGAGGTCCATGCGCGCGATGCCCTGCGCGCCACCGAAACCCGCTACCACGACCTGTTCCGCCGCATCCCGCTGCCGCTGGTGCTGCACCGCAGCGGCGTCGTGGTCGACGCCAACCCCGCCGCCGTGGCCCTGTTCGGCTACAGCGACCTGAACGCCATGGTGGGCGACAACGTGCTGGCCTGGTACGAGCAGGGTGACGAGCGCGAGCGGGCCCGCGCGCGGCTGCAGGAGGTGCAGACCATGCCGCTCGGCCAGCCGCTGCCGGCCACCGAGTACCGCATCCGTCCGCCCTCGGGGGGCGAGCTGCTGGTGCAGGTGAGCAGCGCGCCGGTGGAGGTGGACGATGGCCGCGCGACCCTGTCCATCTACACCGACGAGACGGAGCGCCGTGCCTCGGAGCAGGCGGTGCGCCGCTCGGAGGCCCTGCTGTCGCACCTGGTCAAGACCAGCCCCGACGCCATCACGCTCACCGAGATGTCCACCGGGCGCTACCAGATGGTCAACCCCACCTTCGAGCGCATCACCGGCTACGCCGCGCACGAGGTCGTCGGCCGCACCGCGGGCGAGATCGCCATCTGGGTGCACACGGCAGAGCGCGACCGCCTCGTGCAGGCGCTGCAGCGCGACGGCACCGTGCAGAACCTGCCCTGCACCTTCCGCGGCCGCGATGGCGCGCAGGTGCTGATGCTGCTGTCCGCGGCCCGCTTCGAGATGGGGGGCAGCGACTACCTGGTGATCGCCGCGCGCGACGTGACCGCCACCGAGCAGGCGCGGCTGGAGCGCGAGGCCATCCTGCAGAACGCGTTGATGGGCATCGCGCTCACGCGCGACGAACGCTTCATCCTCGTCAACCCGCGCTTCGAGCAGATGCTGGGCTGGCCACCCGGGCACCTGGTGGGGCAGCACGCCAGCGTGGTGTTTCCCAGCCCGGCCGACCACCAGTCGGTGGGGCGCGAGGTGGGGCCGGTGCTGTCGCAGGGCGAACAGATCGAGATCGAGCGGCCGCTGATGCGGCGCGACGGCAGCATCTTCCTGTGCCGGCTGCTGGCCAAGTCGCTCAGCCCCACCGAGCCGGTGCGCGGCGGCACCATCTGGCTGGCCGAGGACGTGACCGAGAAGCGCCAGGTCGAGCAGGCCCTGGCCAAGGCGCGCGACGAGGCCGAGGCCGCCAGCCGCGCCAAGAGCGCCTTCCTGGCCAACACCAGCCACGAGATCCGCACGCCGCTGAACGCGCTGCTGGGCCTGGCCCGGCTGGCGCGCCAGCCGGGCGTGGACGAGTCGCGCCGCCACCAGTACATCGAGCAGATCAGCGACTCGGCCGAGACGCTGTCGGGCATCCTGTCGGACATCCTGGACCTGTCCAAGATCGAGGCCGGCAAGATGCACCTCGACCACGAGCCCTTCGACCTGCACGGCCTGCTGCGGGCCATGCACCAGGCCTACGGCTCGCTGGCCGACACCAAGGGCCTGACCATGTCCATCGAGCTCGACGACGACCTGCCGCCGGTCGTCGTGGGCGACCCGGTGCGCGTGCGGCAGATCCTCAGCAACTTCCTCAACAACGCGCTGAAGTTCACCGAATCGGGCGGCATCCGCCTGTCGGTGCGGCGCGCGCGGGGTCACCGCCTGCGCTTCGAGGTCACCGACACCGGCCCCGGCATCGACGAGATGCAGCAAGCCGCGCTGTTCCGCCCCTTCTCGCAGGTGGATGTGTCGCGTGCGCGGCGCGTGGGCGGCACGGGGCTGGGCCTGTCCATCTGCCGCCAGCTGGCCGAGAAGATGGGCGGCGAGGTGGGCGTGGTCAGCGTGGTGGGGCAGGGCAGCTGCTTCTGGGCCGAGCTGCCGCTGCCGGCGGGCGACGCCGATGCGCTGGACTCCACCTCCAGCGGCTTCGGGGCCGACCCGATCAGCGGCTCGCGCGTGCTGATGGTGGAAGACAACGCCGTGAACATGATGATCGCGGTGGCGCTGCTGGAGCAGTGGGGCGTGGACGTCGCCCAGGCGGGCGACGGGCACGAGGCCATCGAGGCGGTGGCGCGGGCCGAGAGCAGCGGGCGGCCCTTCGACGTGATCCTGATGGACGTGCAGATGCCGGGCATGAGCGGCCACGAGGCCACCCGCCTGCTGCGCGAGCTGCACCCCAAGGAGCGCCTGCCCATCATCGCGCTCACCGCGGCGGCGCTGGTGTCGGAGCGCGACCTCGCCCTGGCCGCGGGCATGAACGACTTCCTCACCAAGCCGATCGACGCCGCCCGCCTGCGCAACACGCTGGCCCGCGCGCTGCGCACCCGCGACCACGCCTGAGCGGCTGGCCGGTCACGGCGCGGCCACAGCCGCGACAATGCGGGCCCCGTCCACGCCCCGAGAGGTCGCCCGTGTCCCTGCCCGTCCGCTTCCGCCGCCGTCAGTTCCTTGCCGCCGCCGCGGCCACGCCCTGGCTGGCCCACGCCCAGCCGGCCGCGCCCACGGTGCTGCGCGTCACCGCCATCCCCGACGAGGCGCCCACCGAGCTGGCGCGCAAGTTCGCGCCGCTGGGCCGCTACCTGCAGCAGCAGATGGGCGTGAAGGTGGAGTGGACGCCGGTGACCGACTACGCCGCGGCCGTGGAGGCGCTGGTGAACCGCCAGGTCGAGCTGGCCTGGTTCGGCGGCTTCACCTTCGTGCAGGCCAGCGTGCGCTCGGGCAACCAGATCGTGCCGCTGGTGCAGCGCGAGGAGGACACGCGCTTCCGCTCGGTGTTCATCACCGACGCCGCCAGCCCCGTGCGCGCCCTGGCCGACGTGAAAGGCCGCTCGCTGAGCTTCGGCTCCGCCTCGTCCACCTCGGGCCACCTCATGCCGCGCAGCGCGCTGCTGGCCGCCGGCATCGTGCCCGAACGCGACTGCAAGCGCATCGCCTACTCGGGCGCGCACGACGCCACGATCCTGGCCGTGGCTTCGGGCAAGGTCGATGCGGGCGCGCTCAACATCTCCGTGTGGGAGAAGTTCGTCGCCGAGAAGAAGGTGGACCCGGCGCAGGTGCGCGTCTTCCACACCACCGCGCCCTACCACGACTACAACTGGTCGGTGCACGCCAGCCTGCCCGCGGCCTGGCGCGACAAGCTGCAAAAGGCCTTTCTGGCCCTGGACGCGGCCCAGCCCGCACACCAGGAGATCCTGGCGCTGCAGCGCGCCACCCGCTTCGTGCCGGCGGCGCCCGAGCAGTACGCCGGCATCCGCAGCGCGGCCGAACAGGCCGGGCTGCTGAAATGACGCGCCGCCCGTGATCGAGCTCATCGGCCTGGACGCCCCGGCCGCGCCCGGCAGCCAGGTCGCGGCCCTGCGCGGCGTGCACCTGCGCGTGCAGGCGGGCGAACAGCTGGCGCTGGTGGGCGCCTCGGGCGCCGGCAAGACCAGCCTGCTGCTGGCGCTCGCCGCAGCCACCCGCCCGCTGGCGGGCACGGTGCGCCTGTTCGGGCAGGACCCGTGGGCCCTGCGCAGCGCCGCGCGCCAGCACCTGCGCGGCCAGCTCTGCCTGGCGCCGCAGCAGCCGCCGCTGCCGCCGCGCCAACGGGTGGTCACCGCGGTGCTGGCCGGCCGCCTGCCCGGCTGGGGCCTGGCACGCAGCCTGGCCACGCTGTGGCAGCCCGGCACGCAGGCGACGCTGGCGGCGCAGGCCCTGGCGGAGTTCGGCCTGGCGGACAAGCTCTGGTCGCGCGTGGACCGGCTCTCCGGCGGCGAGCGCCAGCGCGTGGGGCTCGCCCGCCTGCGCGTGAGCCAGGCCCCGCTGTGGCTCGTGGACGAGCCGCTGTCCGCGCTGGACCCGGTGCGCGCCAGCCAGGCGCTCGCGGCGCTGCAGGATGCCGCCCGCGCCGAGGGCCGCACCCTCGCGTGCTCCCTGCACCAGGTCGATCTCGCGCGCAGCCGCTTCCCCCGCGTGGTGGCCCTGCAGGGCGGCCGCATCGTCTACGACGGCCCGCCTGCGGGCTTCGACGACGCCGGCTGGCAGGCGCTGTACGCCGCGCAGGCAGACGCGCCCGCCCTGGCCACACCGGCCGACGAGGGCGCCGTGGCACCTGCCTGCCCGCAGGCCCTGTGCCGATGAGCACACCGGCCGCCCACGCTGCAGTGGCCGTCGTCGCGCGCGACCCGGCCTGGCTGCGCCGCTGGGGCGGCCTGCTGCTGGCCGCGGCCCTGGCCTGGCCGCTGCTCGTGTGGTGCGAATTCGACCCGCGGGTGCTGTTCGAGCCGCGCGGTCTGGCGGCCACATGGCGCTTCATCGCCAGCTTCGTGCCGCCGCGCCACGACGCCGAGTTCCTGGCCACCCTGGCCGTGGAGACGTGGCGCACGGTGGCCATCGCCACGGCCGGCATGACGATCGCCTTCGCCCTGGCTGTTCCTCTGGCCCTGGTGGCGACCACCCGGCTGTCATTGAGCGCGCTGTCCGGCCGCATGGCCATCGGCCCGGCGTGGCTGCGCGCCGCGGTGCGCGCGGTGATGGTGGCCCTGCGCTCGGTGCCCGAGCCGGTGTGGGCGCTGCTGTTCGTGCGGGTGGTGGGCCTGGGGCCCACGGCCGGCGTGCTGGCCATCGGCATCGCCTACGGCGGCATGCTGGGCAAGGTGTACGCCGAGATCCTGGACAGCACCGACCCCGCGCCCACGCAGGCCCTGCTGCGCAACGGCGCCAGCCGCCTGCAGGCGTTGTGGCACGGCACGCTGCCCAGCTGCGCCGACGAGTGCCTGAGCTACACGGTGTACCGCTGGGAATGCGCGATCCGCTCGTCCGTGGTGCTCGGCTTCGTCGGCGCGGGCGGCCTGGGCCAGCAGCTCGACACGGCCGCCAAGATGTTCGCGGGCGCCGAGGTGGCCAGCATCCTGCTCGTCTTCATCGCCCTGGTGGCGCTGTCGGACCGCCTGAGCCTGTGGCTGCGGCGGCTCATCGCATGACCAGCCGGCCGATCGACACGCCACCGCGCCGCGGCGCAGGCCTGGCCGCGCTGGCCGCCGTGCTGGCGCTGGTGGTGGCCAGCTTCTGGAGCCTGGACCTGCGCCTGGCTGGCCTCTGGGGCGAGGGGGCCGGCGAGCGCCTGGCGCGTTTCGTGGCCGGCTTCTGGCCGCCCGCGATGGAGCCCGCCTTCCTGGCCCAGGTGGGCCGCGCGGCCCTGGAGACCCTGGCCAGGTCGCTGCTGGGCACGGCGCTGGGGGCGGCGGCCGGGCTGGTGCTGGCGCTGCCGGCCAGCCTGCGCCGCGACGGCTGGGTGGATGCGCCGCGCGCCTGGACCGCCTGGCGCACGCTTGCCCGCCTGGGCCTGAACGCGCTGCGCGCCGTGCCCGAGCTGGTGTGGGCGGCCCTGCTGCTGGTGGCCGCGGGCCTGGGCCCCATGGCCGGCACGCTGGCGCTGGCCCTGCACACCACCGGCGTGCTCGGCCGCCTGTTCGCCGACGCGGTGGAAAACGCGCCACCTGGCCCCGCCGCCGCGCTGCGCTGGCGCGGCGAGGGCCCGCTGCGCGTGTTTGCCTGGGCGCAGGCGCCGCAGATCGCGCCGCAGCTGCTCAGCTACAGCCTGTACCGCTGGGAGAACAACATCCGCGCGGCCGCCGTGCTGGGCGTGGTGGGTGCCGGCGGGCTGGGCCAGATGCTGAGCTTCCACCTCGGCCTGTTCCAGCTGCGCGAGGCCGGCACCGTGCTGGCCGCTACCATGGCGCTGGTGCTGGTGGTGGACGGGCTGTCCGTCGCCTGCCGGCGCTTGATGCTGCGCTGAGCCGGCGGGGCGCCGTCGGTGTGCGGGCACCACGTCTGCTTGGTCGCGGCGTCGCCGCGGGGCACCGGAGGTTCGCATGTCGATGGCCAGCTGGTCCCTGTTCGCCGGTGCGCTGCTGCTGTCCATGGTGCTGCTGGGCACCTTGTTCGGCCGCCTGCCGCTCAGCAACGCCATGGTCTATCTGGCGGTGGGCTGGGGGCTCGGCCCCGGCGCGATGAACGTGCTGGCTCCCGACCCAGCCGACTCCACTCGCCTGCTGGAGATCGTCGCCGAAGCGGCACTGCTCATTTCGCTGTTCGCTGTGGGCCTGCACTTGGGCGTGCCGCTGCGCAGTCGCCGCTGGTGGCTGCCGGTGCGCCTGGCGTTCGTGTCCATGGCCGTCATGGTGGCGATGATCGCGGCGGTGGGCGTGTGGCTGCTCGGCCTGTCCCTCGGCGCCGCCATCCTGCTCGGCGGCATCCTGGCGCCGACGGACCCGGTGCTGGCCTCTGGGGTGCAGGCCGATCCTGGGCCGCGTCCGGACCGACTGGGATTCAGTCTGGCAGGCGAAGGCGGGCTCAACGACGGGGCGGCATTCCCCTTCGTGATGCTCGGCCTTGGTCTGATGGGCCACCACGACCTTGGCGTCGGGATGCACAAATGGCTCGCCGTGGACCTGCTGTGGGCGACCCTGGCAGGGGCAGCCATCGGCGCCGGGGTGGGCACGCTGACGGGTCGTCTGGTGGTGTACCTGCGTGCGCGTCACCAGGAGGCCGTCGGGCTGGACGTCTTCCTCGGGCTGGGGGTGATTGGCCTGTCCTATGGCATCGCCCACGCTGCGATGGCGTCAGGGTTCCTCGCTGTCTTCGCCAGCGGGCTGGCGCTGCAGCGGGTGCGCGAGCGGCCGGCGCCGGGCAGCCGGCCGCTGGAGGCATCGCCGGTTGCGGCCGGCCACTCCTATGAGGTCTTGGCCACCCACTCGCACCATGCCAGCGCCACGATGCGCGACACCGTCCAGCTCTTCAACGGGCAACTCGAAAAGCTGGCCGAGTTGGCCGTGGTGCTGCTGGTGGGCGCCATGCTGTGGTATGCCCCACCGCTAGCTGCGACGTGGTGGTTCGTGCCGCTGGCGCTGCTTGTGCTGCGACCACTGTCCACGCTGCCCGCCACCGTGGGCGAGCGCCTGGCACCGGCTCAGGCCGCCCTCATCGGCTGGTTCGGTATCCGCGGTGTGGGTTCGGTCTACTACCTGCTGTTCGCCCTGCGTCATGGCCTGGACGCGCCGACCGCACAGCTGCTGGTGAGCCTGACGCTGTGGACCGTGGCGGCGTCGGTCGTGGTGCACGGGCTGTCCGCGCAGCCCTTGATGCGGCGCTACGCGGCTCGGCCTCCGGCGCCTTGAAGCGTCCGGCGTGCGTCCACGTGCCGGCGGCCATGTATCAATGCCGCGTGGTAGGCCTCTCGCCCACCCGTTCCGGCAGCACACGGTGGATCTCGTCGGCCAGCCGGCGCAGTTCCATCGGCTTGGACAGGTAGCCGTCCATGCCGGCGGCCAGACACTCCGCACGCCGCCGGTCCATGTCCTCCCCGCTCGTGGAAGCGACGATGGGAAAAGGCGGCACGATGCCCACCTGTTGCCAGGCACGCAGGTGCCGGGTGGTCTGCACCCCGTCCAGCTCGGGCATGTCCATGTCCATCAGCACCACGTCGGGCGCCCGTTCGCGGCACAGCTGCAAAGCTTCCCGGCCGTTGGTCGCCACGGTCACCTCGTAACCCAGCAGTTCAAGCTGCCCGCGCGCCACGAACTGGTTGACGACGCTGTCGTCCACCACCAGCACGCGGCGCGGCTCGTGCACGTACAGCGGCATGGGCGAGGTCTCGCGCGAAGCGGCCGTGGAGGTGAGCGCATCCACATGCTGGGTCAGCCTCTCCAGGTCACGCGGGCTCAGCGGCAGGGGCCGGATGTCCACCGGGCTGTGCGCCCGCGCGTCCAGCGTGGCGGAGCCGGCCAGCACGGCCAGCACGACGCGGGTGGCGGGCAGCGCACGGCTGACCGGCTCCAGCGCCGCCAACTCCTGCCCGCTGACCTCGGCCACCACCAGCAGCAGCGGCAGCGTCTGGCCATTGCTGCGATCGAGCGCCAGGCGGTGAATCGCCTGGTCCAGCGCGCCAAACTCGGCCACCTGCCAACCCAGGCGCCGCAGGCGCCGCGCCACCGAATCCAGCCCACCGGGGACCTCGCTCACCGCAAAGGCGATCACGCCTTCCGCGTCCGGCAGCGGGGACGGGCCCGGCACTTCTTCCCCCTCGACGTCCACCGTCAGGGACATGAAGATGCCTTCATGGCCGGCGTAGGCAAATTCCACCCGGCCGCCGGTGGCAGGGCACACGGCAGAAATGCGCATGGCCCCGCTGCTGGCGTGCGCCGTCTGGGGCCCAGCCTGCAGCTGCAGGCGCGCCAGCACCTCGGCGATGCTCGAAAAAGACGCCGTGGCGCCGGCGCCGGCCAGATGCAACGTGGCCTTCCATCGGCCATCCGTGCCGCAGACGACGGCGGACGTGAAGACGAGGAACCCGGTCTCGAAGCAGTCGATCAGGCCGCGCAACAGGCGGTGGGTGCCCGAGCGCAGGCCGGCATGTTCGCCCGCCAGCTCGAAATACGCACCGTCGAAATCCAGGTAGTAGACGAGCGCCTTTCGCCGAACCAGAGGCAGCACTTCGCGCACGCTCTGGGTGAAGAGCTCGGAAAACTCCATGGTGTCTCCTTCGATGGGCGAGGCGCGAGGGCAATCGGGCAGCCCGGCAAGGGGCGCGCGCGCCCCGAACGCGGTATGGTGGGGTAGTGGACACCAACGACGCCCTTCGCCTGAACCTGCCCCCGCACATCGACGCCGGCCCACTGCGGCTGCAGGTGCCGCAGCCGGGTGACGGGGCCGCGGTGTGCGAGGCGATCGCCGAATCGCTCACCGACCTGCGCCGCTTCCTGTCGGCGCTGCCCTGGGTGGCGGCTGAGCCCTCGCCGGACGCGTCCGAAGCCTGGTGCCGCCGCTCGCAGGCCAACTTCCTGGCGCGCACCGACCTGCCCTTTCTGATGCGCGAGGCCGCCACCGGCCGGGTGCTCGGCGCCTGCGGCCTGCACCGGCCGGACTGGCAGGTGCCGAAGGTGGAGGTGGGCTACTGGTGCCGCAGCAGCGCGCAGGGCCAGGGCTGGGTGAGCCGTGCCGTGACGGCGCTCACGGAGTACGCATTCACTCACGCCCAGGCCGTGCGGGTGGAGCTGGTGACGGACACCGAGAACGCCGCCTCGCGCCGCGTGGCCGAGCGCTGCGGCTTCGCGCTCGAAGGCGTGCGCCGCCATGTGCTGCGCAACCCGGCCGGGGAACTGCGCAGCCTGTGCGACTACGCCCGGCTGCGCGACGACGCACGCTGAGCGCGCCCGGACGGCGGCGTTTCGTGCAATCGGGGGCATGGCACCCCCGGTCGCCCTCAACCCCGCGGGAGATCAGCCGACAAGACAGTCCTCCCCCGGACTTCTTGACGGCCGTCAGCTGCGGCGCATCACGCGCCACGGCGGCCCCGACACCATGCAATTCACCACAGTTCGCGCCAAGCTCATCGCCGCCAGCGTCGGCACCGTGACCGTGGCCATGGCCCTGCTGGCCGGCATCAACCTGTTCGTCGTGCAGCGCGCCGCGCGTGCCAGCGCGGAAGACCGCATCGCCTCGGTGGCCGACAGCAACGCCCGCCAGCTGGGCGAGTGGGTGGCCGCGAAGACCGACGTCATCGTGGCCCTGGCCCCCGCCGTGGACGCCGCCGACGCGCTGCCCGCGCTCGTGCAGGCCAAGACGGCCGGCCGCTATGACACCACCTACATCGGCTGGGCCGACAAGCGGCATGTGTTCTCGTCGCCGCAGAACCTGCCGGCCGACTGGGACCCCACCTCGCGCCCCTGGTACCAGCAGGCGGCCACCGCGGGCAAGCCGGTGCTCACCTCACCCTACGTGGACGCCGGCACCGGCAAGCTGGTGGTGACCTTCGCCGCCCCGGTGGCCGACGGCGGCAGCGTCAAGGCCGTGACCGCCGGCGACCTGTTCATCGACGGCGTGGTGCAGGCGGTGCGCAGCATCCGCCCCACCGAGCACAGCTTCGCCTACCTGGTGGATGCAGCCGGCGCGGTCATCGCCCACCCGGACGCGCAGCTCACGCTCAAGCCCGCCACCGAAGTGGCCGCGGGGCTGGACGGCGCCAAGCTCAAGGCCCTGCGTGGCCAGGCCGAGCCGGCGCCGCAGGAGGTGGGCGGCCAGGCCTACCTGCTCAGCGCGCGCCAGGTGCCCGGCACCGAATGGACCTTCGTGCTGGCCATGCACGAGGGCGACGCCATGGCCGCCGTGGGCGCCATCCGCACCGCGTCGGCGGTCACGGCGCTGCTGGCCATCGGCCTGGCCGCGGCCGTGCTGGCCGGCCTGACCACGGCCCTGCTGCGCCGCCTGGGCCAGCTCACCACCGCCCTGCAAGACATCGCCTCCGGCGAGGGCGACCTGACCCGCCGCCTGGACACCCGCGGCCACGACGAGCTGGCGCAGGTGGGCCAGTCGTTCAACGCCTTCGTGGACAAGCTGGCCGCCACGCTGCGCCGCATCCAGTCCACCACCGAGAGCGTGAACACCGCCGCCAGCGAAATCGCCAGCGGCAACCAGGATCTGTCCTCGCGCACCGAACTCACCGCGTCCAACCTGCAGCAGACGGCCAGCTCGATGGAGCAACTCACCGGCGCGGTCAAGCACACCTCCGACGCGGCCGACACGGCGCGCCAGCTGGCCGGTGACGCGGCGCAGGCCGCCGAGCGCGGCGGCGAGGTGGTCTCGCGCGTGGTGAGCACCATGCAGGAGATCCAGCAGAGCTCGCAGCGCATCGGCGACATCATCGGCGTGATCGACGGCATCGCCTTCCAGACCAACATCCTGGCGCTGAACGCGGCGGTGGAAGCCGCGCGGGCGGGCGAGCAGGGCCGCGGTTTCGCCGTGGTGGCAGGTGAGGTGCGGGCGCTGGCCCAGCGCTCGGCCGACGCCGCCAAGGAGATCAAGACCCTCATCGGCACCAGCGTGGACAAGGTCGAGGGCGGCACCCGCCTGGTGGTGGAGGCCGGTGGCAGCATGCAGGAGATCGTGTCCGGCGTGAAGCGCGTGAGCGAGGTGATCGCCGAGATCTCCACCGCCACGCGCGAGCAGAGCCAGGGCATCGGCCAGGTGGGCCAGGCCGTGACGCAGCTCGACCAGATGACGCAGCAGAACGCCGCGCTGGTGGAGGAATCCGCCGCCGCCGCGATGAGCCTGCGTGAACAGGCCAACGTGCTGGCCGGCGCGGTGGGGGCGTTCAAGCTGGGGCACTGAGCCCGGCATCCCATGGACCGTGGGGCGGGAGCCGCCTGCCTTTTGGCGGGAGCCGGCTGCCGTTCGCCCTGAGCCTGTCGAAGGGCCTGGCATGCGTGCCGAGGTGGGTGCCCGCCCGCACCGGCACCCGCCCCGCGCGGCTCATTCGTCCGCGCCCTCGGCCCGAGGCCGAGGGTGCCCTGCGATGCTCGGCCACGGGTCGCGCGGCTCAACTCGCTGCGTTCGCTGCGCTCACTGCGCTCGGACAGTCGCCGCGAGTCAGTGCACGAAGCGCGCTGGCGCGCGCCGACCCGCGTCCTGCGCTTCTCGGCGCTCCCACATCGCCCCGCCGACTGCCCCCACCCGCCCCGATCACCCGAGGCTGCGGCGCCACGGTGGAAACACCGGCCCGTGCGAACGCTGTGTCCTCGACCGGCAGGCAGGCGGCGTTCGGCCGGGCGATTTGGGAAGCGCCGAGCAGCGCAGCGGAGCAGGGGCAGTCTGCGGCGCAGCCGCGGACCGAGCGAGGAGGATTTATGCAGCGGGGCGCGAAGGCGGCCCGCTGCGAATCCACCGCAGCCGCCCTGCGCAGCGAGCAGCACAGGGCACCCCCGGCGCAGCCGGGGGCGCGGACGAATGAGCCCGGACGAATGCCGCCTGCCTGCCCGCGCCCACCGATCGCCCAGGTTGCCCATCACACCCGCCCCATGGCGAAGCCCTTGGCGATGTAGTGCCGGACGAACCAGATGACGATGGCGCCGGGGACGATGGTGAGCGTGCCTGCCGCCGCCAGCGTGGCCCAGTCCATGCCGGACGCGCTCACGGTGCGTGTCATGGTGGCCACGATGGGCTTGGCGTTCACCGAGGTGAGCGTGCGCGCCAGCAGCAGCTCCACCCAGCTGAACATGAAGCAGAAGAACGCCGCCACGCCCACGCCCGCCTTGATCAGCGGCAGGAAGATGGTGAGGAAGAAGCGCGGGAAGGAATAGCCGTCGATGTACGCCGTCTCGTCGATCTCGCGCGGGATGCCGCTCATGAAGCCTTCGAGGATCCACACCGCCAGCGGCACGTTGAACAGCAGGTGCGCCAGCGCCACCGCGATGTGGGTGTCCATCAGCCCCACCGTGCTGTAGAGCTGGAAGAACGGCAGCAGGAACACCGCGGGCGGCGTCATCCGGTTGGTCAGCAGCCAGAAGAACACATGCTTGTCGCCCAGGAAGCTGTAGCGGCTGAACGCATAGGCGGCCGGCAGCGCCACTGTCACCGAGATCACCGTGTTGATGGCCACGTAGATCAGGCTGTTGATGTAGCCCGAATACCAGCTCTCGTCGGTGAAGATGGTGCGGTAGTTGTCCCAGGTGAAGGCCTGGGGCAGCAGCGAGAAGCTTGACAGGATCTCCTCGTTGGTCTTGAAGCTCATGTTGACCATCCAGTAGATGGGCAACAGCGCGAAGACCAGGTAGGCCAGCAGGAACAGGCTGCGCTTGCGGAAACGGCGTTCAGTCATGGCCGGCTCCTTCGGCGCTGGCCTGGCCCAGGCGCTGCATCCAGTTGTAGAGCACGAAGCAGAACAGCAAGATGATGAGGAAGTAGATCAGCGAGAAGGCGGCCGCCGGGCCCAGGTCGAACTGGCCCACCGCCTTCTGGGTGAGGTACTGGCTGAGGAAGGTGGTGGCATTGCCCGGGCCGCCGCCGGTGAGCACGAAGGGCTCGGTGTAGATCATGAAGCTGTCCATGAAGCGCAGCAGCACCGCGATCATCAGCACGCCGCGCATCTTGGGCAGCTGGATGTAGCGGAACACGGCGAATTTGCTCGCGCCATCGATGCGTGCGGCCTGGTAGTAGGCATCGGGGATGCTGCGCAGGCCGGCGTAGGCCAGCAGAGCCACCAGCGGCGTCCAGTGCCACACGTCCATCAGCAGCACCGTGAGCCACGCGTGGGTGGAGTCGCCCGTGTAGCTGTATTCGATGCCCAGCTGCTCCAGCGTGTGGCCCAGCAGGCCGATGTCGGCGCGGCCGAAGATCTGCCAGATGGTGCCCACCACGTTCCAGGGAATGAGCAGCGACAGCGCCACGACGACCAGCGTGGCCGAGGCCTTCCAGCCTTCGGCCGGCATGGCCAGCGCCAGCGCGATGCCCAGCGGGATCTCCACCGCCAGCACCGCCAGCGAGAAGCGCAGCTGGTTCCACAGCGCGGCGTGCAGGTCCTCGTCGCGCATCACGGCGGCGAACCACTCGGTGCCCACGAACACCCGGCGCTCGGGGCTGATGATGTCCTGCACCGAGTAGTTCACCACCGTCATCAGCGGCAGGATGGCCGAGAAGGCCACGCAGATGAACACGGGCAGGATGAGGAACCAGGCCTTCTGGTTCACGGGCTTGTTCAGCGGTGCACTCACGCGATCAGCTCCTCATTCGCATAGAAGCAGGTGTGGGCGCCCAGCACCTGCAGGCCCACCGTGTCGCCCACCGACGGCGCGCTGGCGTCGGGCGACAGGCGGGCCTTGAGGGTCTGCTCGCCGGCGCGGCAGGTGACGAGCAGGTAGGTGCCGATGTCCTGCACCTGCGCCACCTGGGCCGGCAGGGTGCCGGGCGTGCCGGCTGGCGCCAGCCCCAGGTACTCGGGCCGGATGCCCAGCTTGAGCGCGCCGTCGGGCAGCGCCCGCCCCGCGGGGCCCAGCGCCTGGCCGGCCACCTGCAGCGTGCCGTCGCGCTGCGCGGCGGGCAGGAAGGTCATGACCGGCGAGCCGATGAAGTGGCCCACGAAGGTGTGCGCGGGCCGCTCGAACAGCGCGTCGGCGGTGCCCACCTGCACGGCCCGGCCGCGTGTCATCACCACCACTTCGTCGGCGAAGGTCAGCGCCTCGACCTGGTCGTGCGTCACGTAGATCAGCGTGAGCTTCAGCTCATGGTGGATCTGCTTGAGCTTGCGCCGCAGCTGCCACTTCAGGTGCGGGTCGATGACGGTCAGCGGCTCGTCGAACAGCACGGCCGACACGTCCGGCCGCACCAGGCCGCGGCCCAGCGAGATCTTCTGCTTCTGGTCGGCCGACAGCCCCGCGGCGCGCATGTCCAGCTGGTGGCTCATCTCCAGCATCTCGGCGATCTGGCCCACGCGCTGGCGGATCTGCCCGGCGGGCACCTTGCGGTTCTTCAGCGGGAAGGCCAGGTTCTCCGCCACGGTCATCGTGTCGTAGATCACCGGGAACTGGAACACTTGCGCGATGTTGCGCTCCTGCGGGCTGGCGCGCGTCACGTCGCGCCCGTCGAAGCGCACGCTGCCATGCGAGGGCACCAGCAGGCCCGACATGATGTTGAGCATGGTGGTCTTGCCGCAGCCCGAGGGGCCCAGCAGCGCGTAGGCGCCGCCGTCGGCGAAGCTCATCTTCAGCGGCAGCAGGGCGTAGTCGCCGTCTTCGCGCGGGTTCGGCTTGTACGAGTGCGCCAGGTCGAGGTCGATGCGGGCCATCAGCGGGCTCCTTGCCAGTCGGCGCCGGGCCGTTCAGGCGCGCGCTGCAACGCGCCGTCGGCGCCGAACACGTAGGCCTGCGACGGGTGCAGGTGCAGCGTGAGGGAGGCGCCGAGCTCGAAGTCGTGCACGCCGGTCAGCTGTGCCACCAGCTCGCCCACCGGCGTGGCGGCGTGCACGAAGGTGTCCGAACCGGAGATCTCGGCCAGCTCCACCGTACCCGGCAGGGCGATGTCACCGGGCCGCGCGGCCACGCGCAGCGCGCTGGCGCGCACGCCGACCGTGCAGTCGCGCGACGCGACGGCCGCAGGCGGCAGTGACACGGGCAGCACCGGCCCGCCGCGCAGCTGCAGGCCGCCGTCGGTGGCCTGCGCGGCGATCAGGTTCATGGGCGGGTCGCTGAAGGCGCGCGCCACGCGCAGCGACGCCGGGCGGTGGAACACCTCGGCCGTGGGGCCGTACTGCAGCAGCTCGCCCGCGTCGAGCACGGCCGTCCAGCCGCCCAGCAGCAGGGCCTCGCCGGGCTCGGTGGTGGCGTAGATCACCGTGGAGTCGCCGGCGGCGAACAGCTGCGTGAGCTCCTCGCGCAGCTCCTCGCGCAGCTTGTAGTCCAGGTTCACCAGCGGCTCGTCCAGCAGCATCAGCGGCGCGTTCTTGGCCAGCGCACGCGCCAGGGCCACGCGCTGCTGCTGGCCGCCCGACAGCGCCGAGGGCAGCCGGTCGAGGAAGGGCTCGATGTGCAGCCGGGCGGCCAGCGCCCGCACGCGCGCGTCGATGTCGCGCTCGCCGCGCAGCCGCAGCGGCGAGGCGATGTTCTGCGCCACCGTC
>JACRBA010000118.1 GCA_016213265.1 Burkholderiales bacterium | reverse complement strand
TGTCGTCCCAGCCCGGAACGCTGGCCCAGTCGGTGTAGTTGCCGCCGGTGGCCTGCGTGCCGCACTCGATCAGGTGGCCGGCCAGGCTGCCCTGGGCCAGTTTGTCCAGGTCGCCGGCGGTCCAGTTGAAGCGGGCGATCAGCGGCGCCAGCGTCACCGCGCTGTCCACGCAGCGGCCGGTGACGACGATGTCGGCGCCCGCGGAAAGCGCCGCCGCGATCGGGAACGCGCCGAGGTAGGCGTTGGCGCTCATCACCTTGGCCGGGAACGGCGCGCCGGAGAACATCTCCTTCGTGCCGGCCGCGCGCAGCGCCTCGACCTGCGTCATCAGGTCGTCGCCGAGCACCGCGGCGATCTTCAGCTCCACGCCCTCGGCCTGGGCTGCGGCGACCAGGGCTTCGCGGCAGGCCGAGGGGTTGACCCCGCCGGCGTTGGCGACGACGCGGATGCCGCGCGCCTTGAGCTGCTTCATCAGCGGCTTGATGGTGCTGACGAAATCGGGCGCGTAGCCCAGGCTCGGATCCTTGGCCTTGGCGCGGATCAGCAGCGACATCGTGATCTCGGCCAGGTAGTCGAAGACGAGCACGTCGATGTCGCCGTGCTCGACGAGCTGGGCGGCCGAGAACTCGCTGTCGCCCCAGAAACCGGAGGCGCAGCCGATGCGGAGGGTGTCTTTGCTCATGCGGATGAGTCCCCTTGCGAGGTGTGGGTTGGATGGTGGCGTTTCAGCCGGCCGTGCGGTCCCGGTGCGGCCAGAAGATGCGCCAGATGCCCTTGGCCGTGGCGCAGACGCGGCCCCTGTCGTCGAGCAGCTCGCCTTCCGCAAAGGCCACGCTGCGCCCCGAGCGCACGACCCTGCCGTGGGCCTCGAAGCGCGCGCCTGCCGCCGCATCGACGTAGGTGATGTCGAGGTTGATGGTCGACTGGCGCAGCCCGCCGGGGTCGACCTCGCGCATCTCGGGTCGCGCCAGGTTGGCCGAGGCGATGGCACAGCCGAGCGCGGCGTCGAACATGTAGGCGATGACGCCGCCGTTGATCACGCTGTCCGAGCCGCCGCCACCGCGCTGCGCGGCGGTGGGCGCGCGCAGGTGGACGACCGCGCGCCCGACCTCGCCGAGCTCGAGTTCCAGGCCCTGGGCGCTGAGGAAGGTGTTGCTGCCCCAGCGTTTCCAGAAGGCGTCGACGACTGCGGGGGGAAGCTTGGGTTGATCGTTCAAGGGTGGGTCTCCGGTCGGGGCGGTGGTCAGCGCGCGAGGCCCAGCGCCTCGATGCGCTCCAGGTGCGCCAGCAGCGAGCGCCGGGCCACGGGCCACAGTTGTTTCGGGGTGTCCGCGTAGGCGATCGGCACCCAGTCGTCGGCGTTGCCTTGGGGGCACTCGCGCATCGCCGCCAGCACCTTCGCCTCGCGCGCGAGGCGGTGCGACTTGAGCCACGCGATGGCCTGCGGTGCCGAGCCGATGACATGGCCGTGCGCCGGCAGGATGAAGCGGATGTCGTGGCTTTCGCACTCGCGCAGCAGCCGGTCGAGCGAGTCGATGTAGGCGGCCATGTTGCCGTCGGGCGGGTCGATCACCGTGGTGCTGCCGCTGAGCACGTGATCGCCGGAGAACAGCAGCCCGTCCTCCTCCAGCACCAGGCACAGGTGGTTGGCGGCGTGGCCCGGCGTGTGCACGGCGCGCAGCGTCAGCGGGTGCGCGGGGTCGTCGAGCACGATGCATTCGCCGTCGGCGAGCGTGCGGTCGGGGGTGAACTCCGAGTGCGCCCGCGCCGTCGGCGCCGACGGCAGGCCGAGGATCGGCGGACGCTGTCCGGTCGCGGCCTCGCAGGCCTGCGCCAGCGGCTGCGCAGCCGGCGAGTGGTCGGGATGCGAATGGGTGCAGATGATCGTCCGCACACGGCCGCCGGTGACTTCGAGCAGGCGCTTGACGTGGACTTCGTCCGGCGGACCGGGATCGATGACGATCCAGCCGGCGGCCGCGCTGCCCAGCAGGTAGGCGTTGGTGCCCGGGCCGGTCATCACGCCGGGGTTCGGTGCTGTGAACCGCCACAGGTGGCGCAACAGTTGCACCGGCCGCTCGCTCTGCCAGTCGAGCGCGTGCAGCATCTGCCCGTCGGGGCAGACGAGTTCGAGCTCGCCGAAAGGCAGGTCCGTTTCCATGAAGCGCTGCGGCTTGCCGCCGACGAGCGCGCCGCGCGGGCACGACTCCCAGTGCGGCCGGTTGCCGGCACATGCCGCGAGCGCCGCATCGACGCTGTCGAAGCCGGCCAGCCAGCGCAGCGTCCGCAGGGTAGGGAAGATCATCGGCAGCGTGCCGGCCTCGTGGCGCGCCAGCGCGTCGGCGGCGCGCAGCCACACCGGCTCGAACTGCTCGGCGTCGTCGGCCACCGGCGTCTGACCCTCGGGCATGCGGCCGATCAGGAACAGCGTGTCGAAGCGGCGCGGCTGCACGTCGCGGTCGGTGGTCCAGCGCACCGCGACGCGCAGCGCGCCGGCGGCCAGGCGCAGGCCGCGCGCGCGCAGTTGCGGATGCAGCGGCTCGTGGCGCTTGAGCCCGGCGAGCTCGCTTGCCGCCACCGGGCTGCCGGCGGCGTCGTGGGCATGCAGCACGCCAAGCTCCTCGAAGCTCTCGCGCAGTGCTGCGACCGCCGCGGCGAGGTGCGGCAGCGCTGCGGCCGCCTCGCCGACGAGGTCGGCCGCCGAGGCGTCCGCGTCGTCGATGCGGCCGCCGGGGAAGACGAACACGCCCGGCAGGAAGCTCGCGTTCGGCGAGCGCCGCGTCAAGAGCACCTCGGGGCCGGCCGGTGCATCGCGCAGCCATAGCAGCGTCGCGGCGGGCCGCGGCGCGACCGGCGTGCGCGGAGGATGAAGCTGGGTGACCGGGCGGACCATGTTCAGGCGCTGGCGCTGTTGGAGCGCAGCAGCTCGTCGAGCGTGCGCTCCAGGTGGCGCAGCGAGTTGCACTCGCGCGCGATGTGGCAATACGGCGCGTAGCGCTTCATCTCGGAATCGCCCAGGCCCCAGAACGAACGCGGCTCGGGATTCAGCCAGATCACCCGCCGCGCGCGCCCATACAGTGTCTTCATGATCTCGCTGCGCGCGTGGCCGCGGTTGTTGCGCGCATCGCCGAGCACGAGCACCGTCGTGCGGTGGTCGATGCGGTGCATCAGCTGCTCGTCCAGATCGAGCAGCATCTGGCCGTAGTCGGTGCCCGAGCCGCCCACCGCGTTGAGCACCTTGTCCACCGCCTGCTCGACGGGCAGCGACTCGAACGTGGCGCTCACGTCGACCAGGTGGTTGGTGAATGCATACGACTGAACATCCGACAGCAGCTCGTCCAGGCTGTAGAGGAACAGCAGCAGGAAGCGCGCGTACTGGCGCACCGAGCCGCTGACGTCGCAGATCGCCACCACCGTGGGCCGCTCGACGCGCGTGCTGCGCCAGTGGGTCTCGAACAGCATGCCGCCGTAGGCCGCGTTGGCGCGCTGGGTGCGCCGGAAGTCGAGCTGGCCGCGCTGCTCGCGGCGCTTGCGGCGGGCGTGGCGCTCGGCCAGCCGGCGCGCGATCTTGCGCACGATCTCGTGCATGCGCGCGAAGTCGCGACGGTCGATGGCCGACAGCTTCTGCGACTGCAGGAATTCGTCATGCAGCTCGCGCGTGGGCGCTGTGCCGTACAGCGCGAGCTTGCGCTCGACGAAGTTGCGCACCTCGTTGAACAGCCGCTTGCGCGCCAGTTCCAGGTCGGCATGGCGCTGCGGCGCCAGCGTCTGGCGGCGCGCCTCGGCGATCTCGCGGTCCAGTAGTTCCAGGCCCATCGCCTGCTGGATCTTCTGCGTGTAGTGGCCCTTCTGGGTGAAGAACCAGATGTCGGTGAGGCCCACCTCGCGCGCCGCCTGCTGCATACGGCGCGCCAATGCTGCCGAGTCGCCCGAGAGCAGCAGCTGCGACAGCGCCTGCCCGGCGCTGCCTTGGCAGCCGCCAGGGCCGCCGCTGCCCTGGCCGTTGCCCTCCTGCGGCGGGCTCTGCGGCTGCGCCGCCGGGTCGAGCACAGCGCCGCCCGTCGTCGCAGCTGCGCCGGTGCCGAACGAGTCGAAGCGGAAGAAGCGGTCGAAGGCTTCGTCGAAGATCGCCCGGTCGGGCAGGGTCTTCGCCAGCGTCGTGCCGAGCGCCGACTTCAGCAGCTCGCGTTCGCCCCAGCCGACCAGCGCCGTGGCGCGCGCCGCGTCGATCTGCGCGTTCAGGCTCACGTCCAGGTCGCTGCCGCGCAGCGCCTTGAAGAAATCTTCAAGCGTGGATTGCATGCGGAAGCTCCGCGTTCTTGCGCGCCTTGTCCATCAGCGCCGGCAGCTGTTCGGCGGCACTGGCGATGTCCTGCTCGAACTTGAGGAACACGTTGAGCGTGTCGCGCACCAGGTCGAGGTTGAGATGCTCGGAGTTCAGCAGCAGCAGCGTCTTCGCCCAGTCGATCGTCTCGCTGACCGAGGGCTGCTTCTTCAGGTCGATCTCGCGCACCGCCTGCACGAAGGCAACCAGTTCGAGGTTGAGCTTCTCCGAGAGGCCCGGCACGCGCCGCTCGAGGATGCGGCGCTCGATCGCGGCCTCCGGGAAGGGGATGTGCAGGTGCAGGCAGCGGCGCTTGAGCGCATCACTCATCTCGCGCGTGTTATTGCTGGTGAGGAAGACCAGTGGCTTGACCTTCGCGGCGATCGTGCCCAGTTCGGGCACGGAGACCTGGAAGTCCGAGAGCACCTCGAGCAGGAAGGCCTCGAACTCCGGATCGGACTTGTCAACCTCGTCGATCAGCAGCACGCAGCCACGTTCCTGATGCAGCGCTTGGTACAGCGGCCGCGGCTCGAGGAAGTGCTCGGAGAAGAACAGATCGTCGTGCGCATGCAGCTTCTCGATCGAGGCCGCCAAGCCGACGGCACCCTGCATCAGCTCGGCCAGCTTGTCCTTCAGCAACTGCGTGTAGAGCAGCTGCTTGCCGTACTTCCACTCGTACAGCGCCTTCGATTCGTCTAGGCCCTCGTAGCACTGCAGGCGGATCAGCGGCACGTCGAGGATCGACGCCATGCTCTTGGCCAGTTCGGTCTTGCCCACGCCGGCCGGGCCTTCGACGAGCACGGGCTTTTCAAGGTTGAAGGCCAGAAAGACCGCGGTGGCGAGCTGCCGGTTGGCGATGTAGTCGACGTCCGAGAGGCGGGACGTCACCACCTCCACGCTCTCGAAGTGGGTGTCATGCAGGGACTTCATCGGATTCCTTGGTGTTGAGCAGGCGTTGTCCGGCCTCGAGCTGGCGCAGTTCACCGACACTGCGGGCGATGCCCAGAATGCAGCGCAGGTCGCGGCTAAGCGACGCGATGCCGTCGCCCAGGTCGTCCAGAGTCGCCGCGAGGGCTTCGAACTCCGCCTGCCAGCGTTCGAACATCCTGCGACTGCCGGCATTGAATTCCGCCAGGCCGGCGCTGGGGCCCTCGACCTCGAGGCGCCGGGCCGCATGATCGGCCACTGCCTCCAGGGCGTGCAGCTCGAGCCGCAGTGCGCCCAGCCTGCGCACGAGCGACGGCGCCGGCTGCGTGGTGCGCAGCCAGCGCGCCAGCTCGTCGAGCTCGGCGTGCATGGCCCCGACCATCGCGCTGGCGAGCAGGGCCTCCTCGGTCACGCGCACCGGCCTGGCGATGCGGTCGAAGGCTGTCCCGCCCTGTCCCAGCCGGCAGCTGGCCGGCACCGCGCAAGCCTCGAACTGCAATCCCGCGTGCTGCAGCGGCGCCAGTACGGCCGAGGAGGCCTGACCGATCTCAGCCGGGGCGGGCATCGCCGGCCGCAGCGTCAATCCCGCGGTGCCGGCCTCGACCAGGAAGGCGTCGAAGGCCTTGCGGTGGCCATCGTCGGCGGTGACGGCCAGCACGACAAAGGCGTCGGCCACGGGACCGTTGCTGACGTGCGACTTGGCACCGTCGATGAGCCAGCGCTCGCCCTGTCCGTCGACTTCGCGGCGCGCGCCGCAGCGCAGGCGCTTGGGGTGCGCGCCGGCTTCCGGTTCGGAGACTGCCAAGCCCACGATCGCCTGGCCGGCGGCCATTCGCCGGAGCAGGGCACGCGCGCGCTCGGTGTCGGCGGCGCCGACGATGCAGCGCCCCACCATCTCGTTGAGCAGCCAGCCGAGCGTGAGTCCGAGGCTGGCTGTTTCTCTCGCCATGCAGCCGGCGATCCGGGCGATGGCGGGCCAGTCGGCGCGCGGGCCGCGTCCGTCGAGGTCGAAGGACAAGCCCAGCAGTCCCTGTTCGCCCAAGTGCCGCCACCAGTCTCGCGGAAATCCTGCCTCGCGCGCAACGGCCGGTGCACCGCGCAGCGCCAAGTTCAGCGCCCGCGCGAGGCCTTCAGCGGGCGGGTGGGCGGCGGGCACCACCGTCTTCACGCGTGAAACCCCAGTTGCCGCGCCGCCAGGTCGCGCATCACCTCTTCGGCGCCGCCACCGATGGCGTTGACCTTGACTTCACGGTAGATGCGCTCGACGGTCACGCCGCGGATGAAGCCGGCGCCGCCATGCATCTGCACCGCCTCGCTGGCGCAGTGGGCCATGGTCTGCGTCGCCTGGTTCTTCAGCAGACAGATCTCGCCCACCGGCGCGTCGCCGTGCTCGACGCGCCAGGCCAGCGTTTCGAGCATCGCCTGCGTGGCCTCGATGCGCATCGCCATATCGGCCAGCTTGTGGCGCGTGACCTGCTGGTCTATGAGCTTGCCGCCGAACATCTCGCGCTGCTTGGCCCATGCCAGTGCCTCGTCAAGGCACACCTGTGCGAACCCGTTCGCCCCCGCGGCGAGGAAGATGCGTTCGCGGTTGAAGTTCTGCATGATGGCCTTGAAACCCTGGTTTTCGGTGCCGACCAGGTTCTCCACCGGAACGCGGACGTCGTCGAAATGCAGCGTCGCGGTGTCGGAGCACAGCCAGCCCATCTTCGACAGCGGGGTCTGGGTGAAACCCGGCATGCCCTTCTCGATCAGCAGCAGAGACACCCCTGCGGGGCCCGGCCCACCGGTACGCACCGCCACCGTGTAGAAGTCGGCCCGGATGCCCGAGGTGATGAAGGTCTTGGAGCCGTTCACGATGTAGTGGTCGCCGTCGCGCCTGGCGGTGGTGCGCAGGTTGGCGACGTCCGAGCCGCCCGAGGGCTCGGTGATGCCCAGCGCGCTGATCTTCTCGCCGCGCATCACCGGCTGCAGCACCTTGCGCTTGAGCGCCTCGCTGCCGACGTTGACGATCGGTGGGCAGCCGATGGTGTGCGACAGCAGGCTGGCCAACACCCCCCCGGCGCCGCAGCGCGTGAGCTCCTGCGAGGCGACGATGGTCATGAACAGATCACCGTCGTTGCCGCCGTACTCCTGCGGGAATCCCAGGCCCAGCAACCCCAGATCGGCCGCCTGCCGGTACAGTTCCCGCGGGAAGCTGCCCTGGGTCTCCCAGTCCTCGACATGGGGCGTGATCTCGCGCGCGACGAAGCGCCGCACGGCCTGACGGAAGGCTTCGTGCTCGGCGGTGTAGAAGGGGCTGGATCGGCTCATGATTGGCTCTTGGTTGCGGATCGTCGAAAGGTGGTCAGTCGGTGGACTCGGCCAGCTTGACAACCAGGGCGCGGGTCGCCAGCTGTTCGCCCACCGCGGCGCCGACCCTTTCGACCACGCCGTCGCGGCGGGCCAGCAACTGGTGTTCCATCTTCATCGCCTCGAGGACGGCGACGCGCTGGCCCTTGACGACCTGGTCGCCCGGCGACACCAGCAGGGCGAGCAGGCGGCCGTTCATCGGTGCCAGCACGTTCGATTCGCCGGCGTCGTCGGCCCGCTTGGGCGGGGCGTAGGTGAGGTCGTCGAAGCTGTGCGCATGGCCGGCCAGCGCCAGGTGCAGCCTGCCGCCGGCGAACACGGCCGCGGCCTTCGTGTGCAGCCCGTCGATGGCCAGCAGGTGGGCTTCGGCGTCCCGCCCAAGCAGCGCGATCTCGTGCACGGCGTCACAGGGGCACTCGACGCTGAATCGCCCGGCCCCCAGCATGCGGACATGCGTGGCCGCCCGATCATCGCCGACGCCCAGGATCAGGGGCCAGCGTGCCGGGCCGTTGGAGCGGAAGCCGGACTGCGCGCCGCGGTACGCGCTGGCATCGAACCACAGCGCCGCGGCGACGGCCAGCGTTCGCGAGTCCGCTTTGGCAGCACGCAGCCGCTCGGGCCCGAAGTTCCTGCTGATGAAGGCGGTGGTCGCCTGACCGCCTGCGAACTCGGGGTGCGCGGCGGCGTCGGCCAGGAAGCCCAGGTTGGTGGGCAGGCCCAGCACACAGGTGCTGCGCAGCGCGCCCACCAGGCGCCGCCGCGCCTCGTCGCGGGTGGCGCCGTGGGCGATGATCTTGGCGATCATCGGGTCGTAGAAGGGGCTGATCGCCTGACCCTGCGCGAGGCCATGGTCCACGCGCACGCCGGTGCCCGAGGGCGGCTGCCACAAGGCCACCTCGCCGCTTTGCGGCAAAAAGTCGCTGGCCGGGTCCTCGGCGTACAGCCGGACTTCGATTGCGTGGCCGGTCAGGCGCACCTCGTCCTGCGCCAGCGGCAGCGGCTCGCCGCGTGCCACGGCGAGCTGCCAGGCCACCAGGTCCAGGCCCGTGATGCACTCGGTCACCGGGTGCTCCACCTGCAGCCGGGTGTTCATCTCGAGGAAGTAGAAGCGGCCTTCGCGGTCGAGCAGGAACTCCACCGTGCCGGCACCGACGTAGCCCACCGCGCGCGCCGCCGCCACCGCCGCTGTGCCCATGCGTTCGCGCAGCGCCGCGTCGACCGCCGGCGAGGGCGCTTCCTCGAACACCTTCTGGTGCCGACGCTGGACCGAGCAGTCGCGTTCGCCCAGGTGAATGATGTGGCCGTGCCGGTCGCCGAAGACCTGCACCTCGACATGGCGCGGCTCGATCACCGCGCGCTCGAGGATCAGTTCGTCGGAGCCGAAGGCGTTGGCCGCTTCCGAGCGCGCGCGCGCCAGCGCCTCGGGCAGTTCGGCGAGGTCGTGCACCAGCCGCATGCCGCGCCCGCCGCCGCCGGCCGCGGCTTTGACCATGATCGGCACGCCGATCTCGCGCGCCTGCGCGAGCAGGGTGCGGTCAGACTGGTCGGCGCCCTGGTAGCCGGGCACGCAGGGCACGCCGGCCTGGATCATCAGCCGCTTGGCCGCCGCCTTGTTGCCCATCTGCTCGATCGACTGCGGATCGGGGCCGATGAAGATCAGGCCGGCGGCCTGGACCGCACGCGCGAATTCGGCGTTCTCCGACAGGAAGCCGTAGCCGGGGTGGATGGCGTCGGCACCGCTCTCGGCCGCGGCGCGCAACAACGCATCGATGTTGAGATAACTCTCGCGCACTGGCGCCGGGCCGATGCACAGCGCCTCGTCGGCCTGCTGCACGTGCAGCGCGCCGGCGTCGGCCTCGCTGTAGACGGCCACCGTGCGGTAACCCTGGGCGCGTGCGGTGCGGATCACGCGGCAGGCGATCTCGCCGCGATTGGCGATGAGGATCTTCTGGAAGGAGGTATGCATCGCTTGCGTCCTCACATCCGTGCCACGCCGAAGCTGTTGGGGCGCACGCTGCGCCCCCGGCCTTCACGGCACACGGCCAGCGCCAGCGCCAGCACGGCGCGCGTATCGCGCGGATCGATGATGCCGTCGTCCCACAACCTCGCCGTCGCGAACAGCGAGTGCGACTCCATGTCGAAGCGCTTCAGGATCTCGGCGCGCATCGACTCGAGCATGGCCTCGGGCGGCGCCTTGCCGGCACGCGCCATCTTCTCCTCGGTGACGATGCGCATCACCATCGCCGCCTGTTCGCCGCCCATCACGGCGACGCGCGCGTTCGGCCAGGCGAAGACAAACTGCGGGTCGTAGGCGCGACCGCACATGCCGTAGTTGCCGGCACCGAAGGAGGCGCCGATCATCAGCGTGATGCGCGGCACCTTGCAGTTGGTGACGGCCTGGATCATCTTCGAGCCATGTTTGATCATGCCGACCTGCTCGACCTCCTTGCCGACCATGAAGCCGGTGGTGTTCTGCAGGTAGACCAGAGGCGTGCCCGACTGCTCGCACAGCTGCATGAACTGCGTGGCCTTGTTCGCGCCTTGCGGGTCAATCGGCCCGTTGTTGCCGATGAAGCCGCAGGGCTGGCCTTCGATGGCGCCGTGGCCGCACACGGTGGCGGCGCCGAACTCGGGCTTGAAGTCGAGGAAGTCCGAGTCGTCGATCAGCCGCGCCAGCAGCTCGCGCACGTCGTAGGGCTGCCGGTAGTCCGGCGGCACAAGGCCCACGAGGTCTTCGGCCGGAAAGCGCGGCGGCTTCCAGGCGCGCCCGGTGCCCTGGCCGGGCTTGTCGTTCCAAGGCATGCGCGCGAGCAGGTCGCGCGCGATGCGGATGCCGTCGGCATCGTCCTCGGCCAGGTACTCGGCCACGCCGGAGACGCGGGTGTGCATCTCGGCGCCGCCGAGCTCCTCGTCGCCGGCGATCTCTCCGGTGGCGGCCTTCAGCAGCGGCGGGCCGGCGAGGAAGGCCTTGGCGCGGCCACGCACCATGATCACGTAGTCGGACATGCCCGGCAGGTAGGCGCCCCCGGCGGTGGAGTGGCCGTGCATCACCGTGACCTGCGGAATGCCCGCCGCCGACAGGCGTGCCTGGTTGGCGAAGCCGCGGCCGCCTTCGATGAAGACCTCGCCCACGTGCATCAGGTTGGCGCCGCCGGACTCGACCAACCGCACCACCGGCAGCCGGTTCTCCAGCGCGATGGCCTCGGCGCGCAGGCTCTTGCGCATGCCCATCGGGGTGATCGTGCCGCCCTTGATCGCGCTGTCCGAGGCGATGACCATGCAGCGGACGCCGGAGACGATGCCGATGCCTGTGATCAGCGCGCCGCCGAGCACGTTCTTCTCGCCGTCATCGTCGTGCATGCGCAGGCCGGCCAGCGTGGACAGTTCCAGCCAGGGCGAGCCGCGGTCCAGCAGCAGCGACACGCGCTCGCGCGGCAGCAGCTGCCGGCGCTCGCGGAATCGCGACTCCAGCGCGTTCGAGGTGTCGCGCACGCGGCCTTCCAGGCCGCGGAAGTTGTCGATCAACGCCAGCATCTGCTGGCGCTGGGCCTGAAAGGCTTCGGACTGCCGGTCGATGCCGGACTCGATGGAGGGCATGAGGTCTACTCTTCTTGGGGCCTGTGGCTGTGCAGCGTGCTAGCGGGCGAAGAAGGCCTTACCTTCGGCGGCCATCGCGCGCAGGCTCTTCGGGGGTTCGAAACGCGGCCCGTGGCGGCGTGCCAGGTCGTCGCAGTCGGCCACGAAGGCGGCGACCCCGCGGCTGTGGATCTGCCCGATCGGTCCACCCAGGTAGGCGGGGAAACCCCAGCCGAGAATGGCGCCGACGTCGGCATCGATCGGTGCGCGCAGCACACCCTCCTCGAGGCAGCGCACGGTTTCGATGGACTGGATGGCCATCAGCCGCTGGATGACCTCGGCCACGCCCGGCTGCACCGGCGCCGGCTTCCACAGGTCGGCCAGGCCGGCCCAGAGATGCTTGGCGGCCCCCTGCGGATACTCGTAGAAGCCCTTGCCGGCCTTCTTGCCCAGTCGGCCGAGGGCACCGTCGACCATGCGGTCGCAGACCTCATCGATGGCACTGCGCTGGTAGGCCGCGCCCAGGTCGGCGGCGGTCTGCCGGCGGATGCGGGCCATCAGTTCGAGCGAGACCTCGTCGGCCAGGGCCAGCGGCCCCACCGGCATGCCCGCCATGCGGCCGGCATTTTCGATCAAGGCCGGCGCGACGCCTTCCGACAGCAGCGTGAGGCCCTCGCCGACGTAGGTGGAGAACACGCGGCTGGTGTAGAAGCCGCGGCTGTCGTTGACGACGATCGGCGTCTTGCGCAGCGCCTTCACGAAGTCGAGCGCGCGGGCCAGGCACTGTTCGCTCGTCGCCTTGCCGACGATCACTTCCACCAGCGGCATCTTCTCGGCCGGCGAGAAGAAGTGCAGCCCGATGAAGTTAGCCGGCCGCACCGAGGCCTGCGCCAAGCCGGTGATCGGCAGTGTCGACGTGTTGCTGGCGAAGATGGTGTCGGGCGCAAGCTGCGCCTCGGCCTTGCGGGTCACGTCGGCCTTCAGGGCGCGGTCCTCGAAGACGGCTTCGACGACGATGTCGCAACCGTCCAGGGCGGCGAAGTCCGCCGTGGGCCGAACGCGGGCCGCCAACGTGGTGCACTTCTCGGCGCTCAGGCGGCCCTGCTCGACCTGTTTGGCCCAGCGCGCTTCGCCATAGGCCTTGCCCCGCGCCGCGAGTTCTGCCGTGGTGTCGAGCAACACCACGTCCAGCCCGGCCTCGGCCGCCGCGCAGGCGATGCCGGCGCCCATCATGCCGGCACCGAGAATGCCGACGCGGCGATAGCTGGCCGGCGGCACGCCCTTGGGGCGCGCGGCGAGCTTGCCGGCTTCGCCGATGCCGAAGAACAGGGTGCGGATCATGTTCTTCGACACCGGCCCGACGGTGAGCTTGACGAACTCCCGCGCCTCCACCTTCAAGGCGGTGTCGATGTCGACCTGGCAGCCGTTGTAGACGCAACTCATGATCGCTTCGGGCGCCGGGTAGTTGCCGAAGGTCTTGGCGCGCAGCAGTGCGTTGCCTGCGGTGAAGGTTTCGTAGCCAGCGGGGCTCTGCACCGGGCCGCCGGGTAGTTTGAAGCCTTTGCGGTCCCAGAGCTGGATCGCGTCCTCGGGCCGTGCCGCCAGCAGCCAGGCGCGTGCGCGCTCCAGCAGTTCGGCCGGTGCCACGAGTTCGTCCACCATGCCCGCCTTCAGTGCCTGCGCCGGCGAGACCTTCTTGCCCTCGAGCAGAAAGGGCAGTGCCGGGCGAATGCCGATCAGCCGCGGCAGGCGCTGGGTGCCGCCGCCGCCGGGCAGCAGGCCCAGGCCCACCTCGGGCAGGCCGATCTGCGCCTTCGGGTTGTCGGCGGCGATGCGGCGATGGCAGCTGAGCGCCACCTCGTAGCCGCCGCCGAGTGCGCTGCCGTTCAGGGCCGCGACGAAGGGCTTGCCGCTCTTCTCGATGCCGCGCATCAGGGCGTGCAGCTCTTCGGTGAAGCGCGTCATGGCCTGCGCGTCGTCGAAGGCCAGCAGCATGTTCAGATCGCCGCCGGCGATGAATTCCGGCTTGCCCGAGGTGACGATCACGCCCTTGACGGCGGGGTCGGCGATGGCGCGCTGCACCGCATCCGCATAGGCGGCCATGGAGGCGGCGTTGAGGACGTTCATCGGCGCGTCGCTCATCTGCCAGGTCAGGGTGGCGATGCCGTCGGCGCCCGCTTGGTAGTCGATGCTCATGGTGAGGATTCCTGATCGGCGCGGTTCACACGCGCTCGATGATGGTGGCAGTGCCCATGCCCGCGCCCACGCACAGCGTGGCCAGACCGGTGGAGAGGTTGCGGCGCTCGAGTTCGTCGAGCAGGGTGCCGAGGATCATGGCGCCGGTGGCGCCCAGCGGATGTCCCATCGCGATGGCGCCGCCGTTGACGTTCATGCGCTCGTGCGGCACGTCCATCACCTCCATGAAGCGCAGTACCACCGAGGCGAAGGCCTCGTTGAGTTCGAATAGATCGATGTCGGAACAGGACATGCCGGCCAGCTTGAGCGCCTTCTCCGCCGAGAACGACGGTCCGGTGAGCATGATGGTCGGCTCGCTGCCGACGGAGGCGAACGACCGGATGCGCGCGCGCGGTTTCAGGCCCAGGCGCTGGCCGGCCTCGGCGCTGCCGATCAGCACCGCGGCCGCACCGTCGACGATGCCCGAGGAGTTGCCGGCGTGGTGGACGTGTTCGATGCGCTCGAGCTGCGGGTAGCGCTGCAGCGCCACCGCGTCGAAACCGGCGCGCTCGCCCTGGAGCTTGAACGCGGGCTCGAGCTTGGCTAGCGATTCGATCGTGGTTTCGGGGCGCATGTGCTCGTCGCGGTCGAGCACGACCAAGCCATTGACGTCGCGCACCGGCATGATCGACTTCGCGAAGCGGCCTTCTTGCCATGCGACCGCGGCGCGCCGCTGGCTTTCCAGGGCATAGGCATCGACATCGGCCCGCGAGTACCCGTACAGCGTGGCGATCAGGTCGGCCGAGATGCCCTGCGGCACGAAATAGGTGGGCAGGGCCACGGCCGGGTCGGCCGGCCAAGCGCCGCCGCCGGTGCCCATGGGCACGCGGCTCATGCTCTCGACCCCGCCGCCGACGGCCAGCGGCGACTGGCCTGACATCACCTTGGCCGTGGCCATGTTGCAGGCCTCGAGGCCCGAAGCGCAGTAGCGGTTGATCTGCACGCCTGGCGCGAACTGGTCGTAGCCAGCCACCAGCGCCGCCACGCGGGCGATGTTGGCGCCTTGCTCGCCCACCGGCTCGACGCAGCCGAGGATCACGTCGTCGACCCGCGCAGTGTCGAGCCGGTTGCGGTCGCGCAGCGCCTGCAGCGCGGTGACGGCCAGATGGATCGGCGTGGTGCCGTGCAGTGCGCCCGAGGCGCGACCCTTGCCGCGGGGCGTACGCACGGCATCGTAGATGAAAGCGTCGGTCATGGGCTGATCGAAAAGGGGTGAACAGTGGATGGCGGTTCGGAGGCGGTTCGTCCTCGTTGCGCGTCAGAGCGTGCGGCTGACGATCTCCTTCATGATCTCGTTCGTGCCGCCGTAGATGCGGGAGACGCGCGCGTCGGCATAGGCGCGCGCGATCGGGTACTCCCACATGTAGCCGAAGCCGCCGAACATCTGCAGGCAGTCGTCAAGCAGCCGGCAGTGCAGGTCGGTGGTCCAGTACTTGGCCATGGCCGCGGTCGCGGCGTCGAGTTGTCCGCGCAGCAGTTCGTCCATCAGCCGGTCGACGAAGACGCGCATCACCTGGGTCTGCGTCTTCCACTCGGCCAACCGGAAGCGGTTGTGCTGGAAGTCGATGACGCGCTGGCCGAAGGCCTTGCGTTCCTTGGTGTAGTCCAGCGTCCACTGCAGCGCGGCCTCGGCTCCGGCGGCCGCACCGATGGCGATCTGCATGCGCTCCCAGGCCAGTTCCTGCATCAGCAAGATGAAGCCCTTGCCTTCGCCGCCGAGGATGTTGGAGGCGGGCACGCGCACGCCGTCGAAGAACAGCTCCGACGTGTCCTGCGCCTTCATACCGATCTTCTCGAGGTTGCGGCCGCGCTTGAAGCCGGCGCGGTCGGTCTCCACCAGCACCAGCGAGGTGCCCTTGGCGCCAGCGGACGGATCGGTCTTGGCGACCACGATCACCAGGTCGGCATTCTGGCCGTTGGTGATGAAGGTCTTCTGGCCGTTGATCACCAGTTCCTCACCGTCGCGCAAGGCGGTGGCGCGCACGGCCTGCAGGTCGCTGCCGGCGCCGGGCTCCGTCATCGCGATGGCGCCGATGACCTCGCCGCGCGCCATCGGCGGCAGCCAGCGGCGCTTCTGCTCTTCGCTGCCGTAGGCCAGGATGTAGGGCGCCACGATGTCGGAGTGCAGCCCGAAGCCGATGCCGCTGACGCCGGCACGCGCCACCTCCTCGATGAGCACCGCGCTGTGCAGCCGGCTGCCACCGCCGCCGCCGTACGCCTCGGGAATGGCCGGGCAGAGGAGCCCGGCCTCGCCGGCAGCGCGCCAGACGGAGCGCGGCACGATGCCTTCGGCCTCCCAACGCGCGTGGTGGGGAACGACCTCGCGCTCGATGAAGCGCCGGACCTGCTCGCGGAAGAGGTCGTGCTCGGCGGTGAACAAGGGACGTTGAAGCATGGATCTTGAATGGCTCGATGGGTTCGAATATTCGACCTAACGCTTGTTAGCTGTTATAGTGTAAGCCATGATGCAACAGGTGGATAGCCATCGACGGCAGGAAATCTTGAGGGCTGCTGCCGGGCTGTTCAGGCGGCAGGGATTCGAGCGCACCTCGGTGCGCCAGATTGCGGCCGAACTGGGCATCAAGTCGGGCTCGCTCTTCTATCACTTCGCGACCAAGGAAGAACTCCTCGTGGCGGTGATGGAGGAGGGCATCCGCGACGTGCATGCGTCGGTGCAGGAGGGCTTGGCCAGCGAGCGCAGGTTGCCGGAGCAACTGGCGGCCATGGTGCGCCGCCATCTGACCGCGCTGCTCGGGGCCAACCTGGACGCGCTGATGGTGTTGGTGTACGAATGGCGGAGCCTCTCCGAGCCGGCGGTGCGGCGTGTGATGGCCTGGCGGAATCGCTACGAGGATCTCTGGGACCAGGCCATCGGTGCCGCCGCTGCGAATGGTTGGGTCGACTCCGATGTGGTCCTCGTGCGGCAGACTGTGCTCGGGGCCCTGAACTGGGCCGGGCAGTGGTATCGGGCGAGCAGCCGGCTGAGTGTCGACGCGTTGTCGACGCGCATGCTCGCCATCCTGATGCCCGAAGTGCACGCGCAATTGGGCTGCGGATCAAGACTGGGTGTCGCCCACTGCGCGTGCGCCGCCGGTCATTCCGACGTTGTCGCCGATCCTTCGGCGCGGGCGGCAAGTTCCATCACACCACAGCTTCCATCTGCGGAGGAGTTTCGATGACCGCAGTCTCAACGATGATGCGTGCGCCCCTCTCGCTGAACCACTTCTTGGATCGTGCGGGGCGGTATCACGCGGACGTAGAGATCGTCAGCCGCCTGCCCGACAAGTCGCTGCACCGCCACCAGTTCCGCGACCTCCACCGGCGCGCGCTTGCGTTGGCCGAGGTCTTGGTCGAGGCGGGCGTTCAGCCTGGCGATCGCGTTGCCACCCTGAGCTGGAACCACTACGCGCACCTCGAGTGCTACTTCGGGATTCCGGCTGCCGGCGCGGTGATGCACAACCTCAACCTGCGACTGTTTCCGCATGACCTGGCGTTTATCGTCAACCATGCCAAGGACCGCATCCTGATCGTCGACGATGTGCTGCTGCCCTTGTTTGCGCAGTTCTCGAAGGACGTGAAGTTCGAGCGCATCATTGTCGTGCCCTTGACCGGCAAGCCGGTTCCGGCCGGGTACGACGACTACGAAGAGCTGTTACGCAAGGCCAGCGGCAGGTTCGAGCCGGTGGTGGTGGATGAGCACGCGCCCTGCGGCATGTGCTACACGTCGGGGACCACGGGGCATCCGAAGGGCGTGGTGTATTCACACCGCTCGACGGTTCTTCACACACTGGTGGCAGCCCTGCCGGGTGCGCTCAGGGTGTCCGATGCCGACACCGTGTTGCCGGTGGTGCCGATGTTCCACGCCAACGCCTGGGGGCTGCCGTACCTTGCGGTGTTTGTGGGTGCCAAGCTGGTGATGCCGGGACCTCACCTAGATGCCGAGTCGCTGCTCGACCTGTTCGAGCGCGAGGCCGTGACTGTCACGGGCGGTGTGCCCACGATCTGGTTGTCGATCCTGCAGACGCTTCGCAGTCAGCCTGAGAGGTACCGCCTGAAGCCAGGGATGCGCATGCTGGTCGGCGGCTCGGCGGCACCGGAGTCGCTTTTCCGCGGCTTCGACGAGTTCGACCTCGAGGTGGGTACGGCCTGGGGCATGACCGAGACGTCGCCGCTGGGTACGGTGTCGGCGCTGACGGCGGCGATGAAATCGCTGTCCCAAGAGCAGCAGTATGTGTTGCGCGTCAAGCAAGGGCGTGCAGCGCCTCTGGTCGAGATTCGGCTGGTCGGCGAGCAGGGGGAGGTTCCCTGGGACGGCCAGTCGGTCGGCGAGATCCAGGTGCGTGGCCCATGGATCACGGGCAGCTACCACGAGATGCCGGTCAGCGAGAGCAGCTTCACCTCGGACGGTTGGCTGCGAACCGGCGACGTCGGTTGCATCGACGAGCACGGGTTCCTGCGCCTGACCGACCGTACGAAGGACCTGATCAAGAGCGGCGGTGAGTGGATCAGTTCGGTCGATCTGGAAAACGCGATCATGGGACACCCGGCGGTGCTGGAGGCTGCCGTGATTGCCGTGCCGCACCCACGTTGGGCCGAGCGGCCACTGGCAGCCATCGTGCTGCGGCCCGGCATGTCGGCCACCGCCGAGGAGATTCAGCAGTTTCTTTCGCGCACGTTCGCGAAGTGGCAGGTGCCGGACGCCTACGACTTCGTTGCGGAGATTCCTCGAACGTCCACCGGCAAGTTCCTGAAGACAAAGCTGCGCGACATGTACAAGGACTGGGCCTGGCCGGGTGCTTGACGGTCTTTCGGCATCACCCTGCGGCAGCCGGGACCGTGTAGGCCTGCCTGCCGCGTTCATTCTGGTTCGCCACTTGCGTTTAACGATAGGAGTGCTCTTGAAGTGAAGATTCTCGTCGCCGTGAAACGGGTTCTGGACTACAACGTCAAGGCCCGAGTGAAGTCCGATGGTTCGGGGGTCGACCTCGCCAACCAGAAGTTGTCAATGAACCCCTTTGACGAGATCGCCTGTGAAGAGGCGGTGCGTCTGAAGGAAGCCGGGGTGGCCAGCGAGGTCATCGCTGTATCGTGCGGCCCGGCAGGATGTCAGGAGACGCTGCGCACCGCGATGGCGATCGGCGCAGACCGTGGCGTGCTGGTCGAGACGGACGCGGTGCTGGAGCCGCTGGCGGTGGCCAAGCTGGTGAAGCACGTCGCCGAGAAGGAGGGCGTCCAACTGGCGATCTTCGGCAAGCAGGCGATCGACGACGATGCCGGGCAGGCAGGGCAGATGTTCGCCGGACTGATGGGTTGGGGTCAGGCCACCTTTGCGTCGAAGGTCAAGATCGAGGGCGACTCCGCGCTGGTGACGCGCGAGATCGACGGCGGCCTGGAGAACCTGAAGCTCAAGCTGCCCGTCGCCGTGACGACCGACCTGCGCCTCAACGAGCCCCGCTTCATCACGCTGCCCAATATCATGAAGGCGAAGAAAAAGCCGCTCGAGCTGCTGAAGGCGGCCGATCTGGGCGTCGACCTCGCGCCGCGCA
>JACRBA010000117.1 GCA_016213265.1 Burkholderiales bacterium | reverse complement strand
GCCCACGCCCGGCTCGCTGATGCCGCTGCAGGCGATGATCTCGGCGCGCACCATGCGCGGCAGGTACTTCTGCCGCATCGCGTCGTTGGTACAGACCTCCAGCGAGTAGGCACCGAGCTGCTGGATCAGCAACGAGATCGCCACGTCACCCGAGACGCGGGCGAGGTTGTCGTACATCATCGCGTAGGTCAGCCAGGGCATGCCCATGCCGCCGTGGGCCTCCGAGATCAGGCCGTTGCCACCCATGCCGTAGGGCAGCATCATCTGGAAGATCTCCAGCATGCGCTCCTTCTCGATCAGCTTGTCCGGCTGGTAGCGGCGCACGATGGGCTCGAGCTTGGTCTCGAGAAAGCGGTTGAAGCCCTCGACAGCGAGGCGTTGTTCGTCGGTCGGCAGGAAGTTCATCGTTGGCTCGGTATGTCGGTGCGTTTGGCTCGGGGGCGCTCAGCGCGCGCTCATGCGTGCGCCGGCATCGATGTGCAGGCAGGTGGCGTTGATGTAGGCGTTCTCGACCACGCTGCGAACCAGCAGCGCCAACTCTGCGGGACTGCCCATGCGGCGAGGAAACAGGATCATGCGGTCGACGATCGCCTGGGCGACCTTCTGGGGCAGGCCGGCGACCATCGGCGTGTCGAACAGCCCAGGCGCCACCGCTACGCAGCGAATGCCGTGGTCGGCCAGGTCACGCGCCACGGGCAAGGTCAGGCCGATGACGCCGGCCTTGCTGGCGGCATACGCCGCCTGCCCCATCTGCCCGTCCTGCGCGGCGCCCGATGAGAGGTTGACGATCACGCCGCGCTCCCCGTCCTCGGGTTCGTTGCGCGTCATCGCCACCGCGGCCAAGCGCAGCACGTTGAAGGTGCCTGTCAAGTTGACGGCGATGACCTTGTCCCAGATCGCCAACGGGAAGGGCTTGCCATCGCTCACGGTCTTGGAGGCGTCCGGCACGCCGGCGCAGTTCACGCAGACGTGGACGGCGCCGAACCGGCCGAGTGCCTGGTCAATGCCGGCCTGGACCTGGGCCTCGCTGGTTACATCCACCGGGACGAACAACGCAGCGTCGCCGGCGCCAGCGGCCACCTCGGTGCCGCGCTCGGCATCGCGGTCGAAGAGCACCACGCGGGCGCCGGCGGCCAGAAGTGTCTCGGCGACGGCGCGGCCGAGTCCGGAGGCGGCTCCGGTGACGACAGCGACCTTGCCCGACGGATTCATGCGCGGCGCTCCGTCAGCGGCCGAGGATGGTGATCGCGCAGACGGCCTCCTCGATGCCGTACAGGCCGCCGCCGTTCTCGGCCATGGCCAGCCGGGCGCCCTGCACCTGGCGAGCGCCGGCCTCGCCGCGCAGCTGCGTCACCAGCTCGTGCAGCTGGCCGATGCCGGTGGCGCCGATCGGGTGGCCCTTGGATTCCAAGCCGCCGGAGGTGTTGATGGGGATGCGTCCGCCAATCGTGGTGGCACCACTCTCGGCCAGCGCACCGCCGGCGCCGAATTCGCAGAACCCCAGGTTCTCCGACTGCACGATCTCGCCGATGGCGGTGGCGTCATGCACCTCGGCCACAGAGATCTCCTGCGGCCCCACGCCGGCGCGCTCGTAGGCCAGTTTGGACGCCTTGACGGTGATGTGCTGGCCGACATCCTCCGGTTTGCGCGTGGTGCCGGTGGCCACCACCGAGGCGAGCACGCGGACCGCGCGGCGCCGGTCGGCCAGGCGGGACAGCGCCGCCTCCGAGCAGACGACGGCGGCCGCGGCCCCGTCGCTGATCGGCGCGCACATCGGCAGCGTCAGCGGGTAGGTGATCGGTGGCGCGTCGAGCACCTGCTCGATCGTGTAGGTGTTGCGGTACTGCGCCAGCGGGTTGTGCGCCGAGTGGCCGTGGTTCTTGGCCGCCACCGCGGCGAACTGTCGCTGCGTGGTGCCGAACTCGCGCATGTGGAAGCGCCCGAACGCGGCATAGATGTCCATGAACAGGCTGTACGGCGCCTTCGAGGTGCTCCCCTCGGGCGGCTCGATGCCGCTGCCCATGGCCAGCAGTGTCGTCTTGTTGCCCTCGATGTTCTGCAGATCCCAGGCGCCATCGAAGACGCTGAACATCTTGGCCTTGTCAGCGCAGAACATCTTCTCGGCGCCGATCGCGAGGGCCACCTCCACTTCGCCCGAGCGCACGGCCTGCACCGCCAGGTTGAAGGCAGAGCTGGCGCTGGCACAGGCGTTCTCGAGGTTGTAGACCGGAATGCCCTCGATGCCCAGCGGGCGCAGCGCGATCTGCCCGCGCACCATGGTCTGGCCCTCCAGCACACCCTGGGTGGCGTTGGAGAAGTAGGCGGCCTGGATGTCGGCGGTCGCGAGCCCGGCGTCGGCGAGCGCGGCGTTCACCGCATCGGCCGTGAGCTGCTTGATGCTGCGGTCAAGGAACTTGCCGGTCGGGGTCATGCCGACGCCGGCGACGTAGACGGAAGGAAGGACGACGGTGCTCATCGGACGCTCCATGGCGGGTGTCAGTAGCCCTTGAACTCGGGCTTGCGCTTGCCGACGAAGGCGGCGAGGCCTTCGCGGATGTCGTGCGAGTGGCGGTGGGCGTCGAGCACCAGCCGTTCCAGCCGCAGGGCGGTGGCCTGGGGCTGCTCCATCCCATCCGCCACGGCCTGCTTCATGCGGCGCAGCACGAGCGGGCTCTTGGCGGCGATGCCGGCGGCCAGCCTGTCGACCTCGGTCGTGAGCTCGGTGTCGGGCACGACCCGGTTCACGAGCCCGAGAGGCACCAACTCGGCCGCGGGCATCGTGTCGCCGGTGAACAGCAGGTACTTGGCCGCCGTCGGCCCGATGCGCCGCGGCAGCACGGCGGCACCGCCGGCTCCCGGGAAGACACCGAAGTTGGCGTGGGCGTCGCCGATGCGTGCGCTCCCGGCGGCGACGATCAGGTCGCAGGCCATCGCGAGTTCGAGGCCACCGGCCATCGTCAGACCGTTGAGTGCGGCGATCGTCGGTTTGGGCAAGGCGCGCAGTCGATCGATCATGCCTGCGACGCGATCGAGGAAAGCGTTCAGCGGATCCTCGGCTTCCGGCGCGGCGGTGCCGCCCGCGAACACACCTTTGAGGTCTGCACCGGCGCAGAAGGCCTTGCCCGTGCCGGTGAGCACGACGACCCGCACGCCGCGATCACGCTCGATGCGATCGACCGCGTCGGCGAGTTCGTCGCACAGCACGTCCGACAGCGCGTTCATCGCCTCGGGCCGGTTCAGCGTGAGCCAAACCGTCTGTGCGCGCTGCTCGTAACGCAGTGCGCTATATGGATCCAAGACTCTCTCCGTGCTTGATTCTTTTATGGGTGTCTCCCGAGGGCGGGAGCGCGGATCACATCGGAAAGGCTAAAGGGGCATTGTGAAACTGTCAAGCGTTAGGTAGACTTCTGGCTCCAACCAAGCGCCGGCGTGGCCAGCGCAAGTCGGTCATCCGAAACCAAGAGATGCGAAGCGAGGCATTGCCCCTGACCGTGGCCGATCTGTTGCGCAAGCAGGTGGCCGTGCGGCCCGATGCGACCGCGCTGCAGGACTCACAGGGCGCGTTGAACTACGCAGGGCTCGACCGGTGGGTCAGCCGTATCGCGCAGGCCCTGCTCGCCAGCGGTGTCCGGGCCGGCGAACGCATCGCCGTGCTCGCGGAGAACCGGCGCGAATACATCGGGCTGCAGCTGGCAGCCGCCAAGATCGGCGCGATCGTCGCCTGCCTGAACTGGCGGCTGGCCGACGCCGAAGCCTCGCACTGCCTGAGGCTCGTGTCCCCGCGCCTGGTGTTCGTGTCGCGGCGTCATGCCGACGTGCTCGTGCGCATCGGCTGGACGGAGTGCCCGGTGGTCGGGCTCGACGCCGAGTTCGACGGTTTCGTGGCCGCCGGCATCGAGACCGACCCCTTGCTCGAGGTCGACGCCGAACAGGGCCTGGTGATCCTCTACACCAGCGGGACCACCGGCCTGCCCAAGGGGGCCGTGATCAGCCAGCGCGCGATGGTGGCGCGCGCGATGTGCTTCGCTGCCGAGTACGGCATCACCGCCGAACACGCCTACGTGGCCTGGAGCCCGTTGTTCCACATGGCCGCGACCGACTTCAGCCTCGCCACGCTGATTCTCGGGGGCAAGGTCATCGTGCAGGACGGCCTGGACGTCGATCGCCTTTGCGCGACGATCGAAGGCGAGACGATCGGCTGGTTGGTCGCGATGCCCGGCATGATCGCCCCGCTCATTGATGGCCTCCGGCGCAACCGCACGCGACCACGCGGCGTGCGGCTGGTGGGCGCGATGGCCGATCTGGTGCCGCTGCAGCAGATCGCCGAGTTGACCGGGCTGCTCGGCGCGCCCTACATCAACAGCTTCGGCGCCACCGAGACCGGCCTCGCGCCGGCCTCTGGTGCGCTGCTGGCGCCGGGCGTGGTGCCCGCGACCCTGGCCAAGCGCGAGTCGGGCTTCTGCCGCCTGCGCCTGGTGGACGCCGAGGACCGCGACGTGCCGGCGGGAACGCCCGGCGAGGCGGTGCTGCGCGGTCCGACGCTGTTTTCCGGCTACTGGAATGCGCCGGAAGCGAACACGCACGACTTCCGCGGCGGCTGGTTCCACATGGGCGACCTGTTCGTGCGCCGTGCCGACGGTTTGCTGGACTTTGTCGACCGCGCCAAGTACCTGATCAAGTCCGGCGGCGAGAACATCTATCCCGCCGAGGTGGAGCGCGTGCTGCTGGCCCAGCCCGGCGTGGCGGACGCCGTGGTGGTGCGCCGGCGCGACGAGCGATGGGGCGAGGTGCCGGTGGCCTTCGTTGCCCTGCAGCCGGGCGCGAGCGTCGACCGCGAGGCCTTGCTCTCGGGCTGCCGCGGACAACTCGCCGGGTTCAAGGTCCCCAAGGAGATCTGTTTCGTCGAGCCGGCGTCGTTCCCGCGCAGCAGCACCGGCAAGATCCAGCGCCATGAGGTGGAGCGCCAATGGCTCGCCGCCTGAAACCCGCCGAGGCTGCGCGCCGTCCCGGCGGGCCCCTTCCGTATCCGCACAACCGCCACGGCATTACCGCCTTGTCCAACCCCAGGAGCCCCAAATGAGCCACACAGTCATCGTTGCCGGCGTCGGCATGATTCCCTTTGCCAAGCCCGGCGCCAGCGAACCCTACAACGTGATGGGCGAGAAGGCGGCGCGTCTGGCGCTGCGGGATGCTGGCGTGGACTACAAGGCCATCGAGCAGGCCTTCGTCGGCTATGTCTACGGCGACTCCACCTGCGGCCAGCGTGCGCTGTACCCGCTGGGCATGACCGGCATCCCGGTGCTCAACGTCAACAACAACTGCTCCACCGGCTCGTCGGCGCTGTTCCTGGCGCGACAGGCGGTGCAGTCGGGCGCGGCCGAATGCGTGCTGGCGCTCGGCTTCGAGCAGATGCAGCCCGGAGCGATCAAGGCCGCTTTCGCCGACCGCCCGACACCCTTCGAGCAGTTCGACCACGTCACCGACGAGCTGGTCGGGCACCCGGAGATCCCGCTGGCGCTGCGTTACTTCGGCGGCGCCGGCAAGGCGCACATGGACAAGTACGGCACCCGGCTCGAGACCTTCGCTGCCATCCGCGCCAAGGCCAGCCGCCATGCGGTGAACAACCCGCTGGCGCTGTTCCGCAAGGAGGTATCGGTCGACGACGTGATGGCCGCACCGATGGTCTGGGAAGGCGTGATGACGCGACTGATGGCCTGCCCGCCCACCTGCGGCGCCGCCGCGGCGGTGATCTGCTCCGAAGCCTACGCCAAGAAGCACGGCCTGAACCGCCAGGTGCACATTGCCGCGCAGGCGATGACCACCGACTTCCCCAGCACCTTCGAGTCGCACGACATGATGCGCGTCGTCGGCTACGACATGGCGCGCGAGGCCAGCCGCAAGGTCTACGAATCGGCCGGCATCGGTCCGAAGGACGTCGATGTCGTCGAGCTGCACGACTGCTTCGCGCAGAACGAGCTCATCACCTACGAGGGCCTGGGCCTGTGCCCCGAGGGCGGTGCCGAGAAGTTCGTGCGCGACGGCGACAACACCTACGGCGGCAAGGTCGTCACCAACCCCTCTGGCGGCCTGCTCTCCAAGGGCCATCCGCTGGGCGCCACCGGTCTGGCGCAGTGCTACGAGCTGACGCACCAGCTGCGCGGCACCGCCGAGCAGCGGCAGGTGAAGGGTGCGCGTACCGCGCTGCAGCACAACCTGGGGCTCGGCGGCGCCTGCGTCGTCACCCTGTACCAAGCGGCTTGAGAAAGGGACCCACCCATGATCGACAAGAAGCACATCGGCTACGCGCCACCGCCCACGGTGTGGACGGTGGAGAAGGGGCGTATCGCCTTCTTCGCCAAGGTGATCGGCCTGACCGACCCGATCCACACCGACGAGGCGGCGGCCAAGGCCGCGGGCTATCGCAGCATCGTTGCGCCGCCCACCTTCTTCTTCGGCGCCGAGAGCGATGCGGGCGTGTCGATGAAGATGATCCAGGAGTTCGACATCGACCTGGGCAAGGTGCTGCACGGCGAGCAGAGATTCGAGTACCACGCCCCCGTGTGCGCCGGCGACACCCTGCGCATCGACACCAAGGTCACCGACATCTACGACAAGAAGGGCGGCCTGCTCGAGTTCGTGGTGCGTGAGGCCAAGGTCACCAACCAGCTCGGCGAGCACGTGGCGGACATGCGCGGCGTCATCGTCGTGCGCCACGGCTGAGACGCCAGAGGAGACGCACGATGAATTTCGATCCCAAGACCGTGAAGGTGGGCGATGCCATGCCCGCGCTTGAGCTGCCGCCGATCACGCGCACGACGCTCGCCCTGTTCGCCGGCGCGTCGGGTGACCACAACCCGATCCACATCGACCTCGACTTTGCGCGCAAGGCCGGCATGAAGGACGTGTTTGCGCACGGCATGCTGTCGATGGCCTACCTGGCGCGCGCGCTCACGCAGTGGGTGCCGCAAAGCCGCCTGCTGAGCTACGGCGTGCGATTCGCCGCCATCACCCAGGTCGCCGATCGCGTGCAGTGCAGCGGCAAGGTGGTCGAGAAGCTCGAGTACCGCGGGCGCCCCTGCGCGCGCATCGAACTGACGGCCTCGCGCAACGGCGAGCAGGTCACGCTCAGCGGCGACGCCATCGTTGCGCTGGACTGATTCCGTACCCACACCGAACCACAGCTCCGTTTTTTTGGAGAGACCCATGAAGAAGCTCGAAGGCAAAGTGGCCATCGTTTCCGGCTCCGGTCGCGGCATCGGCCGCGCCATCGCGATGAAGCTGGCCAGTGAAGGCGCCAAGGTCGTCGTCAACGACCTCGACGCCGGCCCGGCCGAGGAGACCGTGGCCGCCATCAAGGCCGCGGGTGGGCAGGCCCTTGCCTGCGCCGGCAGCGTCACCGCCGACGGCTTTGCCGAGAAGTTCGTCAAGACCGCCATCGACGGCTTCGGCGGCCTGGACATCATCGTCAACAACGCCGGCTACACCTGGGACAACGTGGTCCAGAAGAT
>JACRBA010000115.1 GCA_016213265.1 Burkholderiales bacterium | reverse complement strand
CGCGAGCCGGCCCGAGGGCCTGCGCCAGCAGGTGCAGGCCGGCGCGGTGGGCCTGAAGCTGCACGAGGACTGGGGCACCACGCCGGCCGCCATCGACTGCTGCCTCTCGGTGGCCGAGGAGACCGACACGCAGGTCGCCATCCACACCGACACGCTCAACGAGTCGGGCTTCGTGGAGGACACCATCGCCGCCTTCAAGGGCCGCACCATCCACAGCTTCCACACCGAGGGCGCGGGCGGCGGCCACGCGCCCGACATCCTCAAGGTGGTGGGCGAGGCCAACGTGCTGCCTTCGTCCACCAACCCCACGCGGCCCTACACGGTGAACACCATCGACGAGCACCTGGACATGCTCATGGTGTGCCACCACCTCGATGCCGGTATCGCCGAGGACCTGGCCTTCGCCGAGAGCCGCATCCGCCGCGAGACCATCGCGGCCGAGGACCTCCTGCACGACCTGGGCGCGATCAGCATGTTCAGCTCCGATTCGCAGGCCATGGGCCGGGTGGGCGAGGTCACGCTGCGCTGCTGGCAGACAGCGCACAAGATGCGCGAGCAGCGCGGCTGGCTGGCCCCGCCCTCCAGCGCGCTGACGCCCCCTTCCGTTCGGGCTGAGACCGTCGAAGCCCTGCCGCCTCCTGCCGGTCAGGCTGAGCCTGTCGAAGCCCGGCCGCGCAACGACAACTTCCGCGTCAAGCGCTACATCGCCAAGCTGGGCATCAACCCGGCGCTGGCGCAAGGCATCGCGCACGAAGTGGGCTCCATCGCCGTGGGCAAGTGGGCCGACCTGGTGTTCTGGCACCCGGCCTTCTTCGGCGTGAAGCCCAGCCTGGTGATGAAGGGCGGCTTCATCGCCGCCGCGCAGATGGGCGACGCGAACGCCAGCATCCCCACGCCGCAGCCGGTGCATGGGCGGCCCATGTTCGGCGCCTACGGCGGTGCGCTGGCGCGCGGCTCGATCACCTTCGTGAGCCAGGCCGCCGAGGCGGCGGGCGTGGCGCAGCGGCTGGGGCTGCAGCGCGCGGTGTCGGCCGTGCGTGGCTGCCGCAGCGTGAAGAAGGCCGACATGGTGCACAACGGCTACACCCCGCACATGGCCGTGGACGCGCAGACCTACGCCGTGCAGGCCGACGGCCAGCTGCTCACCTGCGAGCCCGCCACCGTGCTGCCCATGGCGCAGCGCTACTTCCTGTTCTGAGCGCGCGCGCCATGCTGATGATCGAGAAACTCCTGCCCGGTGGGCAGGGCGTGGCGGCGCCGCTGCGCGCCCGGGCCGCCCGCCTGGCGCTGGACTGGGACCGGCGCAGCAAGAGCCGCTTCGCCGCCACCGACAGCCAGGGCCGCGCCCTCGGCGTGGTGCTGCCGCGCGGCACGCAGCTGCGCGGCGGTGACGTGCTGGTCGCGGCCGATGGCTCGCTCGTGGTAGTGGACGCCGCGCCGCAGCCGGTGCTGCAGGTGCGCGCGCCGGCCGGGCCGGACGCGGGCTTTCTGCTCATGCGCGCGGCCTACCACCTGGGCAACCGCCACGTGCCGCTGCAGCTGACGCCCGAGGTGCTGACGCTGGAGCCCGACCCCGTGCTGGCCGACATGCTGGCGCGCATGGGGCTGCGGGTGACGGCCACCGAGGCGCCGTTCGAGCCCGAAGGGGGCGCGTATGGCGGCGGTGGAGCGCATGGGCATGGCCACGACCACGGCCATGCTCATTCCCATTCGCACGACCACCCGCACGACCACGCGCACGACCACCCGCACGACCACGCGCACGGGCACCCCCATTGACCGTGGACACGCTCGCCCCCGACGCCCTGCTGCAGCTCATGTGGCTGGCCTCGCCGGCCTTGCCTGTGGGCGCCTTCAGCTATTCCGAGGGCCTGGAGGCCGCGATCGACGCCGGCCTGGTGGTGGGCGAGGCCGGCGTGGCGCCCTGGCTGCAGCAGCAGCTGGAGCTAAGCCTCGCGCGCAGCGAGCTGCCGCTGGTGGCCGAATCGCTGCGCGCCTGGCAGTCGCACGACGCAGGACGCATCCACGCGCTCAACACCTGGGCGCTGGCCAGCCGGGAGACGGCCGAGCTGCGCCTGCAGGCCGAGCAGATGGGCCGCTCCATGCGCGACTGGCTGCGCCAGCGCGCCCCCGACGACCCGCGCGTGGACACGCTGGCCGCGCTGCAGCCGCCGGCCTGGGCGGTGGCCTTCGCGCTGGCCGCCGCGGTGGCCGGCGCGCCCGCGCGGCCGGCGCTGCTGAGCTTCGGCTACGCCTGGGCCGAGGGCCTGGTGCAGGCGGCGGTGAAGGCCGTGCCGCTGGGCCAGAACGCGGGCCAGCGCCTGCTGCGCGGCGTGGTGGCGGCACTGCCAGCCGCCGTGGAGCGCGCGCTCGTCACCGGCGACGACGCCCGCGTCGCCTTCGCCCCCATGGCGGCGCTGCTCAGCGCCCGCCACGAGACCCAGTATTCCCGCCTGTTCCGGAGCTGACACCCGATGGACACCCCCCGCCGCACCAAGAAGCTGCCCGCGCTGCGCGTGGGCGTCGGAGGCCCCGTGGGCTCCGGCAAGACCACGCTCGTCGAGATGCTGTGCAAGACCATGCGCGAGCGCTGGGACCTGGTCGTCGTGACCAACGACATCTTCACCAAGGAAGACCAGCGCCTGCTCACCGTGGCCGGTGCGCTGGAGCCCGACCGCATCCTGGGCGTGGAGACGGGCGGCTGCCCGCACACGGCCATCCGCGAGGACGCCTCCATCAACCTGGAGGCGGTGGACCGCCTGCTCGCGCGTTATCCCGACGCCGACATCGTGTTCATCGAGTCCGGCGGCGACAACCTGGCGGCCACCTTCAGCCCCGAGCTGTCGGACCTGACGATCTACGTGATCGACGTGGCCGGCGGCGAGAAGATCCCGCGCAAGGGCGGCCCCGGCATCACCAAGAGCGACCTGCTGGTGATCAACAAGACCGACCTGGCGCCCCACGTGGGCGCCGACCTCGCCGTGATGCGTCAGGACACCCTGCGCATGCGCGGCGAGCGGCCCTTCGTGATGACCAACCTGAAGACCGGCGAGGCGCTGGCCGAGGTGGTGCGCTTCATCGAGCGCGAGGGGCTGCTGCAGGCGGCATAGAGGCGCAGGGCATCGGACAGCTCTTGTCGTTCACCGCGCGCCCTTGCGGATTTCGGCCTCGAGTGCTGGCGAGGCAATGTCGCTGAGGTCTCGGAACGCACGCGTGAGCTGGTCGACGAGTTGGCCGCTGGCCCCATGCTCCTCAAAGCAGGTTTTCCACTGCCGCACCTCGACCCAGACCCGGCGCATGATGTCCACCGCCCTCGGGCGCTCTGGCACGAAAGCGGCGTAGTGGCTCAAGGCGTTGTCCAGGGTGGCGAGCTTGCCCTGCTGCCCGACGCCCAGGTGCAACCTGCGTTCGCTGGCCAGGAGGGGGCGCGGCACCACGTCGTACAGAGGACTGAGTACCCACCCACCCAGTCGCGGGTCGCGCACGAAGCCGTGGTTGCGCAGGTGGTCGTCGTCGTTGCTGACAAATATGTTGAGCACCATGCGCGCCCACAGCTCCTCGGCGTTGGCCCGAACCGCCGCGGGATGCACGTACCGGCGGATGGCACGGCCCAGGTCGGCATACGCCTTGTCGGGTGACTCGAGCTCGCTGCAAGCGACCAGGGTGAGACCGCTGACGAAGGGCAGCCGCCCTTCCACTCGACCGTCGCCGGGCCGGGTGTCGTGCAACGCACCTTCCGGGAAGGGCTCTCCCGCGTGGACCCAGTAGCGGTCAAACCGCCGGACGAGCATGACGGGTCGACCGCCCAGATCCAGATGGCGCACCTCGGGCACGGTCAGACCGCATCGCCGGGCGAGTTCCAGGGTGCAGGTTTCAGCGCGCGCGACGTCGAAGCTGTCGCCCTTGGCCGGAAACTTGGCCAGCCAGAGCGCGCCGTCGTCGTCGCGCACCGCGGCCTTGGGGCGTGCACCGCCCGCCGAGGGCCCCGCGCCCAGGAAGTTCTCCAGGTTCGCGGGGACGGGGGCGCCATGCTCGACGGCCTCTGCCGCCTCCAGCACGTACTGCAGCGAGTGCATGTCACTGGCGGACGGCGAATCGGGGCTCGTGCGCGTCTCGCGCACGTCCAGCGCACCCACGCGGTCGCCTCCGGCGTGCAGCAGGTACTGCACCTCCTGCAGGCTGTTGGCCGGCACCTTCAACCGTGCCTCGATGACGCGGCGTCCCCAGGCATCGGGCGCGGCGTCGCGAATGCCACCGAACTCGCCCAGCCCGTTGACCGGGAAGAGCACCTTGCCCTTGATGCTCTGTCGGTCCCCGAACGCGAGGCTTACCGGGTCCAGCTCGAAGGACTCTTTGCGTTCGAGGTAGCCCGTGCCGTAGGCGAACTCGCTGGCCAGCTCGCGGTTCTGCGCATTCGCGCCACCGGTCTCCGTCAGGCCCAAGATGCCCGACGGCACGAAGCGATGCCCGTCGGCTGACCCGATGTGGCTGAAGACATAGACCTCAGTCTTCCTGCGCGTCATCAGAAGTCCAGACGCTCCAGTTCGGTCTTGCTCAAGGTGCGGACACGCCGGGTGGTCTCACGAGCGGCCAGCGCCTGCAGCGACGGGTCGTCTTCCTTCAGCAGGGACAGCAGGCTGACGCCGGGGGCGATCGCTTCCAGGTAGCGCAGGATCTGAGCCTGGGTGCGGCTGAGGTCTCCCTTCTCGAGCAGCACCGCGGTGGAGCGGGATAGCCCCGCCCGCGTGGCAGCGTCCGCCTGCCGGATCCGCCGGGCCATGCGCAGACGTGCCAGCTTCTCGCCGAGCTGGCGGGCCTCGTCCAGGCGCTGGGGAGTCATCAGAGGGTGTTCGTTCCGCTTCATGTTGCCAATCCCAGTCTCAAGAGGCGTAAAGACCGGGATCACGGACATTCTTGCGCACTGCCCCGCAGGCGTCAAGAATGCAATCACAGTCACTAGCCAACTTGTGTCTGTGATTGCAGACAACATTGCCAGTGGCCCAATGAGCCTTAAGCCTCCGCTGACGGGGACGCGACATACCGTTGAACGACCCCGTTGCGGGGTCCGCGGCAGTCAGCCCAGCCGCTCGGCCGAGAGGTAGTCCACCAGGAAGGTGTCGAAGGGCAGCGTCTCGGCCAGCTCGATGCGGCGCTGCTCGTCCAGCGAGGCGGCGGCCTGCGCCGCCCAGCGGGCGGGGGCGTCCGCATCGGGCAGCGGGCGGGCCAGCGCGGCGTCGCGGGCCAGGGCCGAGCGGGCGTCGATGAAGGGCACGAACTCGCCGCCGTGCTCGGCCTGCATGTGGGCCAGCACGCGGGCCGAGGGCAGGCTGGCCGGGTCCACCAGCGCCTGCTGGGCGGCGGCCACGGCGTCGCGGTGGGCGGTGCCGCCGTGCACGGCGTCCAGCGCGCGGGCAAGCGGGCCGCATTGCTCGATGATCTCAGCGGCCCAGTCGACCAGCTTCACGTCGCGCCCGTCGCGCTCCAGCGTGAGGCCGGGCTCGCGGCCGCGGGCGGCGGTGAGGTGCTGGTTGCGGCCCAGCGCCGCGATCTCCTCGGGCGTGTCGGGTGGGCTGTCGGCCAGCAGGCAGTGCAGCAGGAAGACCTCGAGGAAGTGCGCGGTGGTGGCGCCGATGCCGAAGGTCTCGAAGGGGTCGAGGTCCATGCAGCGCACTTCCACGTACTCCACGCCGCGCTCGCGCAGCGCGTGCAGCGGGCGCTCGCCGGTGCGGATGGTGCGCTTGGGCCGGATGGTGCCGTAGAACTCGTTCTCGATCTGCAGCAGGTGGGTGGACAGCTGCTTCCAGCTGCCGTCGGCCTCGCGCAGGCCGATGCGCTCGTAGGCCGGGTAAGGCTCCGTCAGCGCGGCCTGCAGGGACGCGCCGTAGCCCTCGAGGCCGTTGTAGCTCACGGCCAGGCGGCTTTGCGCATCGCTCTGGTAGCCCAGCCGGCCCATGCGCAGCGAGGTGGCGTGCGGCAGCTGCAGCGTGCCGTTGCCCATGGGCTGCAGGCCGTGGGGCAGGCCGTCCACGAAGCTGCGGCACACGGCGGGCGAGGCACCGAACAGCCAGAGCAGCAGGAAGCTCTGGCGGCGGAAGTTGCGGATCAGGCCGAAGTAGTCGTCGTTCGTCGCGCCCGGGATCGACCAGTTGTAGTGGATGCCCGAGATCGTCTGCATCTTGCGGCCGTAGCGGTGCGACAGCCCCATGCGGTAGACCGTCTTGGCGCGGCCCACGTTGGAGTGGCCGTACTGGCCGATGGGGATCTGCTCGTCCGCCGGCAGGCAGCTGGGCATGCTGCTCACCCACAGGCGCTCGTCGGGCTGCTCGGCCTGCAGGGCCAGGAACACGGCCTGGTGGATCTCGGCCAGCTCGTCGAGCATGCCCGGTACGCTGGCGTGCACGCCGGTGATGAGCTCCAGCTGCGACTCGCTGAAATCGGTGGTGATGCGCGGGTGCGTGAGGGCAGAGCCGAGCGCCAGCGGGTGCGGCGTGAGCGCCAGTGTGCCGCCGGGCAGCACGCGCAGGCTCTCCTTCTCCAGCCCGCGGCGGATGCCACGCAGGCGGTCGGGGCCCAGCGCCTGCAGGCGCGTGGCGAGCAGGGATGCGGATGCACTCACGTTGTCGTCCATGTTCTTTTCAGGGTGCGCCATTGGAATGCGGCTCCATGTCCGGAGCGTGGCGTAGGGAATTGCCGCGCTGTGCTAGGCCGGGTGCCTGGCCGGGGCCGTGGCGTGAGCGGGGGCGGGGCGGGGCTCCGCCAGCGCCCGCGCGATGTGATGGCGCCGCACGGTGGGCTTGGGCACGGGGCCGCGCAGGTCGCTGAACCACGCGCGCACGTCCTCGTCCAGGCCGATGCCGTGCATGTAGTTGTAGATGGCCTTCTTCAGGCCGCGGCCCAGCGCGTCGTGGTCGGCGCCGGTGGGGTCCACGAAGCCCACGTCGTTCTTCGCGAAGCGCCCGGGCGGCAGCGGCAGCAGGCGGATGCCGTAGTCCTGCGGGCGCTGGCCCACGGGCGAGTGCACGGTGCAGGCGAAACGGTGGAAGAAGCCCGAGTGGATGCAGCCGTTGGCGAAGAGCTGGCGCACGTACTCCAGCGCGTCCACCGTGTCCTGCACGGTCTGGGTGGGAAAGCCGTACATCAGGTAGGCGTGCACCAGCACGCCGGCATCGGCGAAGCCCTTGGTGACGCGCGCCACCTGCTCCACCGACACGCCCTTCTTCATCAGCGCCAGCAGGCGGTCGGAGGCCACCTCCAGCCCGCCCGAGATGGCGATGCAGCCGCTGTCGGCCAGCTGCTGCGCCAGCGCCGGGGTGAAGGTCTTTTCGAAGCGCACGTTGCCCCACCACGAGATGGCCACGCCGCGGCGCTCCAGCTCGTCGGCCAGGGCGCGCAGCGCCTTGGGCGGCGCCGCTTCGTCGACGAAGTGGAAGCCGGTCTGGCCGGTCTCGTCGACGATGCGCTCGATGCGGTCCACCAGCGTGGCGGCCGAGGCCGCCTCGTAGCGCGAGATGTAGTCCAGCGAGGTGTCGCAGAAGCTGCACTTCTTCCAGTAGCAGCCCTGCGCCACGGTGAGCTTGTTCCAGCGCCCGTCGCTCCACAGCCGGTTCATGGGGTTGAGCATGTCCAGCAGCGACAGGTAGCGGTCCAGCGGCAGGCCGTCCCAGGTGGGCGTGCCGGTCTCGTCGAAGGGAACGTCGGGCTCGGGCCAGTTCACCCAGCGCACCTGGCCGGCGTCGTCGCGCACGAAGGTGCGCACCAGGCGCTCGGCGCTGCGCCGGCCCTGCAGGTGGTCCAGCAGCGCCAGCAGCGGCCGCTCGCCCGCGTCCAGCGTCACATGGTGGACGAAGTCGAACAGGCGCGGCTCGGCCAGCTCGCGCAGCTCGGTGTTCACGAAGCCGCCGCCCAGCACGACGGTGACCTCGGGCCAGCCGGCGCGGATGGTCTGCGCGATGCGCAGCGCGGCGTACACCGCGCCGGGGAAGGGCACCGACAGCAGCACCACCTGGGGCTCGTGCGCCTGCATGGCCTCGACGGTGAGGGCGTGCAGGGTGTCGTCGATGAGGTGGCGCGGCGCGGCCAGCGCTTCGGCCAACGGGTCGAAGTGCGGCTGGCTGGTGGCCAGCTGCTCGGCGTAGCGCACGAACTCGAAGCGCGGGTCCACCGCGTCGCGCAGCACGTCGGCCAGGTCGTTCAGGTACAGCGTGGCCAGGTGGCGCGCGCGGTCCTGCAGCCCCAGGGCGCCGAAGGCCCAGGCCAGCGGGTCGGCGTCGTCGGGGTAGAGCTCGTCGTACACGCCCAGCGACGCGAAGCGCGGGCCCTCGGGCAGGAAGGCGCGCGTGGCGATGCGGTGGGCCAGCGTGGCGTCGCGCCCTTGCAGGAAGGCGATGACGCGCTCCACCGTGGCGGCGTAGGCGTCGTACGCCGCATCGAACTGACGGGTGGCGGGTGTCTGGCGCGCTGGCGGAAGGGCCTGCACGCGCTCGCGCAGCGCGACCAGGCCGGGGCGCGAGAGCAGGCGCAGCACCAGCGCGAGCGCCAGGTCGGCCTGGCGCGCGTCCACCCCGCGCGAGCGCAGGAAGCCGGTGAGGTAGGCGGTGGAGGGGTAGGGCGTGTTCAGCTGCGTCATCGGCGGGATGAGGCTCAGCACCCGCATCCGCGCCGGTGCACCGGCCTCGCCCACACCGCCCGCCATGTCAGTCACCGAACACGTCGCGGTAGGACGTCCACAGCGTGATCAGGCTCACCGGCACCAGCAGCAGCCAGCCCAGCATGGCCGGCACGCTGGCGATGACCGAGGCCACGACGTAGAGGATGCCGTAGAGCAGCATGGGCACGATGTTGCGCAGGCAGGCCTGGAAGCTCAGCTTCAGGGCCTCGATGGGGGCCGTGCCACGCACCACCACGAGCGTGGGCGCGAACCAGAACGCCATGGCCACCGGCACGCTCAGCGCCAGCACCAGCAGCAGCCCCACGGCGCCCATGCCGAGCGCGGCCAGCACACCGCCGGTGCTGCCCATGGCGCCGCCCATGGCCATGCCGATGACCGAGCCCACGCCGAACATCCACATCACCGCCGTCATGGCCACCCCGGCGGCCAGGGCGATGCCGCCCAGCACCAGCAGCGGCGTCATCACCGGCTCCTTGAAGCCGAGCACGATGTCGCCCGGCTCCAGCGTGCCACCGCCCTGCAGCTTGCGGGTGGCAAGCACCCAGCCGCCCACCAGCCCGGGCAGCGCCAGCGGCAGCAGCAGCTGGCCCAGCACCGGGATGACGCTCAGCAGGCCGACGGCCACGATGAACAGCAGGCCCAGCACCAGCCACATGCCGGGCTGCTTCATGAACAGCGCCCAGGCGTCGGCCCACCAGGCCACGCCGCGGTCGGCATTGACGCTGCGCGGCGTGTCGGTGGGCATGAGCGGGGTGGTCGAGCTGGCGTCCATGGGGGCCGTCCTCCTGGGAATGGGAATGTGTGCGAAGCCCGCACGATAGCGGGTTTGCCGTGACGGTGAGGCGGGGTCAGCCGTCGAACAGGCCGGGCTGCACGTGGGCGGCCCCGCCCAGGCGGGCACCCTCGGCCTGCAGCAGCCGCAGCTTGGCCACCACGCCGCCCGGGCCCGAGAACCCGCCGGACGCGCCACCGGCGGCCAGCACGCGGTGGCAGGGCACCAGCGGGGCGAAGCGGTTGCGCGCCAGCGCCTGCCCCACGGCGCGCGCCACGCCGGGGCCGCCCAGCTCGGCGGCGAGCTCGCCGTAGGTGCGGGTGTGGCCCGGCGCGATGCGCCGCGTCAGGGCATACACGCGGCGATGGAATTCAGGCACGTCCTCGTCGGCGAGTGGCACGTCGTCGAGCGTGTCGGGCGCGCCTTGCAGCGCGGCGGCCAGGCGTGACAGCACCGCAGCGATGGCCGGTGGCGGCTCGGTGATCTCGCCCAGGCAGGGATACCGGGCCACCATGCGCGCCCGGGTGAGCGCCTCGGGGTCGGCCATGCCCACCTCGGGCAGCTGGCCGCCCAGCACCGCGCCGCGCGCGTCCCACGCCAGCCCGCAGCAGCCTGCGGGCGTGGTGAAGAAGGCGTAGCCCGGTGTCATGGGGTCATCGTGTCACTGCGGCACGAAGCCGGTGGACTTGATGATGCGCGACCACGTGGCCGTGTAGGCGCGCTCGCGCTGACCCAGCTGCTCGCCGGTCATGTGGCCCACGGTCAGGCCCATGGCGGCCAGGCGCTCGCGCACCGGCGGGCGGGCCAGCACCTTGGCCAGGGCGGCGGAGAACTGGTCGATCGCCGGGCGCGGTGTGCCAGCCGGGGCGAACACGCCGTAGTAGGGCACGTCCTCGAAGCCGGCCAGCCCCAGCTCGGCGAAGGTGGGCACCTCGGGCAGGGCGGCCTGGCGCTGGCTGCCCAGCACCGCCACCACGCGCAGCTTGCCGTGGCGGTGGTTCTCGATGAAGTCGGGGATGCTGCCCACGCCCGCGGCGATCTGGTTGCCGAGCATGTCGGCCATCATCGGTGCGCTGCCGCGGTAGGGCGCGGCCACCAGGTCGAGCTGGTACTTCTGCGCGATGAGCTTCACCAGGAACTCGGGCACCGAAGCCGGCGCGGGGATGCCCACGGCGCCCTTGCCGCCGCCGGCCGAGCGCACCCAGGCTACGTACTCGCCGAAGCCCTTGGCGGGGGTGCCGCCCGAGACGGCGAAGGCATTGACGAAGGTGGCGAAGCCGGCCACGGGCACGAAATCGGTCGCCGGGTCGAAGCCGGGCGTCTTCACCACCTGCGGCAGGATGGAGATGGTGTGGTCGTGGCTGAGGAACAGCGTGGTGCCATCCGGGGCCGCGGTCTTCAGGGTCTGCGCGGCGAGCTGGCCGCCGGCGCCGGGCTTGTTTTCCACGATCACGGTGGCGCCCAGTTCGTCCTTCAACTGCTCGGCCAGGATGCGGGCGATGGCGTCGGTGCCGCCGCCGGCCGGAAAGCCCACCAACAGGCGCACCGTCTTGCCCGCCAGCGGCTGGGCGGCGCCCTGGGCCGCGGCGGGGCCGGTGCCCAGCAGCGCGGCGGCGCCGGCCATGGCCAGCGTGGCGGCGAGCACCTGGCGGCGCGTGGGGGTGAGAGGGCGGGGGCGGGTGGGGCGCGGGTTCATGGGGGCTCTCCTCGGTGCAACCCCGTGAGCGTAACCCGCCCCGGGCACAATCTCGGCCCGGCTCGCGGCCCCTTGCCGCGCGCCGCGCCGCCATGCAATACCCGCAGTTCGACCGTGCCTCCAACCACCTGCCCCTGGACGACCAGGAGCTGCAGGATTTCGACGACCTGCTGCAGGGCCTGCCGGTGGACGGCGCCATGAACGTGGAGGGCGTGGACGGCTTCCTCACCGCCATGCTGCTGGCGCCGCCCACCTGGCTGGACACCTGGCCCACGGCCGACTGGCTGCCCCAGCTGTGGGGTGGCGACGGCCCGGACGGGCAGCCCTTTGCCAGCGGCCGCCAGCGCAAGCGCGCGGTGCTGCTGGCGCTGCGCCACCTGCAGGCCATTGCCGTGGCGCTGCGCGAGCACGCCGCCCGCGCCGACAGCGCGCACGGCCTGGGCGCCTGGGAGCCCCTGTTCAGCGTGGTGGAGCTCGAGGGCCAGCGCGGCGAGGAGTGGATCGACGCCGCCGACTGGTGTGCCGGCTTCCTGCAGGCGGTGGACCTGGACCCGGCCGCCTGGGAGGCCTGGCGCAACGACGCCGAGCTGGGGCCGGTGCTGCGCACCATCGCCCTGCTGGGTGGCGACGAGGAGCCCGCGGCCGACAGCGACGAGGCCCGCACCCTGGCCGACGCGGAGGGCCGCGACGGCCTGGCGCGCGAGGTGGCCGAGGGCGTGCTGGCGATGTTCGCGCGCCGCCAGGCGGAAATCAGCCGCTGAGGTCGCCGGCGCCCGGGCGGCGCCAGGCCAGCAGCAGGTTGTTGGCCGGCATCTCCTGCGGCGGCAGCGCCTGCAGCCCGGCCGCGCCCGCCTCGGCCAGCACCTGCCGCAGCAGGCGCACCCCCCAGGCCGGGTCGCGGGCACGCAGGTCGGCATCGAAGGCCAGGTTGCTGGGTGCGTCCGTGCCGTCGCCGCGCAGGAAGGGGCCGTAGACCACCAGCAGGCCGCCGGGCCGCAGCACCCACGCGGCGCCGGCCATCAGCGCGGGCGTGGTGGCCCACGGCGAGATGTGCAGCAGGTTCGCGCAGTAGACGGCGTCAAAGGCCGAGGCCGCCCCCACCGCGCCCCCGGCGGGCCAGTGCCGCACGTCCAGCCGCTGGGGCGGCTCCACCTGTGCCAGGGCGGCGCTGCGGGCCGCGATGGTGCCGTGCAGGCGCTCGTCCGCCTCGGTGGGCAGCCATCGCCAGCCCGGCTGGGCGGCGGCGAAGTGGGCCGCGTGCTGGCCCGTGCCGGCGGCGATCTCGAGCACCCGCGCACGCGCGGGCAGCAAGGCCTGCAGGGCCGCCAGGATGGGGCCGCGGTTGCGCTCGGCCGCGGGGCTGAAGGGCAGGGAAGTGGCGTCCATGGGGGGATTCTGAGGTCGGTGCGGCCGCGGGATCGGCGCTTGCCTGACCGAGCCATGGCCGGCCTTGGCGTGGGGCCGTGTGGCCTTTCGCACGCATGGACCTTCACACCTTCATCCTCGACGACATGGACGGCCTGGTGGCCGACTGGGTGGGCTTCGCACGCACACTGCCGGGCTGCGCCCACCGCCAGGAAGACGAGCTGCGCGACCACGCCGAGGCGATGCTGCGCGCGATCGCCGCCGACATCACCAGCAGCCAGAGCCCGGGCGAGCAGCTGGCCAAGTCCCACGGGCTGGCGCCGCGCCACTCGGAGGCGGACACACATGCCGAGGAGCACGGCAGCCACCGGTTCAGCCAGGGCTTCGACATCAACGAGCTGGTGGCCGAGTTCCGGGCGCTGCGCGCGTCGGTGATCCGCCGGTGGTCAGCGGCACAGTCGCCCGCTTCGATGGACGGGCTCGACGAGTTCGTGCGCTTCAACGAGGCCATCGACCAGGCGATCGCCGAGTCGCTGTGGCGCTTCGCCGAGCAGGCGCGGGCCCGCGACCACGAGCATGAGCGGCTGCGCGAGCAGGCGTTCCGCCGCAGCGAGCGCACCTTCTTCGCGCTGATCGAGCACGCCCCCTTCGGCGTCTATGTGGTGGATGCGCAGCTGCGGCTGCGCGAGGTGAACCACGGGGCGCGCGAGGGCGCGTTCGTCAACGTGCGGCCGCTGCAAGGGCGCGACCTGGCCGAGGCGCTGCACACCATCTGGCCCGATGCCGTGGCGCGCGAGGTGCACGCGGCGTTCGTCCACACCTTGCGCACCGGCGAGCCCTACCGCGCGCCGCGGTTCGTGAACCGCCGGGCCGACGTGGACGCCGTCGAATCCTACGAGTGGGAGCTGCACCGGCTGCGCCTGCCCGACGGGCAGGACGGCGTGGTCTGCTACTACTTCGATTCCACCCAGCTGCGGGCGGCCGAGGAGGCGCTGCGCGAGGCGGACCGCCGCAAGGACCGCTTCCTGGCCACGCTGGCGCACGAGCTGCGCAACCCGCTGGCGCCCATCCGGCAGGCCGCGGCCCTGGCGCGCTCGCCGGGCGTCTCGCCCGAGCGCCGGCAATGGAGCGTGGAGGTGATCGACCGCCAGGCGGCCCGCATGGCGCTGCTGCTGGACGACCTGCTGGACGTCTCGCGCATCACGCGCGGGCGCATGCGCCTGCACCGTCGGCGCGTGGAGCTGGCCGAGGTCGTGCGCTCGGCGGTGGAGACCGTGCTGCCGCAGGTGCAGGCCAAGCGCCAGGCGCTTCACGTGGTGGTGCCCGACACCCCCTTGGTGGTGCATGGCGATCCGCTGCGCCTGTCGCAGGTGGTGGCCAACCTGCTGGCCAACGCGTCGCGCTATTCCGGCGACGGCGCGCCCATCGAGGTGCAGGCCTGGGGCGACGGTGAGCAGGCCTGCGTGCGCGTGCGCGACCAGGGCATCGGCATCCCGGCCGACCAGCTGGAGGCCGTGTTCCAGATGTTCTCGCAGGGCACCGCACCGGCGGTGTTCAAGGAAGGTGGCCTCGGCGTGGGCCTGGCGCTGGCGCGCGGGCTGGCCGAGCTGCACGGCGGCACGCTGCAGGCCCACAGCGACGGGCCCGACCGGGGCGCCGAGTTCGTCATGCGCCTGCCCTGGCACCCGGGCGACCAGGCGCCGGTGAGCTCGCCGGCCGAGTCGCCGGCGCTGGGGCGCGAGAGCGTGCTGGTGATCGACGACAACGCCGATGCGGCCGACAGCCTGTCGGAGCTGCTGCGGCAGCGCGGCCATGAGGTGCAGACCGCCTATGGCGGCATGCAGGGGCTGGACCGCGCGGCGGCCTTTCGCCCGCAGCTCGTGCTGCTCGACATCGGCATGCCCGGCATGGACGGCTACGAGGTGGCGCAGCGCCTGCGCGCCCTGCCGGGCGGCGATGCGTTCACCATCGTGGCCGTCACCGGCTGGGGGCAGCAGGCCGATCGGCAGCGCACGGCGGCTGCCGGCATCGACTTCCACTTCACCAAGCCGGTGGACGAGGCCGAACTGCAGCCCGCGCTGGCCGAGGCCAGGCGGCGCACGGCCGCGTGAGCCCACGGGCCCACGCGGGCCGCGGCGTCAGGGCGTGATGACCAGCGTCGGGTTGGGGAAGTAGGCGGAGAAATCCGTGTCGCCGGCCATCATGTAGCGGAAGTTCCGCGCGGCATCCTCGATGTACACGCTGTAGAGCACGTAGCGTCCGGGTGTCAGGTCGGCTCGCGCCTCGGCGCCGACGCGGATCACGTTCGTCGCGCGGCCCAGCTCGGCCACCTGGCCGGGCAGTTCGAAGCGGTCCACGCAGTCGCCGTAGCGGTCGGGCAGGCAGAAGGTGAGGATGGCGCTGCTGGCGCCCGCCACCACGCCGTTGCCGGTGTCGGTGGTGTGGATGGCCGCGGCCAGGTAGGGCAGGCGGCCCGGCCAGGTGCCCGGCGGCGTGGCGCTCAGCGACACGCGCGGCGTCTGCAGCACACCGCGCACCATCTGCGGGGCTTCCTTGTCGTGGCCGCCGTCGTTGCGCACGGTGAAGCTCGTGCGTCCCAGGGCCGCCAGCGCCTCGCGGTCGTAGATGCGCATGTTGTAGGCGTTGTCGGAGACGAACAGCGATTCCACCGTCCAGGTGCCCGGCTCGGTGTAGGCCGTGAACGGCACCACCGCCACGGGCGTGCCACCCACCGACACGCCGCCCGCCAGGCGCCGCTGGCCGGTGGCCACGCCTTCCACGCGCTGCACCATCTGGCCCGAGGGGCCGACGAGCGTGACGATCCAGGTCTGCAGGCCCGACAGGTCGTCGCTCATCGCCAGGCGCAGGGTGGCCGAGGGAATGGGCGAACGGGCGTCCACGTCGCCGGCCACGCTGAAGCGCTCGAGCACCGGCGGCGTGCTGTCGGTCTCGGCCAGGGCGCGCGGCAGGGCGGCGCGCTGGCGGGCGGCATGGGCCTGGGCGGCCTGCAGGCGCTGCGCCGGGGTGCGTGCCCCCTCCCAGGCCGTGGCGGGCGCGGCGGCGGCCGGCGGGGCGGTGAGGGCGGTGGCCAGGGCGGCCAGCGTGGTGGCGGTGCCGGCGGCCAGTGCCAGGCGGCCGAGCACAGGGGTGCGCAAGTGGGTCACGGGGCCCTCCTTCGGGCGGTGCAGGTCATGGAGCGCCCAGCTTAGGGGCGGATGGGCGGGGCGTCCACATGATCCTGAAATATGCTGAGAATACTTGACGGTCGACGGGCTATGCTGCCGCCATGTCCTTGAAGACCGATCCTTCCGCCAGCGGCCAGCCGGTCGATCTGGCCCTGCGCCGCCAGGCCGAGGCCGTGGGCGAGGCGCTGCAGCTCTCGGTGGCCGACATGCTGGACCGCCTGGCCGCGGCCGGCCGGCGCGACCAGAAGGCCCTGCAGGCCACGCTGCAGCTGAGCCAGTCGGTCGTCAGCCGGCTGATGTCCTCGGTGCGCCAGGGCGACCCCCTGGCCACCTTGGCTTCCATCCCGGGGCAGGAGGCCCTGCGCCAGATGCTGCGCGGCGCCAGCCGCGCCGGGGCGGGGCCCGACTGCGTGGCCCGGGTGCAGCAGGCCATCGAGAACTACGAGGCCTTCGTCGACACCCAGGTGGGCGACCGCGCCACCCTCGACGCGGTGCTGAGCGACTGGGTGCACGAGTCGCGTGCCAGCTTCGAGCTGCGCCACAAGGCGGCGGCCTTCAAGGCCATGAGCGCACTGCGCGGCGTGCAGGCCGACCTGGTCTTCACCACCGGCATCCTGCACCCGGGCGCCGAGCCGGGCCGGCTCGATTGCCTGGGGCTGGACGGCGTGCTGGGTTGCCGGCGCACGCGCCCGTCCGGCGTGCTGCACCTGTTCGGCTACACCCTCATGCCCGAGCGCGAGGATGGGCAGCGCCATGCCATCACCGGCCTGGCGGGCCAGCCGCTGCGCAGCATGGCGGACGTGCTGATGCCGGGCTTTTCCAGCGTGCCGCCCGAGGCCGTGCACACCGAGCGCCTGGGCGACGTGGTGCAGACGACGGTGGGCGGCCTGCCGCTCGGCCGCGTGCCGCTGCCCGGCGCCGACCTGGTGTGCGCCCAGCACCTGCACGGCATGCACCGCGCCTGGCGCGGCCCCGACAGCTCGGCCACCACCGGCATCGGCGGCCAGGCCGAGCCGCCCACGGCCTGTTTCATCGTGGACGTGCTGCTGCACGAGGACGTGTGGCCCGGCGTGCAGCCCGAGCTGCAGGTGCTGGACACCGTGGTGCGCGGCGTGGCCCACCCCGACGACGCCTCGCGCCAGGCCGACCGCATCGACACGCTCGAGAGCGTGCAGTTCCTGGGCCGCGGCCCCGACACATTCCGCATGCCCGAGTACCCGCGCTACACCGAGCTGGTGCGCCAGGCCTGCCAGGCGGTGGGCTGGGACGCAGGCCGGCTGCGCGGCTACCGCTGCCGCGTGCGCTACCCCATCTACGGCGCGCAGATCGGGCTGGGATTCCGCCTGCCGGACGCGCCCTGAGGGCGCGGTCGGCGGGCCGGGGGCGTCACTGCAGGGCTGTCACTGCGGGGCTGTCACTGCGGGGCCTGGGCGCCCTCCAGGCCCGCCCGCCACAGCGGCAGGGCGCGTTCGAACAGCGACACCGCCGGGCCGGGCGCGCTGAAGGCGGTCACCCGGGGCGCCAGCGCCAGCCAGGCCTGCGTGTCGTGGTGCCCGCCGGCCGGCTCGGCGGCGCGCTGCGCCACCAGCCAGGCGTGCAGCGCGGGGTAATGCTGCGGTTGGTGGTCGGCGGTCCAGGCCAGGCCCACCAGATCGCCGTAGCCCTCCTCGCGCCGCGTGTCTCGCATCTCGCGCCAGGCCGGGCGCAGCGCCTCGGCCAGCCCGGCCGGCTCCGCCGCATCGGCGGGCTGGAACCCGGCCGGCACGCCGCGCCAGGCGCCGTCCAGCCAGCGGCGGCAATGGCCCAGCTCATGCGCGGCCATGAGGGCCAGCGCCGGGCGCTCCAGCCCGGCCGGCACCTCGGCCAGCGCCTGCGCGGCCAACGGGTTGCCGCGCAGCGACAGCACGAGCTGGCAGCGCCCCGCCTCGAAGGCCAGCGCCATGGGGGCCAGCCCCGGCGCATCCTGCGGCTGCACCACGATGTCCAGCGGCATGCCCTGGGCCTCGGCCCAGGCGATCACCGGGGCGGCGCCCTGCAGCCAGCGCGTTTCCATGGCGGTCAGGCCAGGCTCGCCCGAGGCGAGGGCGGCGGCCGACGCGAGGGCACCGGGCAGGGCGACGAAGGGGGACACGCGCATGGCAGCTCCTGGGCAATGCCAGGGCTTCGGCCATCCGCCCCCAGGGTTGACGGGGCGCGCGTGCATCCATCACGGGGCTCGCGGCAGGCGCCAGAAAAAAGGCCCGCGTCGTGCGACGCGGGCCTGTCTTCGTGTGTGGTGCCGGTGAAGAGAGTCGAACTCCCGACCTTCGCATTACGAATCATCCCCGGCGCAACCGGAGCAAAGAGTGGTGAAAGGTCAGGAACAATGAAATCAACGACTTCCGTGATCCGAGCCGTGGTCATTTGTCGCCAACGCTCCCAGATCTTCATGGTCGATGTGCCGTCAGTGTGCCATGGCACACTGAGCGGATCAACACGAAGACCTAGGGTCAACCGCTCGAATCAAGCGCCTTTACCCTTGTATCGAATCTCCTCGGAGGCACCATTTGCCTTGGCCCAGCCTTGGACCTCGGCATCGAGCCATGTCAGGTAGCTGCCCGCACCCAAGGCGCCTGGAGGAAAGGGCTCATGCTGGTCCGACGCCATCAGGTCTCGGATGAGTGCTTGGACACTGGTCGCCAAGCCATCATCCTTTGACACTACAAGGTAGGTGTTCAGCGGTTTGTCTTTCGACTCCTCATCGCCGCCCAGGAACCTCTCGAAGTCTGGAATGCTTATTCGATGACGAGCGGTGAGCCCAGCGGCACGCGCTGCGGTCACAGCATCTCGAATCTTGTCGTTCTCCGTCCACATGCCATTCTTGTCGCCGTTTCGTTTGAACGGTGGGTCTGCGTCATGAACGATGCCGAAATCGATCTTGAAGTGGGTCAGCACCTTCACCAAAGGAACCAGGATTGCCTTTCCTCGCGCTCGAATGACGGTGACCACATCCATCAGTGCATGTTCTCGTTCAAGGATGGCCGACATGAATGCCGCATGCTCGGTGTCGCCTTCCACCAGCACGGGAAACGAGCCGAAAAAGACTTCGGAGAAGCTGGGATCGATGTGTTGGAGCGCCTGCAATCGCGCCTTGTCATCCCCCTCAAATTCGATGAGGTCGGATCGATAGGTTTTGGGCGCGAGAGGCGCGCCGTCACCGTCGCCCAAGCGTTCCTGACCTGCCCCCTTCAGCCGTACCAGTCATTCGGCAGGGGTCCTGGGGTTGAAGGTTAATGGATCTGCGTGGGGGTGGAGTGCCGTGCCGCGTCACCGCCTTGTCGACGTAGCTCTTCGGCATACTTGGCTGGTGGTAT
>JACRBA010000116.1 GCA_016213265.1 Burkholderiales bacterium | reverse complement strand
GGTGCCGCTGCCGCTGTTCTGCAGCCTCGGGCTGCTGCGCGTGGTCACTCGGGCCTACCAGCGCCGCCACCTCGACGCCACCAGCCTGGACTGCGCCAGCTTCGCCCGCGCCTCGACGCGCGCGCTGCTGGTGCCCACCGCGGGACTGTTGCTGCTGCTGGCCTGGGCCGCGCAAGGACCGTGCGTCACGCACCGCCACGCCGTGGCCAACCAGTTGGCGACCTACGGCTTCAACGAGACCAGCGGCATGGTCCAGGCCATGGATGCAGCAGCGCCGGCGCGGCCACTGCCGACACTCGAGGCCGAGCGCGCGCGCTGAGGGGGACGGTCATGGCCGCAACTCGTGACCTTGGCCGCGCGGCGCACCGCCTGCTGTGGGCGCTGCTGCTGCTGGCGGCGGTGCTGCAAGTGGCTCTGCCTGAGCTGCGCGAGGTCAGCGGCCTGTGGCTCGGGCGACCGTGGCCAAGCCCAGCCGCCCTCGCGGTGGGCGAGGCCGGGCGTCGCCTGGGCCGGCCGCCGGCGGAGCCACGCGATGCCGCGGCGGCCATGGCGGCGGCAATTCGCGCGAGCTACCAGACCCGCACCGCCGCGGACGCGTGGTCCGGGCTGCGGGCCGCCCAAGCGCGCATGCCCGGCGACGAGCCGCTGCTCATCCGCTCCGCGCTCCGCCTGCGCGCCTTCCCCCTTGAAGATCGGCCCGCCAGCGAAGCACGCGCCATCCGCGAGGCCGCCACGGCAGCCACCCTCGGCGCGCCGGCCAACGCGGTCGGCTGGTACCTGTTGGCCGCCTGCGAGGTCGACGACGGCCATCGCGCCGCGGCCCTGGCCGCCGTGGCCCGCGGCAACCGCTGCCCGCGCGCCGACGAATACGACCGCGAGCTGATACAGGCCAACGCCCGCCACCGACGCAGCACCGGCGACAGTGAGATGGGCTGCTGGATGTCGGCGGTCAACGGCCATCTGTTCGGCCAACTGTCGACCTACCGGCGGTTGGCGCGCTCCCTGCGCGAGTCCGCCACGCCGGCCGAGCGCTTTGAGATCGCGGCCATGGGCGCGCGCCTGCGCGATGGCGCGACACAGTCGATACCCGCGCTGGTGGGCGTGGCCGTGGAGGCCATCGCGTTGGCCGACGACCAGACCCGCCAAACGAGCCAGAAGGACATGACACGCATGCAGCGCGCCGATCTGCTCTGCGCCGGTGCGCGGCGGCTGGCCGACGCCCTGCGGGCCGCCGGGCGGCAGGCCCAGGCCGACTGGCTGACCGGCGAAGCGCGCCGCTTCAGGGCCGCCAAGTCCGGGCCCGCCAGCTCGCTGCCGGAGGCCGTGGAGCATGTGCCGGTCTACGCCGGCACGGCCTCGTGGGTGCAGGCCATGCTGCGCGGCGCGCTGATCCTGCTGGCCGCCTGCGTGGCGCTGGCGCTGAGCCGGCGCGAGCGGCCGTCAGCGGGGGCCGCCGCTCGCGCGCGGCGGGCGGTGCCGTTGCTGCTGACGCTGGCCTACGTGGCATCGACCAGCGTCGGATGCGTGGCCGTTGGGACCTGCTACATGGGCGACCCGGACCGACTCCGCGGGGTCGGCGATGCGCTGTGGTGGCTGGGCTGGGCGCCGTTGGTGGTCGGCTTGCTGGCCGCGCGCCTGGTCGGCCAGGCGGCAGCTCGGCAGTCGGGGCTGAGCGATCCGCGCCGCACACGCGCGCTGATCCGCGGCTGCGCCCTGTCGCTGCTGCTGCCCACCGCCGGGCTCTGGCTGCTGCTGGCCTGGGCCGGTCAGGCGCCGGTCGTCGGGCAGCGCCAGGCCATCATCGCGTCGCTGCGACAGGCGGCTCACGACGAGCTTGGCCCGATGCGCGCCGCCATGGACGCCGCAGCGCCGGCGCGGCCACTGCCCAGGTAGGGAACGGCCGCCCCACGGGGACCGCTCTGGTTGTCAGGCGTACCCTACGGGGGGTGCTCTCATGGCCAAGCGACTCTGGTACCTGGTGCTGGTCGCGGCGGTGCTGCAAGTGGCGGTGCCGGCGCTGCGGGAGCGTATCGGTTTCTGGTTGAGCCCGCCTTGGCCGCACCGTCTGCTGGACCCGGAGCTTAGGCCAGGCACCCGGCTGTGGCGCGCGCGCAGTGAGCCGCGCGACCCACTGGCGCTGCTGGCCACCGCCGAACGGGCCAGCGGCGAGTCGCTCGAGGGCGACCAGCAGGCCTTCGACCGCGCCTTGGCTCAAGCGCCCGGCAACGAACTCCTGGTCATTCGACGCGCGGTCCATCTGCAAGCCTGGTATCGGTCGGACACGCACGAGCAGACGCTCCCGGCGCGCCGCCAAGCCGCGCTGGCCGCCACCCGCCAGGCATCCGACAACGCCGTGGGCTGGTACCTGCTGGCGGCGGCCGAGGCCGAAGCCGGCGAGCGTCAGGCGGCTCGGGCGCATGTGGTCCGCGGCAACCATGCGCTGCGCCTCGACGACGGCTCGCGCCAGGCAGTTGCCGCGGTTCAGCGGCATCTCGAGTGCGCTGGCTACCGACGCCTCAACGCCCTGTCGGTGGCCACGAACGTCTCTACCATGCCCCCACTGGCGCGAGTGCGCGAGCTGGTGCGCGACCTGGCAGGGCCTGGCTCGACGCCGACGGAGCGCTGCCAACTCGCGGCCATGAGCGCGCGCTGGCGCGACGAGTCACCGCAGATCGTGCCCACGCTGGCCGGCTTCGCGGTGTGCGCCATCGCCTACCGCGACCCGGCCGTGCTGGGGCCGCGCAACACCAAGTCCTCCGACGCGGCCTACCTGGCGCGCCTGGCCCGCGACGCGCAGCGACTGGAAGACCAGCTCTCCGCCGAGGGCCATCGCGAGCTGGCGCTTTGGCTGCACGACAGCGCGGCGCGCACCGTCGCCGGGCGCACCCGGTCGCTGCGCCGCGAGGCCTCGGCAGCGGCCAAGGCGGGCCAACGCCACCTCTCCGCCTACATCCTCGCGACGACAGCCACGCTCGCGCTCGGACTGGCGGCGCTGCTAACCTTGTCGCTCGCGCACTGTTGTCCGCGCGGAGCAAGACCTGCGCCACGCGGCGCCTGGCTGGCGGTGCCGGTCGGTTTGGCCGTGATGGCGCTGCTGCTGTGGAGCATCAGCCGGGGCTACTTTGCCTACGCCGAAGAGAGCAACAGAGCCAGGTACGCGCTGCTCTGCGCGATGCTCCTGACTGGCGTGGCTCCGGCTGCGGTGGTCGGGCTCTGGGCACCCCCGCGCCGCTGCGGCGAGGCGACCCGTGCGCTGCTTATCACGATGGCCGCGATCCTGCTGCTCTGCTCCTGGGGCGTTCAGGCACCGGCCATCAGGCACGAGACCAAGACCATTGCGTGGCTCGAATCCATCGCCACCGGCTCCGACGCGGACCTGCTGCGCCAGTCCATGGACGCCGCCGCGCCGGCGCGGCTGCTGCCGACCGAGGCCCGACCATGACCACCCGACGACTCTGGCAGCTTGTGCTGATCGCGGCGTTGCTGCAGGTGGCGGTGCCGGCGCTGCGCGAGCTGGTGCCGTTGTGGCTGCGTGCGCCCTTCAGCTCACGTAGCGTTGGCATGGAAGGCCGGTGCTGGCCACGCCCGCCGCCACCGACCGGCGAGCTGGGCGCACTGGCCCGGGTCGACTACAGCTTGCCCGCCGACCCGCCGCGCATCTGGCAGGCTTTCGAGACCGCGCTCGCTCGGGCGCCCGGCAGTGAGGCGTTGCTCATCGAGCGGGCGCGGCGCATACCGCTCACCCAAGCTGCCTGGGCACGACGCGCGGCGCTCGCCGTGACAGACGCTTTCCCGGACAACGCGGCGGGCTGGTACCTGCTGGCCGCCGCCGACCTCGCCGCGGGCGACC
>JACRBA010000114.1 GCA_016213265.1 Burkholderiales bacterium | reverse complement strand
CGAGGTCCAGATCTTCTGGCCGTTGAGCACGTAGCCGCCCGGCACGCGGCGCGCGAAGGTCTTGATCGCCAGCGTGTTGGAGCCGGCGTCGGGCTCGGTCACGCCGAAGGCCTGCAGGCGCAGGCTGCCGTCGGCGATGCGAGGCAGCGTGCGGCGCTTCTGCGCCTCGCTGCCGTGGCGCATGATCGACGCCATCGTGTACATCTGCGCGTGACAGTGCACCGCGCTGGCGCCGTTCTGGTTGATCTCCTGCAGGATCAGGCAGGCGTCGAGCAGCGGCAGGCCGGCGCCGCCGTACTCCTCGGGGATCAGCGCGGCCAGCCAGCCGGCCTTTGCCATCTCATCGACGAAGGTCTCGGGGTACTTGCCGTCCTGCGCGAGCTGCCGCCAATACTCGGGGCCGAAGCGCGCGCACAAGTCCTTCACGGCCGCCCGGATCTGGGCCTGGGTCTCGGTGTAGTCGAAGTTCATGGCCATGTGGGAACAGGTCCTTCCGATGAGGTTCAGCCGGTCACGCCCTGGCGCTTGAGCGCCGCCTGCGCCGCCGTGTCCAGCCCCAGCGCGCCGAGCACGTCCGCGGTGTCGGCCCCGAGCACTGGCGGAGCGGCGGGCGCACGGCCGCGCTGGCCGCCGCTGTGGAAGGGCAGGCCGATCGCGCGGTGCCCACCCGCCAGGGGCAGCGGCACCTCGGTCAACAGCTTCAGGGCGTGCACCTGCTCCTGGTCCAGCACCTGGGCCACGTTGTTCAGCTCGCTGCACGGCGCACCGGCGGCGCGCAGCCGCTCTATGCAATCGGCGGTGCTGCGCGACCGTGTGTGCGCTTCCAGCGCCTCGTGCAGCGCGTCGCGGTGGCCCACGCGCGAGGGATTGTCGGCAAAGCGTGGGTCGCGCGCCAGCTCGGGGCACCCGAGCGCGTCGCAGATGCGGGCGAACAGCCGGTCGTTGGCCGCTGCGATGAACACCTGGCCATCGGCGGTGTCGTACAGCTCGTAGGGCACCATCATCGCCATGCCCGAGCCCATCTTGCGCGGCAGCCGGCCGGTGGCCAGGTAGTTCGCGATCGGCACCGCCATCCACGCCAAGCCGGTCTCGAGCAGGCTGGCGCCCACGCGCATGCCCTGTCCGGTGCCGGCGCGCTGCAGCAGCGCCGCGAGCACCGCCATCGCCGCCCACATGCCGGTGCCCAGGTCGATCAGCGAGACGCCCACCCGCGCCGGCTCGTCGCCCTCGTGGCCGGTGACGCTCATGATGCCGGTGAAGGCCTGCATCAGCGGGTCGTAGCCGGGCAGGCCGCGCATCGGCCCGACCTCGCCAAAGGCGCTGATGGCGCAGTAGACGAGCCGCGGATTGACGGCCCGCAGAGGCTCGTCCCCCAGCCCGCGCGCTTCGGCACTGCCGGGCTTGAGCGAGTGCACCAGCACGTCGGCACCGGCGGCCAGCTGCGCCACGATGCACTGGCCCTCGGGCCGGTCCAGATCGAGCGCGACGCTCTTCTTGCTGCGGTTCAGCGCGGCAAAGCCGGTGGACATGCCGCCGATCTCGGGTGGCCGCCAGGCGCGCGCGTCGTCGCCGCTGCCCGGCCGTTCGATCTTGATCACTTCCGCGCCAAGGTCGGCGAGGATCTGCGTGCAGTAGGGTCCGGCCACGTTCTGCGTCAGGTCGACGACGCGCAGGCCTTGGAGCACGGAACCGAGCATCGTCATCACATCCTGAACACGCCGAAGCGCGTCTCGCGTTGCGGCTGGCGGCCGGCCAGTTCGAACAACAGGGCCAGCGTGTCGCGCGTCTCCAGCGGGTCGATCACCATGTCGCACCACAGGTTGGAGGCGAAGTTGTAGGGGCTCGCGAAGGCCTCGAACTGCTCGCGGATCGGCTGCTTGAAGCGCTCGCGCTCTTCGTCTGTCCAGCGCGTGCCCTCGCGCTCGTGGATGCGGTCGCGCACCATCGTCAGCGTGGTGGCCGCCTGCTCCGGGCCCATCAGCGCAGCACGGCCGCTGGGCCACATCAGCATGGCATGCGGCTTGAACGGGCGCCCGCACATCGCCAGATAGGCCGCGGCGTACGACCCGCCGGTGATGAGCGTGTAGCGCGGCACGTTGGCCGAGGCCATCGCGGTGATGAACTTGGCGCCGTGCTTGGCGATGCCCTCGCGCTCGACCGCCTGGCCGACCATGAAGCCGGAGACGTCGGCCACGAACAGCAATGGGATGTCGCGCTGGCAGGCCAGTTCGATGAAGTGCGCGCCCTTGACGGCGGCCTCGGAGAAGATGACACCGTTGTTGGCCAGGATGCCCACCTGGAAGCCCTTGATGCGCGCGAAGCCGCAAATCAGCGTGTCGCCGTACAGCGGCTTGAACTCCTGCAGTTCGCTGCCGTCGATCAGGCGGGCGATGACCTCGCGGTTGTCGGTGGGGTGGCGCGTGTCGGCGCTGACGATGCCGTAGATCTCGCGAGGGTCGTGCAGCGGCGGCCGCGCCGGGGCCACGTCCCAGCGCTGCCTGGGCGGCGTGCCGAGGTGGGCGACGAGGTCGCGCACGATCGCGATGGCGTGGCCGTCGTTCTCGGCCAGGTGGTCGGTGACGCCGCTGACACGGCTGTGCATCTCGCCACCGCCTAGCGTCTCGGCGTCGACCTCTTCCTTGGTGGCCGCGTACACCAGCTCAGGCCCGCCGAGGAACATCGCGCCTTGCTTGCGCACGATCACCGCGATGTCGCACAGCGCCGGCAGGTAGGCGCCGCCCGCGGTCGAAGGCCCATGCACGGTGGCGATCTGCGTGATGCCCTCGGCCGACATGCGGATCTGGTTGTAGAAGATCGAGCCGAACTGGCCGTCATCCGGGAAGATGTGCGCCTGCTCGGGCAGGTTGGCGCCGCCGGACTGGACCATCGTGATGCACGGCAGACGGTGCTGCCAGGCGAACATCTGCGCCCGCACGTGCTTCTTGGCGGTGATGCCGTAGTAGGTGGCGCCCTTCACGGTGGCGTCGTGGATCATCAGCATGCAGGGCCGGCCGCTGACCAGGCCCACGCCGGTGATGATGCTGCCGCCGGGCGGCACGCCCTCGTAAAGGCCGTCGCCGGCGAGCTGGCCGAATTCGAGGAAGGGCGAGCCGGGGTCCAGCACCGCCGCCAGCCGCTCGCGCGGCAGCAGCTGACCGCGCTGCTTGTGCAGGCGGCGCGCCTTCTCCGGCCCGCCGACCAGCGCCCGCGCGCGGCGGGCGTGCAGATCGGCAACCCGTGCGAGGTAGGCATCGCGGTTGCGCGCGAACGCCTCGTCGGTCGTCGATATGGAGGAAGGCATCACCGTCATGCCGACGGCCCGAAGTTCCTGCGCTGCAGCCGTCCGAACCGCTGCAGGTGGTGGTCGATGCCGCCATCGGCCTTCTCGAGCAGCGTCAGGCGGCGGAAGTAATGGCCGATGTCCAGTTCCTCGGTCATGCCCACGCCTCCGTGCAGCTGCACGCCCTGCTGGGCGACGAAGCGCGCGCGCTCGCCCACGGCCACCTTCGCCGCCGACGCCGCGCGGGCACGCTCGTCGGGTGCCGCATCGGCATGCAGCGCCGCCATCACGACCATCGAGCGCGACGCCTCGAGCGCCGCGAACATGTCCACCATGCGGTGCTGCAGCACCTGGAAGCTCGCCAAAGGCGCACCGAACTGCTTGCGCGTGGCCAGGTAGGCGCCGGTCTTGTGCAGCACCGCCGACATCGCGCCCAGCGCATCGGCACAGGCGGCGATGGTCGCGAGATCGACCGCGCGCCCCAGCGCGTCGAGGGCGCGCGCCGGCTCGCCCAGCAGCGCGCCCGCGTCGAGCTGCGCCCCGGTCAACCGCAACTCGCCGCTGCGCAGGCCGTCGTAGCGCGCATAGGCCACGATCTCCACACCCCCGGTCGTGGCCGGCACGGCGAACAGCGCGATGCCGTCGCGATCCCCCGGCTGGCCGTCGATGCGGGCGCTGACGATCACCGTGCCGGCCCAGGGCAGCCCGACGACGCCGGTCTTGCGGCCGTCGAGCACCCAGCCGCTGCCCTGTCGCCTTGCACGTGTCTCGACCCATTCGAGCGCGGGGCCGGACTCGGCCTCGGTGTACGCCAGCGCCAGCTTGCTGCGGCCTTCCACCAGCGGCACCAGCAGCGCCCGCTGTTGCGCGCTGTCGGCCGCAGCGGCCACCGCCTGCGCCGCCAGCACGGTGGATGCGAGGTAGGGCTCGACGCACAGCGCCGCGCCCATCGCTTCGCACACCTGGATCAGCTCGGGCATGCCGCCGAAGCCGCCCACGGCTTCCGGCAGGGCCAGGCCGAGCCAGCCGAACTCGGCGAAGCGCACCCAGTGCGCCGCGCCCCAGCCGCCGTCGGACGCCAGCGACCGCGCGCGCGCGTCGAAGCCATACTCGGCACGAAAGTATTTGTGCGCCGCCTCGCGCAGCATCTTCTGTTCGGGGGTGGGGTTCAGGTCCATGCGCATGTACTCCGTTCAGCGTGCGGCGCCGGCCAGCATGGACTTGGCCAGCACCGTCTTCTGCACCTCGTCGCTGCCGCCGTAGATGGTGCAGGCGCGCAGGAAGGCATAGCGCTCCATCGAGTGGACATGCGCGGCCTCGGCCAAGGCGCCTTCGGGATGCCAGGGCCAGGCCTGCTCGGCGCCGATGTCGAGCGCCAGCTCGGACAGCGTCTGCTGCACGGCCGTGCCCATCAGCTTGAGCAGCGACGACTCCGGGCCCGGCGCCTTGCCCGCCGCGGTGGACGACAGCACACGCAGGTTGGTGTACTCGAGTGCCGTCAGGTCGATCTCGGCGCGCGCCAGCCGTGCCGCCATCCCCGGCTGGTCGATCAGGCGAGTGCCGGCCCAGCGGCGCTCGGCGGCCGAACGCAGCAGGTTGGCCATCGCCGCCTTCGACTCGGCCACGCCGGCGATGCTGGTGCGTTCGTGCGTGAGCAGGTACTTGGCGATCTCCCAGCCCTGCCCTTCTTGGCCGACCAGGTTGCTGCGCGGCACGCGCAGGTCGGCGAAGAAGACCTGGTTCAGATGGTGCTCGCCATCGATCGAGACGATCGGGCGCACCTCGATGCCCGGACGGTCCATTTCGATCAGCAGGAACGAGATGCCCTCCTGCTTCTTGCCGGTGTTGGCGGTGCGCACCAGGCAGAACATGTGGGTGGCCCAGTGCGCATAGGTGGTCCAGATCTTGGAGCCATTGATCACGTAGTCGTCGCCGTCCGACACGGCGGTCGTCGCCAGGCTGGCCAGGTCCGATCCCGCGCCGGGCTCGGAATAGCCCTGGCACCACCAGTCCTCGCAGCGACGAATGCGCGGCAGGTAGCGCGCCTTCTGCGCGTCGCTGCCGAAGGCCATCAGCACCGGCCCCAGCATGATCACGCCCATCGACAGGCCCACCGGCGCGTTGGCGGCGGCGCGTTCCAGGTCGTACAGGTAGCGCTGGGTCGGCGTCCAACCCGGGCCGCCGTGTTCCTTCGGCCAGCCGACGACGAGAAAGCCCTGCTCGTCCAGGCGGCGCTGCCAATCCACGATCTCGTCGCGGGTCAGCATCTGGCCGCTTTCGACCTTGCGCCGCAAGACCTCCGGCGTGTTGGCCGCGAACCAGTCGCGCACGCCGCGCTGGAAGACGCGGTCCTCGTCACTGAACGTCAGATTCATGAACTGAACAACCTTTCATGCGCCGGTCGGGCTGGAACGGACCGGCGGAGCCGGCCGGGGGGTCGATCAGATCGAGACCCCGCCGCCGCAGATCAGCACCTGCCCGCTGATGTAGTTGGACTCCGGCGTGCACAGCAGGTACACCGAGCCCGCGGCCTCCTCGGGCGTGCCGCCACGGCCCAGCGGGATGCCGCGCTCCATCATCGCCATCAGGTCCGGGTTGACGCCCACCTTGATCTGCCGGCCTTCGACGTCGATCGACGCATTGCCGCCGGCGGTGGCCTCGGTGAGCCTGGTCTTGATCAGGCCGAAGGCCACCGCGTTGACGTTGACCTTGTAGCGGCCCCATTCCTTCGACAGCGCCTTGGTCAGGCCGATGATGCCGGCCTTGCCGGCCGAGTAGTTGGCCTGGCCGGCGTTGCCGCCGGTGCCGGCCACCGACGAGATGTTGACCACCTTGCGGAACACCTCCTTACCGGCATCGGCCTCGACCTTGGACTGGTGGCGGATGAAGTCCGCCGCCGCGCGCAGGATCTTGAACGGCGCCGTCAGGTGCACGTCGAGGATCGCGTGCCACTGTTCGTCGGT
>JACRBA010000113.1 GCA_016213265.1 Burkholderiales bacterium | reverse complement strand
GCCTCGGGAATGGTGGGGCCCAGCAGGCCCAGTTCGCCCATCTCGCGGAAGATGGTGGCGTCGGTCTGCTCGTGGCGGAAAGCCTCCAGCACGCGCGGCATCAGGCGGTCCTGGCAGTAGGCCCGCGCGGCATCACGCACCTGGCGCTCGTCGTCGGTGAGCTGCTGGTCCAGCAGCAGCGGGTCGTCCCATTGGAAGGTGGCGCGGGCCATGTGCAGTCTCCTTGCGGTGCCAGTTGTTCCAGGGTGGAATCATAGAATTGCGTTGCCCAGCGATCAAACGCCTTCTGCGCACTCCCGTGTGCGTTTTGGGAACTCCGAATGCGACGCAAGTTGCCCTCCACAGCCGCCTTGGCCGCCTTCGAGGCGGCCGCCCGCCACCAGAGCTTCACCCGCGCGGCCACCGAACTGGCCGTCACGCAGAGTGCGGTGTGCCGGCAGATCGCCGGGCTGGAAGACTTTCTCGGCGTGGCGCTGTTCCGCCGCGGCCAGCGCGGCGTGGTGCTCACCGAGGCGGGCGAGCGCTACGCGCGCAGCGTGGCCACCCGGCTCGACGAGGTGGAACGCGACACGCTGGACCTGATGGCGCAGGCCGGCCGGCAGGGCGGCGGTTCGCTGGAGCTGGCGGTGGTGCCCACCTTCGCCACCCACTGGCTGCTGCCCCGCCTGGCGCGGTTCCATGCGGCACATCCCGGCATCACCGTGCACCTGAGTGCCCGCAGCCGACCGTTCCTCTTCGATGACACCGGGCTGGATGCGGCCATCCATGCGGGCGAGGGCCTGTGGCCGGGCACCGACGGCGTGCGCCTGCTGGAGGAGACGCTGGTCACGGTGGCCAGCCCTGCGCTCGCGGCCACCCGCGCGAGCTGGGCGCCGGCCGACCTGGCGGGCGTGACGCTGCTGCAGGCGAGCACGCGCCCCTATGCCTGGCGGCACTGGCTGGAATCGCAGCGCCTGCGCCTGGACCACGACATGTCCGGGCCGCGCATGGAGCTGTTCTCTCTGCTGCTGGAGGCCGCTGCCCAGGGCCTGGGCGTGGCCCTGGTGCCGCGCCTGCTGGCGGCCGACGCGCTCTCGGCCGGCCGCCTGGTGCAGCTGCTGCCGCACGAGGCGCCCAGCGACCGCGCCTACCACCTGCTGTGGCCCGAAGCGAAAGCCGGGCTGCCGGCGTTGCAGGCCTTCGCCGGCTGGCTGCAGGCCGAGGCGCGGCCTCAGGCGCCGTGCTTGTCGGCCTCGGACGTGAAGCTGTCGGCGTAGAACTCGTCGGCCGGCAGGCCGCAGGCGGCCACGAAGTCGCGCTGGGCGGACGCCACCATCACGGGCGCACCGCAGGCATACACCTGGTGGCCGGAGAGATCGGGCAGGTCGGCCATCACCGCCTGGTGCACGAAGCCGGTGCGGCCTGTCCAGGCATCGTCCGGCGTGGCGTCCGACAGCACCGGCACGTAGCGCAGCCAGGGCAGCCGCGCGGCGGCGGCCTCGGCCCAGTCGTTCAGGTACAGGTCGCCCCGGCGACGTGCACCCCAGTAGAGCACCGCAGGGCGCGTGCTGCCCAGGTGCTCCAGCCGCTCCACCAGCGCCTTGATGGGGGCGAAGCCCGTGCCCGAGGCCAGCAGCACCATCGGCTTGTCGGACGACTCGCGCAGGAAGAAGCTGCCGAAGGGCCCTTCCATGCGGACGATGTCCTTCTCCTTCATGGCGCCGAAGACGTGGTCGGTGAACTTGCCGCCGGGCATGTGGCGGATGTGCAGCTCGATGGCCGGCGGGGTGCCCAGTGCGTGCGGCGCGTTGGCCATGGAGTAGCTGCGCCGCGCACCGTCGCGCAGGATGAACTCGATGTACTGGCCGGCGTGGAACTGGAAGTTCTGGTTGGCCGGCAACTGCACCCGCACGATGGCCACGTCGGCGGCCGGCCGCTCGAGGGACAGCACCCGGCCCGGCATCTTGAGGATGGGGAATTCGCCCGCGCCCGGCACTGTGCGCGCCTCGACCACGCAATCGCTCTGCGGCGTGGCGCAGCAGGTGAGGATGAGGCCGGACGATTCCTCCGCCTCGGACAGGGCCTTCGCCTGGTGGGCGCCGTGGGTGACCCGGCCCTCCAGCAGGCGGCTCTTGCAGGAGCCGCAGGCGCCGTCCTTGCACCCATAGGGCAGGCCGATGCCCTCCCGGATCGCGGCGGTGAGGATGGGTTCGTCGGGAGCCACCTCGAAGGTGCGCAGGGAGGGCTGGAGCGTGACGGTGAAGGACATGGTGGGGTCGGTGGCACGGTGCCGGCGCCTACACTGCCGGCGCCGCCCCGCCATTGTGCCCGGCGCCCCCACGGGCGCCCCCGGAGGCGCCGACTTCGCACCACCCGCCCTGCTGGAATCCATGCTGCCCTCCGCCCGCCGCCGCCGCCCCGTCCTGCTCATCGTCGGTTGCGGCGACGTGGGCTGGCGGGTGCTGCGGCTGCTGCGCGGGCGGTGGCGGGTGCTCGCGCTCGTGCGCAGCGCCGAGCGGGTGGCCGACCTGCGGGCCGCGGGCGCCGTGCCGCTCGTGGGCGACCTGTACGACCCGGCCACCCTGCAGCGCCTGGCCGGCCTGGCCGACCGCGTGCTGCACCTGGCGCCGCCGCCGGGCGAGGGTGACACCGACCCACGCACCCGCGCGCTCGTGCAGGCCCTGGCAGGCCGGCCGGGCGGGCTGCGTCGGCTGGTCTACGGCAGCACCACCGGCGTGTACGGCGACTGTGGCGGGGACTGGATCGACGAGACCCGCGCGCTCGCCCCCGCCACCGCACGCGGCCGGCGCCGCGCGGACGCCGAGGCCCGCCTGCGCTGGGCGGGGCGCGCGTTCGGCTGGCGCTGCAGCGTGCTGCGCATCCCGGGCATCTACGCGCTGGACCGCGCAGGCGGTGACCCGCGGGACCGCGTGCGGCGCGGCGCGCCGGTGCTGGCCGCGGCCGACGACGTGTACACCAACCACATCCACGCCGACGACCTGGCCCGGGCCTGCGTGGCGGCGCTGATGCGCGGCGCCCCGCAGCGGGCCTACCACGTCAACGACGACAGCCAGCTGCCCATGGGCGACCATTTCGACGCGGTGGCCGACGCCTGCGGGTTGCCCCACCCGCCACGGCTGACGCGGGCCGAGGCGGCGGCCACGCTGTCACCCATGCAGATGAGTTTCCTGTCGGAATCGCGCCGGCTGCGCAACGGGCGGCTCAAGCGCGAGCTGCGCGTGGCGCTGCGCTACCCCGAGGTAAACGCCGCGCTCGGCTGACCGGGCGGCGCGCGCGTCAGCGCCGGCGGCGCGAGGGGAAGGGCGCCTGGCCGCGCCAGAAGCGGATCATCAGCCAGCCGCCCAGCATGCCGCCCAGGTGGGCGAAGTGGGCGATCCCCCGGCCGCCGGACAGGCCCATCAGCAGCTCCAGTGCGCCGAACACCGCCACGAAAGTGCGCGCCTTCATGGGGATGGGGGGGAACAGCGGCATGATGGTGCGGTTCGGGAACAGCATGCCGTAGGCCAGCAGCAGGCCGTACAGCGCGCCCGAGGCGCCCAGCGTGGGTGCGTAGGTCTGCGTCACCGCGGTGAACACCATCTGGGTGGCCGCCGCGGCCAGCACGCTGGCCAGCAGGAAGCTCAGCATGCGCTTGTGGCCCCAGAGGCGCTCGAGCTCGGAGCCGAACATCCACATGCCCAGCATGTTGAAGAACAGGTGGAGCATGTCCCCATGCAGGAAGGCGTAGGTGACGACCTGCCAGGGCATGAAGCGGCCGCTGTCCAGCGGCCACAGGGCGAACCACAGCGGCAGCGGGATGAACGAGCCGGCCAGCAGTTGGACGCAGAAGACCGCCGTGCAGATCAGCATCAGCGCCTTGGTCACGGGGGGCATCGGCGGCATCGTCGTCGCGAGGGGCTGTGTGCAGGGGAAGAGGGGTACTGGTGCCCGGGGCCGGACTCGAACCGGCACACCTTGCGGCGGGGGATTTTGAATCCCCTGCGTCTACCGATTTCGCCACCCGGGCCAGTGTGTGCGCATGCGTGCCGCGCCGTCCGCCGAAGCGGCACGCCGGGGGCATGTCGGACGCGGATTATGGCATGCGTGCCCACGCGTGCCGGGCCGCTCGCCCATAATGGCCGGCCCTGCTGTGCTGCCTGCCATGCCCGACTACAAGACGCTCGAAGACGCGATCGGATCCACCCCGCTGGTGCGCCTGCAGCGCCTGCCCGGCGCCGACATCGCCGCGCGCGGCAACGTCATCCTCGGCAAGCTGGAAGGCAACAACCCCGCCGGCTCGGTGAAGGACCGGCCTGCCATCCACATGATCCGCCGGGCCGAGCAGCGTGGCGAGATCCGCCCCGGCGACACGCTGATCGAGGCGACCTCGGGCAACACCGGCATCGCGCTAGCCATGGCGGCGGCCATCAAGGGCTACCGCATGGTGCTGATCATGCCGGAGGACCTGTCGGTGGAGCGGGCGCAGACCATGAAGGCCTTCGGCGCGGAGCTCATCCTCACGCCCAAGTCGGGCGGCATGGAGCTGGCGCGTGACCTGGCCGAGCAGATGCAGAAGGACGGCAAGGGCCGCGTGCTGGACCAGTTCGCCAACCCCGACAACCCACTGGTGCACTATGAGACCACCGGCCCCGAGATCTGGGCCGACACGGGGGGCCGGGTGACCCATTTCGTGAGCGCCATGGGCACCACCGGCACCATCACCGGTGTCTCGCGCTACCTGAAGGAGCGCAACCCGGCGGTGCGCATCATCGGCGCCCAGCCCGCCGAGGGCTCGCGCATCCCGGGCATCCGCAAGTGGCCCGAGGCCTACCTGCCGCGCATCTACGACCCGGCCGCGGTGGACGAACTGGTGCTGGTGAGCCAGTCGGATGCGGAGGACATGGCCCGCCGCCTCGCCGCGGAAGAGGGGCTGTTCGGCGGCATCTCGGCCGCCGGTGCGTGCTGGGTGGCGCTGCAGCTGGCCCGCACCGTGGAGAACGCGACCATCGTGTTCGTGGTGTGCGACCGCGGCGACCGCTACCTGTCCACCGGCGTGTTCCCCGCCTGACGCCCATGTCCGCCGCCGTGCCCGGCTACCGCTTCTGTCCGCAGTGCGCGCAGCCGCTCGCCTGGATCGAAGCCGAGGAAGACGGCGGTGCCAAGAGCCGCCTGCGCTGCGCTGCCTGCGGCTTCACCCACTGGAACAACCCGACGCCGGTGCTGGCGGCGGTGGTGGAGTGCACCGACCGTGACGGCCGGCTGCTGCTGGCGCGCAACGCCGCCTGGAGCGGCCGCATGTTCGCGCTGATCACCGGCTTCATGGAGGCCGGCGAAACGCCCGAGGCCGGCATCGCGCGCGAGGTGCTGGAGGAGACGGCGCTGGTGGCCGAGGCCGTGTCGCTGATCGGCGTGTACGACTTCCAGCGCATGAACCAGGTGATCATTGCCTACCATGTGCAGGCGCGCGGCGAGATCCGCCTGTCGCCCGAGCTGGCCGAGTACCGCCTGTTCGCCCCCGGCGACGTGCTGTGCTGGCCGGCGGGCACCGGCCACGCGCTGGCCGACTGGCTGCGTGGGCGCGGGATCGAGCCGCGCTACATCGAGTGGCCGCCTCGCACCGAGCCGGCCGCCTCCTGACATCCCATCGACTCTCGCTCTGAGGAACCCTTCGCCATGCACGCCCACCAGGAACTGGACACCCGCGGCCTCAACTGCCCGCTGCCCATCCTCAAGGCGAAGAAGGCGCTGTCCACCATGGCCAGCGGCGAGGTGCTCAAGGTGGTGGCCACCGACCCCGGCTCGGTGCGCGACTTCCAGGCCTTCGCCCGCCAGACCGGCAACGAGCTGGTCGAGCAGCAGAGCTCGGAGACCGAGTTCGTGCACTGGCTGCGCCGCCGCTGAGGCGGCGCGCCCGGCCTCTCAGAGCGCGAGGCCCTTGAGGTACTCGCGGAAGCCCGCGCCCAGCTGCGGGTGCGCCAGCGCCAGCTCGACGTTGGCCTGGAGGAAGCCCTCCTTGCTGCCGCAGTCATAGCGCTTGCCTTCGTAGCGGTAGGCGAAGACCTTCTCGCGCCGCATCAGCGTGGCGATGCCGTCGGTGAGCTGGATCTCGCCGCCCACGCCGCGCGGCAGCTGGGTGATCTCGCGGAACACACCGGGCGTGAGAATGTAGCGGCCCGCCACGCCGAGCCGCGAGGGCGCGTCTTCGGGCGCCGGCTTCTCGACGATCTGGGTGAGGTCGAGCATGCGGTCGCTCACGGGCGTGCCGGCCACGATGCCGTAGCGGCGCGTGTGCTCGGGCGGCACTTCCTGCACCGCGATGATGGACGCGTGCCATTCCTCGAACTGCTGCACCATCTGCTGGAGGATGGGCGGCTCGCCGACCATCAGGTCGTCGGCCAGCAGCACGGCGAAAGGTTCGTTCACCACCACGCTTTGCGCGCACAGCACCGCGTGCCCCAGGCCGAGTGCCTTGGGCTGGCGGATGTAGATGCACTCCATGTCGTCCGGCTTGATGCTGTGGACGAGATCGAGCAGCTCCTGCTTGCCGGCCGCCTCGAGCTCGTGCTCCAGCTCGTAGGCGGTGTCGAAATGGTCGGGAATGGCGCGCTTGTTGCGGCCGTTAACGAATATCATCTGGCGGATGCCGGCGGCGTACGCTTCTTCCACGGCGTACTGGATGAGCGGCTTGTCCACCACCGGCAGCATCTCCTTGGGCTGCGCCTTGGTGGCGGGCAGAAAACGGGTGCCCAGCCCGGCGACCGGGAAGATGGCCTTGTTCACTTGCATGCGGTGCATTCCTCTGTGCGGCATGGGGGGTGTGGTGGCAATCATCGTACCCCCTTGCCGCGGCGGGGCCTCTCCCCAATCGCCCTTCAGGCGGCGGGCAGCCGGCCGAGCTGCTCGCGCAGGCTGGCCAGCGTGCGGCCGAAGTCGGCCAGGCGCTGCCGCTCCTGGGCCACCACGGCCTCGGGCGCCCGGGCCACGAAGCTCTCGTTGCCGAGCTTGCCTTCGGCCTTGGCCACCTCGCCCTCGAGGCGCAGGATCTCCTTGCGCAGGCGCTCGCGCTCCGCGGCCACGTCGATCTCGACCTTCAGCGCGAGGCGGGCACCGCCGGCCACGGCCACCGGCGCCAGCGCGCTGGCGGCGGCGAAGGCGGTCTCGTCGGCCAGCACCTGCACCTCGCTGAGCTTGGCCAGCGCCTGCAGCGCCGGTGCGGCGGCACCGAAGAAGTCGGCGTCACCCAGCACCACCAGCGGCACGCGCTGGGCGGGCGACAGGCCCATCTCGCCGCGCAGGCCGCGGCACGCCCCCACCGCCTCCTTGAGACGCGCCATCCAGGCGTCCGCCGCCGGGTCGATCTTCTCCGGCTGGGCCACGGGGTAGGGTGCGGTCGCCACGGTGGACGCGTCACCCGCCTGGCGGCGGCCGGCCGTCACCGCCACGGTGTCCCAGAGCTCGGCGGTGATGAAGGGCGTGACCGGGTGCAGCAGGCGCAGCACCGTTTCCAGCACGCGGATGAGCGTGCGGCGCGTGGCGCGCTGCCGGGCGGCGTCACCCTGCTGGATCTGCACCTTGGCGACCTCGATGTACCAGTCGCAGTACTCGTCCCACACGAACGAGTAGATCGAGTTGGCCACCGTGTCCAGGCGGTAGTCGGCGAAGCCTTGGGCCACCGCCTGCTCCACGCGCTGCAGCTCACCGACGATCCAGCGGTCAGCGGGGGAGAACTCGAGGTAGCCACCCGGCACGCAGGCGTCCGCCCCGTGCTCGGCCAGGCCACAGTCCTGCCCCTCGCAGTTCATCAGCACGAACTTGGTGGCGTTCCAGAGCTTGTTGCAGAAGTTGCGGTAGCCCTCGCAGCGCTTGCTGTCGAAGTTGACCGTGCGGCCCAGGCTGGCCATGGCGGCGAAGGTGAAGCGCAGGGCATCGGCGCCGTAGGCGGGAATGCCCTCGGGGAACTCCTTCTCGGTGGCCTTGCGCACCTTGGGGGCCGTTTCGGGCTTGCGCAGCCCGGCGGTGCGCTTGACCAGCAGCTCGGGCAGGGCGATGCCGTCGATCAGGTCCACCGGGTCGAGCACGTTGCCCTCGGACTTGCTCATCTTCTTGCCGTGGGCATCGAGCACCAGGCCGTGGATGTACACGTCGCGGAAGGGCACGCGGCCGGTGAAGTGCTTGGTCATCATGATCATCCGGGCGACCCAGAAGAAGATGATGTCGTGGCCGGTGACCAGCACCGACGAGGGCAGGAACAGGTCGTACTCGGGCGTGCGCTCGGGCCAGCCGAGGGTGGAGAAGGGCACCAGGGCCGAGGAGTACCAGGTGTCCAGCACGTCCGGGTCGCGCGTGAGCTCGCCGGTGTAGCCGGCCGCCTGGGCCTTGGCGCGCGCCTCGGCTTCGCTGCGGGCCACGAACAGCTCACCGCCGGTGCCGTACCAGGCGGGGATCTGATGGCCCCACCAGAGCTGGCGCGAGATGCACCAGTCCTGGATGTTCTTCATCCACTGGTTGTAGGTGTTCACCCAGTTCTCGGGCACGAAGCGCACCTCGCCCGAGGCCACGGCGTCGATCGCCTTCTGGGCGATGCTGCTGCCGTCGGCGCCCGGCTTGGTCATCGCCACGTACCACTGGTCGGTGAGCATGGGCTCGATCACCTGGCCGGAGCGGGCGCAGCGCGGCACCGTCAGGCGGTGCTTGCGGGTCTCCACCAGCAGGCCCTCGGCATCGAGCTGCTCGACGATCTTCTTGCGCGCGACGTAGCGGTCCAGGCCGCGGTAGGCCTCGGGTGCCGCGTCGTTCACCTTGGCCTCGAGCGTGAAGATGGTGAGCATCTCCAGCCCGTGACGCAGGCCCACCTGGTAGTCGTTGGGGTCGTGCGCCGGCGTGACCTTGACGACGCCCGTGCCGAACTCGCGGTCCACGTAGGCATCGGCGATCACCGGCACCCGCCGGCCGGTGATGGGCAGGCGCACCTGCTTGCCCACGAGGTGGGCATAGCGCTCGTCCTCGGGGTGCACCATGACGGCGGTGTCGCCGAGCATGGTTTCCGGCCGCGTGGTGGCCACCACCAGCGACTCATCGGTGCCCTCCACCGGGTAGCGGATCAGCCAGAGGAAGCCGTCCTCCTCCTCGCTTTCCACCTCCAGGTCGGACACGGCGGACATCAGGCCCGGGTCCCAGCTCACCAGTCGCTTGCCGCGGTAGATGAGGCCCTCCTCGTACAGGCGGACGAAGGTCTCCGTCACCGTGGCCGAGAGCTTCTCGTCCATGGTGAAGTACTCGTGCGCCCAGCTCACGGAGTCGCCCATGCGGCGCATCTGGCGGGTGATGGTGGCGCCGCTGTGCGCCTTCCACTCCCACACCTTGCCCACGAAAGCCTCGCGGCCGAGGTCGTGGCGGCTGACCTTCTGCTCCTGCAGCTGCCGCTCCACCACGATCTGCGTGGCGATGCCGGCATGATCCGTGCCGGGCACCCACAGCGTGTTGTGGCCCTGCATGCGGTGGTGGCGCGTCAACGAGTCCATGATGGTCTGGTTGAAGGCGTGCCCCATGTGCAGGGTGCCGGTCACGTTGGGCGGCGGCAGCTGGATGCAGAACGACGGCCGGGCCGGGTCGAGCGTGGGCTCGTAAATGCCGCTGGCTTCCCACCGGGGGGCCCAGCGGGCTTCGATGGCGGCGGGCTCGAACGATTTGGCGAGTTCGGTCATGATGGAAGGCGTTCAGGCCAACGCCGCAACACGTTGACACGCAAAACCTGTCAACCGATGCGACGCAAGGGGGGTTGCTGCCATTGTAGGTCGCTGCCCCCTTGCGGCCAGCCAGCCAAGGAGACTCACATGAGCCAGGATCTTCACCGCCGCCCCGCGGCCCTCCCCATGCAGCGGCCGGCCGGTCGCCGCGGTTGGCGCGCCGCCCTGGTGGCCGTGGCCGGTGCGGCCATGCTCGCGGCCTGCGGCGGCAGCGGCGACAGCTACAACGATGGGCCGTATTCGTGCTCCACCTCCGACCGGCAGGTCTGGCTGCGCGACTACATGAACGACTGGTACTACTGGTACGACATCAGCCCCAGCCCCTCGCCCGCCGGCTATACATCGGTCGACACCTACTTCGATGCCCTGCTGTACCAGGGCACCGACCCCGACTTCCCGGCCGATCGGTGGAGCTACCTCGCCGACCAGGCCGACTACGACCGCTTCTACGGCGCGGGCGAGACACTGGGCTACGGCGTCATGGTCACCGGCCTGGAGGTGGTCGGCCACCCCGAGCGGCCGCTGCTCGTGCGCTACGTCGAGCCCGGCTCGCCGGCATCCACGGCCGGCGTGCAGCGTGGCGACGAGATCCTCAGCATCAATGGCCGTGCGGCGTCCGAGTACATCGCGGCCAACGACTACACCGTGCTGTCGGCCACCGCCACCAACCAGACGGTCACGCTGCGCCTGGCCAACGACGAGGGCGAGCGCACGGTGACGCTCACCTCGGCCATCTACGACCTCGTGCCGGTGCCCAACACCACCGTGATCACGACGCCGTCGAACCGCCGCATGGGCTATGTGATGGTCAAGGACATGATCGACCAGGCGGTGCCGCGCATCGACGATGCCTTCGGCCAGTTCAAGCGCGATGGTGTGCAGGACGTGATCATCGACCTGCGCTACAACGGCGGCGGACTGGTGTCGGTGGCCGACAAGATCTCGTCCTTCCCGAACGGCGATGCCACGGCCGGCAAGGTGTTCACCAGCCTGCTCTACAACGACAGGAAGGACGACCGCTACAACGAGAGCTTCCGCTTCTACAACTACGCCAACGCCACCGGCCTGAACCGCGTCTATGTGATCACCGGTGCGCGCACCTGCTCGGCGTCCGAGCTGGTCATCAACGGCCTGCGGCCCTTCGTCACGGTGGTCACGGTGGGCGACACCACCTGCGGCAAGCCGGTGGGATTCCTGCCGCAGGCCGATGGCTGCGGCGCGGTCGTCAACGCGGTGAACTTCGAGTCGGTGAACGCCAGCAACGAGGGCCGCTATTTCGACGGCTTCGACGCCACCTGCCCGGTGGCGGAGGACTTCAGCCAGCCCATCGGCGGCGCCTTCGACCCGCTGCGCATCGCCGCGGAAGACCACGCCGACGGCTTCTCGTGCACGGGCGTGGCGGGCGCGCGGGTGCGACCGGAACGCCTGGTCCAGGCGGCCCAGTCCACGGGGCGCAGCCGGGTGCTGGGTCTCACCCAGCCCGCGCAGCGCCAGGTGCGCCTGGCGGAGCCGGGTGACCGGGGCGGCATGCTCGCCAAGTAAACAGGCCCCCGGCGGCTGCGCACCGCCGCCGATCCTCGCCAACGGCCGCCTTCGGGCGGCCGATTTTCTGCCGTCACATGAACAGGTGCTCGCCGGCGTTCTCACCGCCCAGGATCACGTAGTTCACCTTCTTCAGGTCGGCCAGCTGCCGGCCGCCGGCATAGCTGATGGAGCTCTGCAGGTCTTCCTGCATCTCGCGCAGCGTGTCGGCCAGCTTGCCCTTGATGGGCTCGAGGATGCGCTTGCCCTCGACGTGCTTGTACTCGCCCTTGTTGAAATCGCTGGCCGAGCCGAAGTACTCCTTGTAGAGCTTGCCGTCCACCTCCACCGTCTGGCCGGGGGATTCCTCGTGGCCGGCGAACAGTGAGCCGACCATCACCATCGCGGCGCCGAAGCGCACGCTCTTGGCGATGTCGCCGTGGTGGCGAATGCCGCCGTCCGCGATGATCGGCTTGGTGGCCACCCGGGCACACCACTTCAGGGCCGACAGCTGCCAGCCGCCCGTGCCGAAGCCGGTCTTCAGCCGGGTGATGCACACCTTGCCCGGCCCGATGCCCACCTTGGTGGCGTCGGCGCCCCAGTTCTCCAGGTCGATCACGCCTTCGGGCGTGCCGACGTTGCCAGCGATGACGAACGCCTGCGGCAGGCGCAGCTTGATGTGCTCGATCATGCGCTGCACGCTTTCGGCGTGGCCGTGCGCGATGTCGATGGTGATGTAGTCGGCGCCCAGGCCCTCGGCGGCCAGGCGGTCGATGGTGTCGCGGTCGGCCATCTTCACGCCCGAGCTGATCGACACCATCAGCCCCTGCTCGCGCATGCGGCGGGCGAAGGCCACGTTGTCCAGGTCGAAGCGGTGCATCACGTAGAAGTAGCCGTGGCGGGCCAGCCATTCGGCGATCGGCTCGTCCAGCACGGTCTTCATGTTGGCCGGCACCACCGGCAGCTTGAAGCGGCGGCCACCGAACTCCACGCCGGGGTCGCACTCGGAACGGCTGTCCACGCGGCACTTGCGCGGCAGCAGCAGGATGTTGTCGTAGTCGAAGATTTCCATGAACGGGCTCCAGGGTGAGCCTGCGCGTTCGACGCAGTGCGCAGGCATGGGCTGCGAGCGCTTGACCTGGAAACCCGGCGCGCTGCGCGAGGCCGTCGGGGCGAGGCGATGGTCGCCTTCGGCGTGGGACGGTGCGCAGCGTGGAAGCCACCGGGCGCCAGAATTTGGGCCCGGTGGCGCATTCTACGCAGCGGGCCAGGGCAGGCCGGCTTTCCTAGAATGCCCCGATGAACGACCATGATGACGGCGCCGCCTTCGCGCCGGCTGGCGAGCGGCCCCTGATGGCCCACGCCGGCGCTGCCGACGCCCTGCTGCGCGGCCTGAACCCCGAGCAGCTGCAGGCGGTGACGCTGCCGCCCGAGCCGGCGCTGATCCTCGCCGGTGCCGGCTCCGGCAAGACCCGGGTGCTCACCACGCGCATCGCCTGGCTGCTGTCCACGGGCCAGGTATCGCCCGGCGGGGTCATGGCCGTCACCTTCACCAACAAGGCGGCCAAGGAGATGCTCACGCGGCTGGGCGCCATGCTGCCGGTGAACGTGCGCGGGATGTGGATCGGCACCTTCCACGGCCTGTGCAACCGCTTCCTGCGCGCGCACTGGAAGCTCGCCGGGCTGCCGCAGGGCTTCCAGATCCTGGATTCGGGCGACCAGCTCTCGGCCGTCAAGCGCGTCATCAAGGCGATGAACCTGGACGAGGAGCGCTTCGTGCCGAAGCAGGTCACGTGGTTCATCGCCGGCAGCAAGGAAGACGGCCTGCGGCCCAAGGACATCGACATCCGCGACGGCCAGACGCAGAAGCTGGTGGAGGTGTACCAGGCCTACGAGGACCAGTGCCAGCGCGAGGGCGTGGTCGATTTCGCCGAGCTGCTGCTGCGCACCTACGAGCTGATGCGCGACAACGCGCCGCTGCGCGAGCACGACCAGCGGCGCTTCCGCCACCTGCTGGTCGACGAGTTCCAGGACACCAACCGCCTGCAGTACGCGTGGCTGAAGATGTTCGCCGGCCCGCCCCGCGAGGGCGGCAGCGCGGTGTTCGCGGTCGGCGACGACGATCAGAGCATCTACGCCTTCCGCGGGGCCCAGGTGGGCAACATGGCGGAGTTCGAGCGCGAGTTCCGCGTGCGCCACCTCATCAAGCTGGAGCGCAACTACCGCAGCCACGGCCACATCCTGGATGCGGCCAACCACCTCATCGGCCACAACACCCGGCGCCTGGGCAAGAACCTGCGCACCGAGGCCGGGCCCGGTGAGCCGGTGCGGGTGCAGGAATCGCCCAGCGACTACGCCGAGGCGCAATGGCTGCTCGAGGAGGCCCAGGCCCTGCACCGGGCCGGGCTGCCGCGGCGCGAGATCGCGGTGCTCTACCGCAGCAACGCGCAGTCCCGCGTGCTGGAGTCGGCGTTGTTCAATGCGGGCATTCCGTACCGGGTGTATGGCGGCCTGCGCTTCTTCGAGCGGGCCGAGGTCAAGCATGCGCTGGCCTACCTGCGCCTCATCGAGAACCCCAACGACGACACCAGCTACCTGCGGGTGGTGAACTTCCCCACCCGCGGCATCGGCGCGCGTACGCTGGAGCAGCTGCAGGATGCCGCCCGCGCCACGGGCCGCAGCCTGTGGCAGTCCGCCGGGGCGGTGGGCGGCAAGGGCGGCGGCAACCTGGCCGCCTTCCATGCCCTGGTCGACGGCATGCGCGCCGCCACCCATGGCATGACGCTGCGCGAGATCATCGAGCACATGCTGGAGGCCAGCGGCCTGGTGGCGTTCTACCGCACCGAGAAGGAAGGCGCCGAACGCATCGAGAACCTGGAGGAGCTGGTGAACGCCGCCGAAGCCTTCGTCACGCAGGAGGGCTTCGGCAAGGATGCGGTGGCGCTGCCGGTGGATGAGCTGGCCCCCGGGGCGATCTCGGCCGGGGATCCGCCGGCACCGGCCGCCGTGGATCTCGCGCCCGATGCCGAAACCGGTGAAATCGTCAGTCCTCTGGCCGCATTTCTGACGCATGCGGCCCTGGAGGCTGGTGACAATCAGGCGCAGGCAGGACAGGACGCACTGCAGTTGATGACCGTTCATTCCGCCAAGGGCCTGGAGTTCGATGCCGTGTTCATCACCGGGCTCGAGGAAGGCCTGTTCCCGCACGAGAACGCGCTGTCCGATGCCGACGGGCTGGAGGAAGAGCGCCGCCTGATGTACGTGGCCATCACCCGGGCGCGGCAGCGTCTGTACCTGAGCTTCAGCCAGACCCGCATGCTGCATGGCCAGACCCGCTACCACGTCAAGAGCCGCTTCTTCGACGAGCTGCCCGAAGACGCGCTGAAGTGGCTCGCCCCGCGCCAGCAGGGCTTCGGCTCGGGCTATGCGCGCGACTACCAGGCCGCCTGGCAGCGCGGCAGCGGCCTGGGCTCGGTGGTGGGCGCGGGCCGCCATGCCGGGTGGACGCCGCCGGAGGCGGCGCCGGTGCCCGCCCGCATGGCCGAGTCCGCCGCGCGCCAGGCCGGCCATGGGCTCAAGGTGGGGCAGGGCGTGTTCCACACGAAATTCGGCGAGGGCGTGGTCGTCACCCTCGAAGGCAGCGGCCCCGACGCCCGGGCCCAGGTGCACTTCGGCCGGCATGGCACCAAGTGGCTGGCGCTGTCGGTGGCCAAGCTCACTCCGGTCGACAGCTGAGATGGCATGGGCGGCGCGGCTTCGCCTGACGCAGCGGCTGGCTGGCCGCCTGCTGGTGGGCGCGTCCCTGGCGGCGGGGCTGGCCGCGGGCCCGCGGGCCAGCGCCGCCGACGCTTCGCCCGACGCCATCGACCGGCTCGAGGAGCGGGCACGGGCCCAGCCGGAGGTGGTGGCCGACGAGATCCAGGCCCTGCTGGCCGGCGGGCCCATCGAAGGGGCGACCCGCGTGGACCTGCAGCACCTGCTGGGCATGGTGCGGGCCGCGGTGCGTCAGCCGGCGGCGGCGGAGGCGGCGGCCGCGGCGCTGGCCGATCCGCAGGCCTCGGTCTACCGGCAGGTGCCGCAAGCCCAGCGCGCCGCGGCGGCCGCCTGCGTGCGCGCGCAGGTGGCGCAGATGGACGGCGGCTCGCTGGCGCGTGCCGAGGCGCAGCTCGACGCCGTGGAGGCCGATCTGCGCGCCATGGCCCTGCCGCGCGTGCGCGAGCGCTGCCTGTCCACTGCGGGCGCCATCAAGGACAGCCTGGGCCGCACCGACGAAGCGGTGCGGCTGTACCAGGAGGCCATCCGCCTGGCCGACGACAGCGGTATCGCCTGGCGGCGCAGCAGCCTGCGCTCGTCGCTCGCCTATGCGCTGTACCGCGGTGGGCAGACCGAGCACGCCATGCGCCTGAACGACGAGGCCCGGCGCATCGCCGCCGAGGCGAACGACTGGATGTCGCTGTCGGGCGTGGCGACGACCCAGAGCATCCTGCTTACGCACGCCGGCCGGCCCAAGGAGGAGCTCGAGGCGCTGAACGCCGCCATCGAGTACGCCCGGCGGGCCGGCGCCGCGCGGGAAGAGGCGCTGGGGCTGGCCAACCTGTCCGATTTCTACCTGCAGGCGGGCGACTACCGACGCGCGCTGGAGATCGCGCAGCGCGCCGTGCCGCTCGCGCATGCGCTGCGTGATGCGACCACGGAAAACCTCGCCCGGCTCAACAGTGGGCTGGCGCTGATCTCGCTGCGGCGCAAGGACGAGGGCATGGCCCTGATCCGGCCGGTGCTCGAGTTCGAGCGGGCGGCCAACGACCTGGCGAGCCTGGCCGAGAGCACCCGTGACATGGCCGAGTACCTCGAGCGGGCCGGCTACCTGGCTGAGGCCTATGCGGGCTTCCAGGCGCTGCGTGGCCTGTCCGGCGAGCTGGCGCGGCGCGACCAGCAGCAGGCGGTGCTGGAACTGCAGGAGGCTTTCGACGCCCAGCAGCGCCGCCGGGAGCTGGAACTGCTCCAGGAGGACAGCGCGCTCAAGGAAGAGCAGCTGCGTCGACAGGAGCTCGAGTTCAAGGTCTGGCTGCTCACGGGGGTGCTGGTGCTCTCGCTGCTCACGCTGGCGGCGGCCATGTACCGCAGGCTGCGCGCCACGCAGCAGGCGCTGCGCCAGCGCACGGACCAGCTCAAGAAGCACAGCCTGCAGGACCCGCTCACCGGCCTGGCCAACCGACGGCGCTTCCACGAGCTCACCGACGGCGACCGCCCCTTCACCCCGGCGCGGGGCACCCTCTACCTGCTCGATCTCGACCACTTCAAGCGCATCAACGACCTGCACGGGCATGCCGCGGGTGACGCCGTGCTCGTCGAGATCGCCCGTCGACTGCGCGCCATCCTGCGCGAGGAGGACATGGTCGTGCGCTGGGGCGGCGAGGAGTTCCTGGTGCTGGTGCCCGGCGCCGGCACGGAGCAGGTCGAATCGTTGGCGCGCCGCTTGCTGCAGGCGGTGGGCGGGGCGCCCGTGACCCTGCCGGATGGCGGCAGCCTGCAGGTGACCACCTCCATCGGCTTCGCCGAGTTTCCGCTGGGCGACGCGACGCTGGAGATGCCCTGGGGCCTGGCCGTGGACGTGGTGGACAACGCGATGTACATGGCCAAGACACTGGGCCGCAACCGGGCCTGCGGTCTCGCGCGTGTGCCGGCCGCCTCGCTGGACGAGCTGGATGCCGTCGTCCAGGACCTGGAACGCGCCGCCCGCGATGGCCGCGCGCAGCTGACGCTGGTGGACGGTCCGCCGCTGACGGGGGCGGCGACATGACGCCGCGGCGCACGCCGGCACGGGCTGGCTGCCTGAAGCGGGGCACGCACCCGGCGGCCGTGATGGCGCTCGTGGCTGCCCTGGCGTGGCCGGTGGCCGTGTGCGCCGCTCCCGAGGCCACGGCTGGGGCCCAGGGCCGGGAGGAGGCCGCGGCGGTCTGGCGCGCGCTCGAGAAGCTCGACGGCGCGCTGGCGCTGCGGCAGCTCGAGGACGAAGCCGCGCGCTGGGTGCGTGCCGGCTACGACGAGCCCGACCAGGCGCTGCGTCGGCTGGACGAGCTGCAGCAGGGGGCCGAGGCGGGCCTGCCGCTGGCCTGGATGCGCGTGCTGGAGCGCAGCCGCGGCCTGGTGGCGGCGCGTGCGGGCCGCGAGGCGGTGGCGCAGGAGGCCGCTGGCCGCCTGCTGCAGATGGCCTCGCGTGACCCGGTGGCGGCCGCGGACGCCGCGATGGTGCGCGCCGAGCTGGACGACCAGCTGTGGCGCATCGATTCCGCCGTGGGCCACGCGCTGGAGGCGGACGCAGCCTACGCCCGCGCGTGCAGTCGGGATCCCCGTGGCGCGTCGTGCGACCACCGCGGCTGGTGGCACGCCATCCGCCTGCTGGCCGTGCGTGCCGACCGCCAGGGCAACCGCCTGGAGGCCGCCCGCCTGCAGCAGCGGGCCAACGAGCTGGCGGCCCAGGCCGGGGACGACACGCTGCAGGCCATCGGCATGGCCGTGCAGGCCTCGTTCAGCGCGGCGCTCAACGAGCCGGAGAAGGCACGCCGAGAAATGGCGCAGGCCGAGCGGCACGCCCGCCGCAGCCCCGATGGCGAGGCCATGGTGGTCGTGCTGCTGCACGAGAGCATGCTGTCCTCGCTATGGCCCCATGGCAAGGGCGGCCGCCCGTCGCTCGAGCGTGCGCTCGCCCTGGCGCGCGGCATCCCTTCGGCGCGTTGGGAGGCCCTGGTGCTGGCCGCGTTGAGCGACGACCACCTGCGCGCCGGCCGGCCGCGCGACGCGCTGGCCGCGGTGGAGCGGGCACTGCCGGTGGTGCGGCGCTTCGACGACCGCCGGCGCGAGCCCATCCTGCTGCACAACGGCGGCCTGGCGCGCCTGCGCATCGGCCAGGTGGCCCAGGGCAAGGCCGATCTCGAGGCGGCCATCCGCCTGTGGGAGCAGGCCCAGGCACGTGCCCGCATCGAGCTGGCGCTCAATGAGTCCGCCGATGCGCTGGCCGAGATCGGCGATGCGGCGGCCGCCCTCGACCATTTCCACCGGGCCGACCGGCTGCGCCGGGAGATCGACGATCTCAACCGCGAGGCCGTGCTCTCGCAGCTGAAGGAGCGCTTCCGCACCGAGGCAAGCCGGCGCGACCTGGCGCTGGCCGAGCGCGAGAACAGCCTCAAGACCGCTCGCCTGGAGAACCAGACGCTCATCCAGCGTGTCTGGATGCTGGCCTCGCTGGTGCTCGCGCTGGCCGCGGGGGTGCTGGTGTTCCAGGTGCGGCGCACCCGCCGGGCCAACCAGCAGCTGCGGCGCAGCGAGGCCCTGCTGAAGGTGCAAAGTGAACGTGACCCGCTCACCGGCCTGGCCAACCGGCGCCATTTCCGCGAGGCGCTCGCCGCCCGTCAGCCGGTGCGCGGCGAGGGCTTCCATGGCGGCCTCGTGCTGCTCGACGTGGACCACTTCAAGCGCATCAACGATGACTACGGCCACGTGGCCGGTGACGCGGTGCTCGTGGAGGTGGCGCGCCGGCTGGAGGCCTGCGTGCGCTCGGGTGACGTCGCCTGCCGCTGGGGCGGCGAGGAGTTCCTGCTGCACACCCCCACCCAGAGCCCGGAGGCCGTGGAGGCGCTGGCGCTGCGCGTGCTGGCCGGCATGGGCCAGGAGCCGGTGCGCCTGCCCGACGGGCGCGAGATCGCCGTGACGATGTCGATGGCCTATGCGGCCTTTCCCCTCGCGCCACGCGGCGTGACCCTGCCGTGGGAGCAGGCCGTGAACCTGGTGGACATGGGGCTGTACACCGCCAAGGCCATGGGCCGCGACCGGGCGGTGGGCATTCTGGCGGCGGACGTGGCCGATGGGGCGGCGCTGCACGCGGCCGCGGGGGACTTCGAGCGGGCGATGCAGCAGGGCCGCATCAGCGTGCGCGTGACGCCGCGCCGCGGCTGATCACGCGCTGGCGGGGTCGCCGAAGCAATCGCGGAAGCTGAAGTACAGCGACACGTAGAACACCGCCGTCAGCATCAGCGCCAGCGGCATCATCAGCATGACGGCCAGCGACGGCCCGGCCAGGGCGATGAGCACGCTGCCCAGCAGCATGCCCCCCAGCCCGAGCATGGCCCAGGCGAAGAAATACACCAGGAAGGCGCCGCGCGCACGCCACAGCGCCAGCGTGCTGGAAAACAGTGCCTGCGCTGCCCCCTGGCCTGACCAGTGCACCAGGGCCGGCGCGAACCAGAAGGGCACGGCGATCGCGGCGGTGAGCGCCACGCGCCACATCGCTCCGGAGGTGGCACCCGGTGCCATCGCCAGGCGCGATACCTCGTCCGGCGAGGCGTCGCCGCGCGTGGCCGCCTCGAGCCAGGCACTGAAGGCACCGCCGTCGATCGTCTCGCTGAGCCACAGCGATGCCGTGCTGGCCACCGCGAAGCCGGCCAGCAAGGCCAGCAGCGCGCGGCGTTGTGCCGTTGGCCGCCGCTGCCAGGCCGCGACGTACACCGCGGCCGTGGGCGGAAGCCCGCGCTGTGCCGCCTCGGTGGCCATCATGTAGCCCAGCGTCAACAGCGGCATGGCCATCAGCAGCAGCAGGCCGCCGACGAGTGGCAGCAGCATCGCCATGAACACGGCGACGAGAAACGCCAGGAACAGGCCGGTGTAGCCAAAGGGGTGGCGGCCGTACTCGGCGAAGGCCTGCAGCACCCAGCGCCAGCCGGCGGCGGGGTTGACCTCTTGGAGTTTGAGTCCCATGCGGATGCGTGTGGCAAGGACCGGGGCCGAGGCCCCGGTCAGGCGGTGTCGTGGTCGGTGTCTGCCGCGGCGGGATGCCAGGGCATCTCGACGGCGGCCCGCAGCACACGTTCGAAGTGGGTCGGGTCCTTGGGCGTGAGCAGCGCGGCGTCGCGCGGCGCATGCCAGTCGGACAGGCGCGACAGCCAGAAGCGCAGGGCCGCGGCGCGCCGCATGGCGGGCAGCAGGCGCCATTCCACCCCGAGCAGCTCGCGTTCGGCGCGGTACCCGGCCACCATGGCCTCGGCGCGGGCGAGGTCGAGGCGGCCCGAGGTGTCGTCCACGCACCAGTCGTTGAGCGTGACGGCCAGGTCGTAGGCGAAGGTGTCGGTGCCGGCGAAGTAGAAGTCGAACACGCCGCACAGCCGCTCGCGGCCGGGCAGGCCGTCGAACAGGGCGTTGTCGCGGAAGAGGTCGGCGTGAACGGCGCCGCGGGGGAGCTGGGCGTAGGGCGCGGACGCGGCGGCGTGCGCCTGGTAGCCCATCTCTTCGTCCAGCAGGGTGGCCGCCGCCGCGTCGAGGTGTGGCCGCACGGTGGGCGCGGTGCGTGCCCACCAGTCGCGCCCGCGCAGGTTCGGCTGGTCCAGCGGGAAGTCGGCCACGGCGAGGTGCATGCGCGCGAGCGTGGCGCCTACCTGTTCGGCATGGTGCACGTCCGGTGCCGCGACGGGGGCGCCGGGCAGTCGGTTGACCACCGCCGCCGGCTTGCCGGCCAGCGCATGGCACAGGGCGCCCGACGCATCGGCGCGGGGCTCCGGCACCGGCAGCCCATGGCGGGCCAGGTGCTGCATCAGGCGTAGGTAGAAGGGCAGTTGATCCGGCGTCAGGCGCTCGAACAGCGTCAGCACCCACTCACCGGCATCGGTGGTGAGGAAGTAGTTGGTGTTCTCGATGCCGCTGCCGATGGGCTGCAGCGACTGCACGGCGCCCAGGTGCAGCCGTGTGGCCAGGGATTGGGCCTGGTCGGGGGTGACTTCGGTATAGACCGCCATGACTCGCCGGGAGGGTGCCGCGCGCGACGCGGCGCGGCCACAGGTTCAGAAGGTAAGGGACAGCCAGACGCGCTTGCCCGCCTTGGGGTCGTCGTCGGGTGCGCGGCCGGGCTCGGGCACGGCGATGTCGTACGGCGCCACGCCGCGGATCTTCGGCTGCACGCTGAGCCGGCGCGTCTGGCCGCGCACGCGCAACTCGTCGATGCGGACCTGGTCGTCCTCGGTCACCTGGTGGATCACCTGTGGCTCGGGCGCCCGGCTGGCAGAGGGCGCAGGCGCCGCGGTGGCGGGCGCCGCCACCGGCTGAGCGCGCAGGTCGCCGGCGCAAGCCAGCGCAAGCAGGGCAATGACGGCGGCAGGGCGGCACATGGCGGCGATTCTATGCGGCGGGCAAGACCGCGTCCGGCTCGCGCCTGACCCCTGGGCCACCTCACCCGCCGCGACCACCGGTGCGCCCGCTGACGCGACCGGCAGCCGGCTGACGCGGCCCCAGGCACGGTAACCCGTAACACCTGTGCGGGTCGTGCCGATTGACCGCCCGACCGGGCGCTTCGAAAAATGGAACGAACGGTCGTGCGAAACCGGGCGCCCGACCGTCACCACACCCACCCGGAAGGAGACATCGATGGCAAGACATGTTGGCCAGGCGCACACGCGCACGCTGCGCGCGGCCCTGCTGCTGTGCACCGCCCTCGCCACCGCCCCCAGCTGGGCGGTGAGCTGCCGCGAGGCCACGCCCGCCGAGCGGCCGCTGTACACCACGCCGCTGCTGTGGCCGGGCGTCATCTCTCCCCACGACGGCACCTGCTTCGTGAGCAACGCGAGGGTCACCACGCGCGATGGGCTGAAGCTCACGGCCAACGTGTTCCTGCCGTCGGGCGCCCAGGGCGGCCAGCGCTTCCCGGCGGTGGTGTACCCCAGCAGCTGGGCGGCGGCGGACTTCTTCGAGTACGTCGGCCAGCAGCAGCGCATGGCGCGCGACGGCTACGTCGCCATGGCCTACACCGCCCGCGGCTTCTGGGGCTCCGAGGGCGTGGTGGGCGTGGCCGGCGAGCAGGACATCGCCGACGTCAGCAGCGCCATCGACTGGCTGCTCGCCGAGACACCGGCCGACAGCGGCCGCATCGGCCTGGCCGGCATCTCCTACGGGGCCGGGCTGTCCATGCTCGGCGCGGCGGCCGACCCGCGGGTGAAGGCGGTGGCCGCCATGTCGGGCTGGGGCCAGCTGATCGACCAGATGTACGGCAACGCCGTGCCCAACCCCACCTGGCTGTCGGTGCTCACGCTGTCGGGCAGCTTCACCGGGCGCCTGGCCCCGATCGTCTACGAGTACGACGCGGCGATCCGCGACCCCGACACGACGCCCGCCAAAATCGCCGAGATCAGCGCCTGGGGCGCGCCGCGCTCGCCGGCCAACGTGGTGGACACGCTCAACGCGCGCCGCGTGCCGGTGATCATCGCCAAGAACTGGCAGGACGACATGTTCTCGCCCAATTCCACCCTGGCCATGTTCAGCCGGCTCATCGGCCCGAAGAAGCTGCTGCTGCAGCCGGGCATCCACGCCTCGGCCGAGCTGCCTGGCGCGACCCTCGGGGTGGACAACCCCATCTTCGACCAGGTGCACCGCTGGATGGACCGCTGGCTGAAGGGGGCGGCCAACGGCATCGACACCGAGCCCAAGGTGAACCTGCAGCACAAGTTCGGCGGTACCCGCGAGACGCTGTCCACCTGGCCGGCGCCCGAGTTGACCAGCCGCACCTGGCACCTGGGGCCGCGCGGGTCGCTGCGCTGGGACCTGGGCTGCCTGTGCTGGAAGGGCGTGCATGGCACGCTGTCGTCGTCGCCCAACAAGCAGTCGGCCAGCGACACGGTGAACAACCTGCTCGACACCACGGCCACCACCGGCCCGATCCCCATCCTGTCGCCGCTGATGGAGACGGTGGGCCTGCCGGTGGTGAACCACATGGCCACCATCCTGCCGGCGCATGGCGTGCGCTACGAATCGGGCTCGCTGGCCTCGCCGGTGAAGTTGCGGGGCTCACCGCGCCTGCAGATCCAGGCACGGCCCAGCCTGGCGCGCGGCATGCTGGTGGCCTACCTGTACGACGTGGACTGGGCCGGCTTCGGCACCCTGGTGACGCACGGTGCGCGGGCCGTGCACTGGGCCACGCCGGGCGTGGCCACCGACCTGTCGTTCGAGCTCAACGCCATCGCCCACGACGTGCCCGCCGGCCACAGGCTGGTGCTGGTGCTGGACACGGCCGACAGCCTCTACGGCGCCCCGGTGCAGTGGGGCCAGCTGTTCAGCATGACCCTGCCGTTCTCGGCGTCCACCGCCATGACGCTGACCCTGCCGGTGCGCTGAGGCGGGCGGGCCCCGCAAGCCCGGGCCCGCGTGAAGCCCGGGCATGCGAGGGGCGCCGGCCCCTCGCGCACAATGCCCGCCCATGAGCGACCCGAACCTCCTGCTGCTGGTCGACGGCAGCAGCTACCTGTACCGCGCCTACCACGCGCTGCCCGACCTGCGCGGCCCGGGCGGTGTGCCCACCGGCGCGATCCACGGCATGGTGGCCATGATGAAGCGCCTGCGCGAGCAGGTGGGCGCGGGCCATGCCGCCTGCGTCTTCGATGCCAGCGGGCCCACCTTCCGCGATGCGTGGTACCCCGAGTACAAGGCGCACCGCGCGCCCATGCCGGACGACCTGCGCCGGCAGATCGAGCCCATCCATGAAGTGGTCAAGCTGCTGGGCTGGCCGGTGCTGATGGTGCCCGGCATCGAGGCGGACGATGCCATCGGCACGCTGGCGCGCATCGGCGCCGAGACCGGCCACCAGGTCATCGTCTCCACCGGCGACAAGGACATGGCCCAGCTGGTCAACGAGCGCGTCACGCTCATCAACACCATGACCAACGAGCGGCTGGACGTCGACGGCGTGAAGGCCAAGTTCGGCGTGCCGCCCGACCGCATCATCGACTACCTCACGCTGATCGGCGACGCGGTGGACAACGTGCCGGGCGTGGACAAGGTGGGCCCCAAGACGGCCGCCAAGTGGATCGCCGAGCACGGCTCGCTGGACGGCGTGATCGCCGCGGCGGGCCAGATCAAGGGCGTGGCGGGCGAGAACCTGCGCAAGGCGCTGGACTGGCTGCCGCAGGGCCGCCGGCTCATCACCGTGGTGACCGACTGCGACCTGTCGGAGCACATCCCCGGCTGGCCCGACCTGCGGGCGTTGGCCTTCAGCCCGGTGGACCAGGAGGGCCTGCTCGGCTTCTGCGAGCGCTACGGGTTCCGTACCTTCCGCAAGGAGCTGGAGAACCAGCTGGGCGGTGGCGGCTCGGCCGAGCCGGCGGCCGGCGACACGCCCGCTGCCGATGCGCCCCCGCCCCGCCCCGCCATGGCGCTGGCGCGCGAGTACGAGACCGTGACCACGCCCGAGCGCCTGGACGCCTGGCTGGCCGCGCTGCGCGCCGCCCCGCTGGCCGCGCTGGACACCGAGACCGACTCGCTGGACCCGATGCGGGCGCGCATCGTCGGCCTGTCCTTCGCGGTGGAGCCGGGGCGGGCGGCCTACGTGCCGGTGGCCCACGACTACCCCGGCGCGCCGGACCAGTTGCCGCTGGACCAGGTGCTGGCCACGCTGCGTCCCTGGCTGGAGGACGAGGCGGCGGCCAAGGTGGGCCAGAACATCAAGTACGACCTGCATGTGTTCGCCAACCACGGTGTGGCCGTGCACGGCTACCGGCACGACACCCTGCTGCAGAGCTACGTGCTCGAGTGCCACAAGCCGCACAGCCTGGAGAGCCTGGCCGAGCGCCACCTGGACCGCCAGGGCCTGAGCTACGAGCAGGTCTGCGGCAAGGGCGCGGCGCAGATCCCGTTCTCGCAGGTCGACGTGGCCCAGGCCACCACCTACAGCGGCGAGGACAGCGAGATGTGCCTGCAGGTGCACCAGACGCTGTGGCCCCAGGTCGAGCACGTGCCGGGCATGCGCCATGTGTACGCCCAGATCGAGATGCCCGTCACGCACCTGCTGGCGCGCATCGAGCGCCACGGCGTGCTCATCGACCCGGCCCGCCTGGCCGCGCAGAGCCGCGAGCTCGCCGAGCGCATGCTGGCGCTGGAGCGTGAGGCCTACGAGCTGGCCGGCCAGCCCTTCAACCTGGGCTCGCCCAAGCAGATCGGCGAGATCCTGTTCAACCGGCTGGGCCTGCCGGTGAAGAAGAAGACCGCCAGCGGCGCGCCCAGCACCGACGAGGAGGTGCTGCAGGAGCTGGCGGCCGACTACCCGCTGCCGGCCAAGCTGCTGGAGCACCGGTCCCTGAGCAAGCTCAAGGGCACCTACACCGACAAGCTGCCGCTGATGATCAACCCCCACACGGGCCGGGTGCACACCAACTACGCGCAGGCGGTGGCCGTCACGGGGCGCCTGTCGAGCAACGAGCCCAACCTGCAGAACATTCCCATCCGTACGCCGGAAGGGCGCCGCGTGCGCGAGGCCTTCGTCGCGCCGCCCGGCCACCGCATCGTGAGCGCCGACTACTCGCAGATCGAGCTGCGCCTGATGGCCCACATCAGCGAGGACCCGGGCCTCACGCGCGCCTTCGCCGAGGGTATGGACGTGCACCGGGCCACCGCGGCCGAGGTGTTCGGCCTGGCGCCCGAGGCGGTGACGCCCGAGCAGCGCCGCTACGCCAAGACCATCAACTTCGGCCTCATCTACGGCATGGGTGCGTTCGGTCTCGCGCAGTCGCTGGGCATCGACCAGAAGGCGGCGCGCAACTACATCGACCGCTACTTCGACCGCTTCTCGGGCGTGAAGCGCTACATGGACGAGACCAAGGCCCGCGCCGCCGAGCAGGGCTACGTGGAGACGCTGTTCGGTCGGCGCATCTGGCTGCCCGAGATCCGCGGCGGCTCGGGCCCCCGGCGCTCGGGTGCCGAGCGCCAGGCCATCAACGCGCCCATGCAGGGCACGGCGGCCGACCTCATCAAGCTGGCCATGATCGCCGTGCAGCAGGCGCTGGACGACGAGGGCCGCGCCACCCGCATGGTGCTGCAGGTGCACGACGAGCTCGTGTTCGAGGTGCCCGAGGCCGAGCTGGACTGGGCGCGCGAGGCGGTGCCGCGCCTGATGGCCGGCGTGGCACAGCTGAAGGTGCCGCTGGTGGCCGAGGTGGGGGTGGGCGCCAACTGGGACGAGGCCCACTGACCAGGCGGCGCACTGAACGGCCGCACCGTCGAGCCTCGGTGTTAACGGCGTAGCCGCGCCGCCAGCGGCGGGTGCATCATGGCGGGATGTCCGCGCCATTTCAGATCGCCTGCCTCGGCCCCCGCACGCCCGACCTCGTCACCTCGGCCTTCGGCCCGTTCGTGGTGCAGGCGTGTGCGAGCCTGGCCGAGCTGGACGCCTGCCTGCATGCGCAGCCGCGTGACGCGGTGCTGGTCGACCTGTCCGCCGTGGGTGGCGCCGAGCGGCTGGTGCAGTGGCCCGGGCTGGCGCGCGCGGTGCTGGAGTCCGCGCTGGTCGCCGTGGGGCCGGAGCCCCTGCCGGCCGAATGCCTCAGGCTGCTGCATGCCGGCGTGCGCGACGTGCTGCCCGCCCGTGAAGCGCAGCCCGAAACCCTCGGCCGGGTGCTGCGCCTGGCCATCGAGCGGCAACGCCTGGACGACACGGCCCGCCGCGCCTACAGCATCGACCTGGCCACCGGCCTGCCCAACCGCCAGCAGCTGCTGGAACACATGACCCACCTGCTGGCCTTGCGCGAGCGCGAGCCGGCCGCCATGGCGCTGGTGGTGCTGCAGCTCGACGGTTTCCGCGGGGCCGAAGGCACGCTGGGCGCGGAGAGCGCCAACGTGCTGCGGCGCAAGGCGGCCGTGCGCCTGCGCAGCTCGCTGCGGGCCAGCGACGTGGTGGCGGCGCTGGCGCCCGACATGTTCGCCGTGCTGCTCGCGTGGCTGGACAGCGACGACGACGCCACCCACGTGGCACGCAAGCTGCTCGCGGCGGCCAACCAGCCGCTGCGGGTGGCCGGGCAGGACGTGCCCGTGGGCGCCCGCCTGGGCGTGGCGCGCTACCCGGCCGACGGCAAGGACGCGCAGACCCTGCTGCGCCATGCGGTGGGCCAGGCATCGGCCGGCGCCATGGGCCTGCTGCGCGGGCAGGCCACGGCGGCGAACGACGAGGGCTGAATCCCGCCGCCGCCGGCCGCCCGGCTCACTTCTGGATGTCGCCCAGGCAGAGGTACTTGACCTCCACGTAATCGTCCATGCCCTGGCGCGCGCCTTCGCGGCCCAGGCCCGACTGCTTGACACCGCCGAACGGCACCTCGGCGGTGGAGATCAGGCCGGTGTTCACGCCCACCATGCCGTACTCGAGTGCCTCGCCCACGCGGAAGATGCGCCCGATGTCGCGGCTGTAGAAGTAGCTCGCCAGGCCGAACTCGGTGGCGTTGGCCAGCTCCACCACCTCGGCTTCGGTCTGGAAGCGGAACACCGGCGCCACCGGGCCGAAGGTCTCCTCGCGCGACACCCGCATCTCGGGCGTCACCTCGGCCAGCACCGTGGGGGTGTAGAAGCGATCGCCGATGCGGGTGCCGCCCACCACCAGCTTGGCGCCCTTGGCCAGCGCGTCGGCCACGTGCGACTCCACCTTCTCGACGGCCTGGTCGTCGATCAGCGGGCCGACGTTGACACCGCTCTCGAAGCCGTTGCCCACCTTGATGCCCTGCGCCTTCTCGGACAGGCGGCGCACGAACTCGTCGTACACGCCGTCCTGCACGTAGAAGCGGTTGGCGCACACGCAGGTCTGGCCGGCGTTGCGGTACTTGCTGATCATGGCGCCCTCGACGGCGGAATCCAGGTCCGCGTCGTCGAACACGATGAAGGGGGCGTTGCCGCCCAGCTCCAGCGACACCTTCTTGATGGTGGGCGCGCACTGGGCGGCCAGGATGCGGCCCACCTCGGTGGAGCCGGTGAAGGACAGGTGGCGCACCACGTCGCTCGCGCACAGCACCTTGCCCACCTCGATGGACTGCGCCGCGTCGGCGGTGACGATGTTCAGCACACCGGCGGGCATGCCGGCGCGCTGCGCCAGCTCGGCCGCGGCCAGGGCCGACAGCGGCGTGGCCTCGGCCGGCTTGATCACCACCGGGCAGCCGGCCGCCAGGGCCGGCGCCACCTTGCGGGTGATCATGGCGATCGGGAAGTTCCAGGGCGTGATGGCCGCGCACACGCCGATGGGCTGCTTGATCACCAGGTAGCGCTTGTTGGCGTCGGTCGTCGGGATGGTTTCGCCGTAGATGCGCTTGGCTTCTTCCGCGAACCACTCCAGGAAGCTGGCGCCGTAGGTGATCTCGCCCCGGGCTTCGGCCAGGGGCTTGCCCTGCTCGGCGGTCAGGATGCGCGCCAGGTCATCGGCGTGGGCGTGCATCAGCTGGAACCACTTCATCAGGATCGCGGCGCGCTCCTTGGCGGTCTTGGCTCGCCACGCCGGCCAGGCCTTGTTCGCCGCGGCGATGGCGGCCTCGGCGCCGGCCGCGCCCAGGTTGGCCACATCGGCCAGCTTCAGCCCGGTGGCGGGGTCGGTGACGTCGAAGCGGCTGTCGCCGGCCACCCACTCGCCGCCGATGAGGGCATCGGTCTTGAGCAGGCTGGGGTCGTTCAGCGTGGAGATCGGGGAGGTCTTCATGTCCATGGCGTGCATCCTAAGCCGGTGGCGGGGCGCCGGGCGGGCAGGGCGCCCGGTCAGGCGGCGGTGGCCGCGTCGAAGGCCTGGGCCAGGATGGCCAGGCCTTCCTCCAGCTGCGCCTGGGGCACGGTCAGCGGCACCAGGATGCGCAGCACGTTGCCGTAGGTGCCGCACGACAGCATCACCAGGCCGCGCTGGATGGATTCGGCGCACACGCGCTTGGTCAGCTCCGCATCCGGCTGGTGCAGGTCACCGTTCTTGAACAGCTCCACGGCCACCATGGCGCCCAGGCCGCGCACGTCGCCGATGGCGGCGTGCTTCGCGGCGATGGCCTTCAGGCCGGCCACCAGCGTCTCGCCCACGGCGCGGGAGCGCTCGAGCAGCTTCTCCTGCTCGAACACATCCAGCACCGCCAGCGCCGCGGCGCAGGCCAGCGGGTTGCCGGCGTAGGTGCCGCCCAGGCCGCCAGGCAGGGGCTTGTCCATCACGTCGGCGCGGCCGATCACGGCCGAGATCGGGAAGCCGCCCGCCATGGACTTGGCCATGGTGATGAGGTCGGGCACCGCCTTCGGGCCCCACTGCTCGCAGGCCAGCCAGGTGCCGGTGCGGCCGGCGCCCGTCTGCACCTCGTCGGCGATCAGCAGGATGCCGTGCTGGTCGCACAGGGCGCGCAGCGCCTGGGCGAAAGCGGGCGAGGCGATGTAGAAGCCGCCCTCGCCCTGCACCGGCTCGAGGATGATGGCCGCCACACGCTCGGGCTCGACGTCGTACTTGAAGATGTGCTGCAGCGACTTCAGCGCGTCGGCTTCCGACACGCCATGCAGCGGGTTGGGGTACTCGGCGTGGTAGATCTCGGCGGGGAAGGGCCCGAAGCCGGCCTTGTACGGTGCCACCTTGCCGGTGAGCGCCATGCCCAGCAGGGTGCGGCCGTGGAAGCCGCCACCGAAGGCGATGACGGCCTGGCGCTTGGTGGCGGCGCGGGCGATCTTCACCGCGTTCTCCACGGCTTCCGCGCCGGTGGACAGGAAGTAGGCCTTCTTGGCGAAATCGCCCGGGGCCTTGGCGATCAGGCGCTCGGCCAGCTCGATGTAGGGTTCGTAGGCCAGCACCTGGAAGCAGGTGTGGTGCACCTTGTCGAGCTGGGCCTTCACGGCCTCAACGATCTTCGGGTGGCGGTGGCCGGTGTTCAGCACGGCGATGCCGCCGGCGAAATCCAGGTAGCGGCGGCCTTCCACGTCCCACACCTCGGCGTTCTCGGCGCGCTCGGCGACCACGTCGTAGGTCTGGCCCAGGCCCGAGGGCAGGGCGGCACGGCGGCGGGCCATCAGGGCGGCGTTCGTCTTGGCGGTGGCTTGCGGGTCGCGGTGCATGGCGGGGCTCCTGGGGTCTGTGGGGGTCAAGAGGAGGACTCTAGACCCATCCGGCCAGCCGCTACCATGTACAGCCCCCATGGCCCTGCACGCGCACTGTGCAGGCCGCCGACCCAGTACAGCGGCCGCCCCCGCCCCGCCCGGATGCTCCAGCTCGACCCCCACGCCCCGCTGCCGCTCGTCACGCAGATCGTGCAGGGCGTGGGCCGCCAGATCGACGAGGGCCAGCTGCGCGAGGGGGCCAAGCTGCCGTCCATCCGCCAGTTCGCCCAGTCGCACCAGGTGAGCGTGTTCACTGTGGTGGAGGCCTACGACCGGCTGGTGGCGCTGGGCTACCTGGTGTCGCGTCCGCACGCCGGCTTTTTCGTGCGTCGGCGCGCGGCCGCCGACGAGCCTGCGGTGCCGGCGGGGGCGGTGACCGAGGGCTTCGACGCTGCCTGGTACCTGCGCCGCATCTTCGAGCACCGCCACCTGGCGGTGAAGGCCGGCTGCGGCTGGCTGCCGGGCGACTGGCTGTTCGAGGACGGCCTGAAGCGCGGCCTGCGTGCCCTGGCGGCCGACGAGGCTGACCTCGGCGGCTACGGCGAGCCCAAGGGCTACCTGCCGCTGCGCCAGGCGATTTGCGAGGCGCTGGCCGAGCACCAGGTGAGCGTGGCGCCGGCCCAGGTGCTGCTCACCCAGGGCTCCAGCCAGGCGCTGGACCTGGCGGTGCGGCGCCTGGTGCGGGCGGGCGACACCGTGTTGGTGGACGACCCCGGCTATGCCAACCTGCTGTTCTCGCTGCGATTCCAGGGCGCGCGGCTGGTGGGCGTGCCGCGCACGCCCCAGGGCTACGACCTGGCCGCGCTGGAGGCGCTGCTGCAGGCGGCGCCGCCCGAGCAGCGGCCGCGGGTGTTCTTCACCCAGCCCCGGCTGCAGAGCCCCACCGGCTCGGTGGCCAGCCTGCCGCAGCTGCACCGGCTGCTGCAGCTGGCCGAGAAGCACGACCTCACGCTGGTGGAAAACGACATCTACGTCGAGCTCGACCCGGAGCCGCGCCCCAGCCTGGCCAGCCTGGACCAGCTGGCCCGGGTGATCCACATCGGCAGCTACTCCAAGACGCTGTCGCCGAACATCCGGGTGGGATTTGCCGCCGCCCACCCCGACCTGCTGGAGGACCTGGCCCAGCTCAAGATGGTGTCCGGCCTCACCTCGGCCGAGTTCGGTGAGCGCCTGGCCCTGGCCGCGCTGCAGGACGGGCGCCGCCGCAAGCACCTGAAAGGCCTGCGCGAGCGGCTGGGCGAGGCGCACCAGCAGGTGGCCGGCCGGCTGCAGGCGCTGGGCTTCGAGCTGTTCGCCCAGCCCGGCGCCGGCATGTTCCTGTGGGCCCGGCACCCCGCGTTCAACGACCCGCCTGCCCTGGCCAACCGGGCGGCCGAGCACGGCATCATGCTCGGCCCGGGCCACCTGTTCCGCCCCGGCCTGGAGCCCACCGACTGGATGCGGTTCAACGTGGCCTTCTCGGGCGACGCGCGCCTGTACGACTTCCTCGCGCGCGAACTGGGATAATTTGCGGTTCGACTGCCTGCGCCACGCCTTTGGCGGCGCGGGCCGCCACCCCGCCGTTGTGCGTCCATTGTTCGTTCCTGCCGCCGAAAGCCCCGGATGAAAGCCGCCGAGATCCGCCAGACCTTCCTGAAGTTCTTCGAATCGAAGGGCCACGCCATCGTCGCCTCCAGCCCGGTGGTGCCCGGGGACGACCCGACCCTGCTGTTCACCAACGCGGGGATGAACCAGTTCAAGGACGTGTTCCTGGGCTTCGACAAGCGGCCCTACACGCGCGCCACCACGGCCCAGAAGTGCATCCGCGCCGGCGGCAAGCACAACGACCTGGACAACGTGGGCTACACCGCGCGGCACCACACCTTCTTCGAGATGCTGGGCAACTTCAGCTTCGGAGACTACTTCAAGCACGACGCCATCCAGTACGCCTGGGAACTGCTGACGAAGCACTTCGGCCTGCCGGCCGAGAAGCTGTGGGTCACCGTCTACGAAGAGGACGACGAGGCCTACGAGATCTGGAACAAGGTGGTGGGCGTGCCGGCCGAGCGCATCGTGCGCATCGGCGACAACAAGGGCGCCCGCTACGCCAGCGACAACTTCTGGATGATGGGCGACACGGGCCCCTGCGGCCCCTGCACCGAGATCTTCTACGACCACGGCCCCGATGTGGCCGGCGGCCCCCCGGGCAGCCCGGACGAGGACGGTGACCGCTACATCGAGATCTGGAACAACGTCTTCATGCAGTTCAACCGCACCGAAGACGGCGTGATGCACAAGCTGCCCAAGCCCAGCGTGGACACGGGCATGGGCCTGGAGCGCATCACGGCGGTGCTGCAGCACGTGCACTCCAACTACCAGATCGACCTGTTCGTGGCGCTGCTGGCGGCCGCCAAGTCGGTGGTGGAGGCAGCCGGCGGTACCGGCGTCGACCCGGACTCGCCCAGCCTCAAGGTCATCGCCGACCACATCCGCGCCTGCGCCTTCACGGTGGTGGACGGGGTCATCCCTGGCAACGCGGGCCGCGGCTACGTGCTGCGCCGCATCGCCCGCCGCGCCATCCGCCACGGCTACAAGCTCGGCGCGCGCAAGCCCTTCTTCCACGCCATCGTGCCGGCCCTGGTCGAGCAGATGGGCGAGGCCTACCCCGAGCTGCGCCAGGCCGCCGGCCGCGTCACCGAGGTGCTCAAGCAGGAAGAGGAGCGCTTCTTTCAGACCATCGAGCGCGGCATGGAGATCCTCGACACGGCGCTGGCCGCGAACCCGGCGGTGCTGGACGGCGACACCGCCTTCAAGCTGCACGACACCTACGGCTTCCCCGTGGACCTGACGGCCGACGTCTGCCGCGAGCGCGGCCTGAAGGTGGACGAGGCGCGCTTCCACGCCCTGCTGGACGAGCAGAAGCAGCGTGCCCGCGAGGCCGGCAAGTTCAAGATGGCCCAGGGCCTGGCCTACGAGGGCGCGCCCACCACCTTCCACGGCTACGAGCACCTGGTGCACGAGCAGGCCCGCGTGACGGCGGTGTACGTGGACGGCAGCCCGGTGGACGCCGCCCGTGCCGGCGACGACGCGGTGGTGGTGCTGGACCACACCCCCTTCTACGCCGAGAGCGGCGGCCAGGTGGGCGACGCGGGCGAGCTGCGCAACGCCACCACGCGCTTCGTGGTGGCCGACACCATGAAGATCCAGGCCGACGTGTACGGCCACCACGGCCACATCGCCGAGGGCGAGGTGCGCGTGGGCGACGTGTTCTCCGCCCGCGTGGACGCCGAGCGCCGCGCGCGCACCGTGCGCAACCACAGCGCCACCCACCTGATGCACAAGGCCCTGCGCGAGGTGCTGGGCGGCCATGTGCAGCAGAAGGGCTCGCTGGTGACGCCCGAGCGCACCCGCTTCGACTTCGCCCACACCGGCCCGCTCACCGACGCGCAGATCGCCCAGGTCGAGGCGATCGTCAACGCGGAGATCCTGGCCAACCACGACACCGCCGCCGAGGTGATGGCGCTGGACGACGCGCAGAAGAGCGGCGCCATGATGCTGTTCGGCGAAAAGTACGGCGAGAAGGTGCGCGTGCTGTCCATCGGCAGCAGCAAGGAGCTGTGCGGCGGCACGCACGTGCGCCGCACCGGCGACATCGGCCTGTTCAAGATCGTCGCCGAGGGCGGCGTGGCCGCGGGCATCCGCCGCATCGAGGCGGTGACGGGCGAGAACGCCCTGGCTTACCTGCAGAGCCTCGAGCACACCGTCAACGGCCTGGCTGGCGCGCTGAAGGTGGCGCCCGCCGAGGTGCCCGGCCGCGTGCAGGGCGTGCTGGAGCAGCTGCGTGGCCTGGAAAAGGAAATCGCCGCGCTCAAGGGCAAGCTGGCCTCGGCCCAGGGCGACGAACTGCTGGCGCAGGCCGTGGACGTCAAGGGCCTGAAGGTGCTGGCGGCCACGCTGCAGGGCGCCGACGCCAAGGCCCTGCGCGAGACCATGGACAAGCTCAAGGACAAGCTCAAGACGGCGGCCATCGTGCTGGCGGCGGTGGACGGCGGCAAGGTGCAGCTGGCCGCCGGCGTCACGGCCGATGCGACCGGCCGGGTCAAGGCCGGCGAGCTGGTGAACTTCGTGGCCCAGCAGGTGGGCGGCAAGGGCGGCGGCAAGCCCGACATGGCCATGGCCGGCGGCACCGATGCCGCGCGCCTGCCCGAGGCCCTGGCCAGCGTGGCCGGCTGGGTGGGCGAGCGGGCCTGATGGCGGCGGCGCAGCCACGGCCCGACGCCCTGGCGCCGGCCGTGCGCGCCTTCGAGGCGGCGGACGAAGCCGCCGTGGTGGCGCTCTGGCAGCGCTGCGGCCTCACCCGCCCGTGGAACGACCCCGGCAAGGACATCCGCCGCAAGCTCGCCGAGCGGCGCGAGCTGTTCGGCGTGCTCGCCACCCCGGGCGGTGAAGTCATCGGCAGCGTGATGGCCGGCTACGAGGGCCACCGCGGCTGGATCAACTACCTGGCCGTGTGCCCCGATCACCAGGGGCAGGGCCACGGCCGGCGGCTCATGGCCTGGGCCGAGGACCGCCTGCGCGAGGCGGGCTGCCCCAAGATCAACCTGCAGGTGCGGCAGGGCAACGAACAGGTGCTGGCGTTCTACGCGGCGCTGGGGTACACCGTGGATCCGGTCGTGAGCCTCGGCAAGCGGCTGGAGCACGACGACCGCTGACGATCTCGGCGGCCACGGGCCGCGGCCGGCGCCGCGGCGACACGCGCGCCCACCCGGCGCCCAGCCAGGAGCACCGCCCTTGACGACCGACCCATCGACCGCCCCGGCCCCCGCCCTGGGTGCCGGCCTGCAGTACAGCGAGCGTCGCGAGCACGAGCTGCGCAAGTCCCGCGTCGTCATGATCGACGGCGCCCTCACCCAGAACAGCCGCAGCAGCGACGCCGGCACCAGCGTGCGCGTGTACCGCGATGGCTACTGGGGCTTCGCCTCGCAGCCCGGCGCCGGTGCGCAGGTGGCCGCCGCCCTGGAGCGCCAGGCCATCGCCAACGCGGCCGCCATGTCGCGCTTCGGCCCCCGCGGCGCCCTGGCGCTGCCCACGGGCGGCTACCGCGGCGAGCATGCGTGGCGCGGCCGCGCGCCGCTCTCGGCCGCCGAGGTGCAGGAGCGCCTGACCGCGCTGAACGCGTGGTGCCGGCAGTCCTTCCCGGGGCTGACGTCCGTGCGCTTCATCGTGTCGGACGAGCACCACAGCAAGCGCGTGGTGGCCAGCACCGGCGCCGACTCGCTGGCCACCATCCAGCGGGCCTCGCTGCATGTGGTGTTCGTCGCGCCGGGGGCCGACGGCGCGCCGGTGGAACTGGTGGAGCTGCTGTCCGGCAAGGGCCACCTGGGCGACCTGGACTGGTCGCTCGATGCCCTGGCGCCCCGCCTGCAGGCGCTGCATGCGCACCTGCGGGCCAAGTGCGAAGCCGTGCCGGCGCGCGGTGGGCTGCAGACGGTGGTGATGGCCGCGCCGCTGGCCGGCATGCTGGCCCACGAGGCCATGGGCCACCCCTGCGAGGCCGACATCGTGCTGGGCGGCGCCGTCACCGGCGGCCTGCTGGGCCAGCCCGTGGCCAGCGAGCTGGTGAGCATGGTCGACTATGCCCACCACGTGGGTGACGCCGAGGTGATGATCCCCGTGTACGCCGACGACGAGGGCACGCCCGCCGAGGACGCCGTGCTGATCCGCGACGGCCGCCTCACCGGCTTCATGCACAGCCGCGAGACGGCCGCGCGCATGGGCGCCCGGCCCACCGGCAGCGCGCGCGCCTACGCCCCGGCGGACGAGCCGCTCGTGCGCATGCGCAACACCGCCATCCTGCCGGGCCGCAGCTCGCTGGACGACATGATCGCGGGTGTGGACGACGGCTACTTCCTCATGAAGACGGCCAATGGCCAGGCCGACTCGACCACCGAGTTCATGTTCGGCATCAGCCTGGCCTACGAGATCCGCCAGGGCCGGCTGGGCCGCGCCATCCGCGACACCACCGTGTCCGGCTCGGCCATCAAGGTGCTGCAGTCGGTGGACGCGGTGGGCAGCGAGATGGACTGGAGCTGCGCCGGCTACTGCGGCAAGAAGCAGCCGATGGTCGTGTCCATGGGCGGGCCGGCGCTGCGCGCGCGTGTCCACCTGGGCGGCGAATGAGGAGCAGCGCATGACCATCACCCTGACCGACCGCCCCGACGACTTCGACCACCCGCTGCGCGACACCGCCGAGCGGGCCCTGCAGGCGCTGCAGGCCGCCGGCTTCCAGCAGGCGCAGGCCAGTGCCGGCTGGTACCGCCAGACCGAGCTCAACATCGCCCACGACGAGCCCAGCCTGCTGCGCAGCACGGTGCAGCGGCGGCTGTCGTTGCTGGGCCTGCTGGACGGCCGCCGGGCCAGCATCGAGCTGTCCCAGACCGATGCCGATTCGCTCGCGCAGGCGGTGGCCGAGCTGCAGGCCGCCGCCCGCGCGGCGCCCCAGGACGACGCCAACGTGGTGTCGGCCGGCCAGCGCGCGCGCCAGGTGCAAGGCCCCTTGCAGGCCGACCCGGCGGGGTTGGCCGACACGGTGGCCGAGCTGCTCGAGTTCCGCGCGCGCGAGACGCCGCGGTTCAACCTGGAGGAGGGCGCCGCGGCACACCACCTCTCGGCCAGCGTCACCCTCACCACCGGCGGCAGCGACCTCGCCTCGCTGGCGGGCTGGTGCAGCCTGTCGGCTTTCGGCACCGCGCGCGAGGGCGAGCGCGCCAGCTCCTTCAACCACGCGAGCGGCAGCACCCATGCCTTCACCGGCCAGCCGGCGCCGGCCTGGTTCGGCATCGGCGACATGATGCGCGACACCTCGCAGCAGGTGGACACACAACCCTTCGGCGACCGCTTCGTGGGCAGCGTGGTGCTCACGCCGGCGGCGGTGTCCGATCTGCTCGGCTGGCTGCTCGGCCAACTGGGCGACGCACAGCTCATCGCCGGCAGCTCCCTGTACCGCGGGCAGGTGGGCCAGACGATCGCGTCGCCGCTGCTGGGCCTGCGCAGCCGCTTCAGTGGCCCGGGCGTCGTGCCCGTGTCCGCCGATGCCTGCGTCACGCCGGACGTGGAGGTGATGCGTGACGGCCAGTTGCTGACGCTGCTGCCCAGCCTTTATGGGGCGCGCAAGACCGGCCTGCCGCACGTGCCCACCACTTTCGGCTGGGAGATGCCGGCCGGTGCCACGCCGCGGGGGGCGCTGGTCGAGCCGGTGGCGCGCGGCGCGCTGGTGGGGCGCCTGTCCATGGGCATGCCGGCCGCCAACGGCGACTTCTCCGCCGTCATCAAGAACAGCTTCCGCATCGAGGGCGGTGTGGTGGGCCGGGCCCTGTCCGAGGTGATGATCGCCGGCAACATGGCGCGCATGCTGCAGGCGGTGGAGGCCGTGAGCCAGGAGCGCCTGGACACCGGCAGCACGGTGCTGCCGTGGCTGCGCATCGGGGGGCTGCATTTCTCATGAGGCGATGACGATGGAGACACAGCGGGCCGCCTGGACACTGCGCCGCGCACGGGTGGACGACGCGCCGGCCTTCGTGCGCCTGATGCGCGAGCCGGAGGTGGCGCGCCAGCTCATGCAGCTGCCGTATCCCGACGAGGCCACCTGGCGCCAGCGCCTGGCCGCGCAGGTGTCGGCCACTGGGCAGGCCCCCGAGCTGCATCTGGTGGCCGACGTCGACGGCGAAGTGGTGGGCAGCGCCGGCCTGCACCCTTGCGGGCCCTACCAGCGCCGCCGCCACGCCATGTCGCTGGGCATCGCCGTGGCGCTGCCGTGGCAGGGGCGCGGCGTCGGCTCGGCCCTGCTGGCGGCGCTGTGCGACTACGCCGACCAGTGGCTGGGCGTGCTGCGCATCGAGCTGACCGTGTTCGCGGACAACGAGGCCGCGCAGGCCCTGTATCGCCGCCACGGCTTCGAGCTGGAAGGCCGACAGCGGGCCTATGCGCTGCGCGACGGTGTCTACGAAGACACCTTGATGATGGCCCGGCTGCACCCGCGGCCGCCGGGGCCGCGGGTGCAGGCGCTCAGCTGAAGGTGTCCGCCATGAGGGCCTTGAACCAGGTGTCCATGTCCTCGAAGTTCTCGCGGTCCCAGCCCTCGGACGCCCCCCCGGCGGCCGCCACCGGCGTCATCAGCCGCGTGGCGGGGTCGTACTGGAAGCCGGCCGTCAGCCACGAGGCCTGCGTCATGGTGATGGTGGAGAAGCAGGCCGAGTTGGTCACCGGCGCCGGGTCGGGGGCCAGCCCCTTGAAGGCCCGCAGGATCGCGTCGGCGCAGACCTTGGCCTCCTGGTTGGCGATGTGGCCGGCCTTGGGCTGCGTGGTGGCGCTGGAGTCGCCGATCACGTGCACCTTCTGCGCGCCGCTCACGCTGCTGGCGTAGCTGAGCACGTCCACCGGCGCGAAGCGGCCTTCCGTCGCCGTGGCCAGGCCGGCATCGATGACCACCTGGCCCGCCCGCTGGCGGGGGATGAGGTTGACCACGTCGCCCCGCACCTGGCTGCCGTCGCGCAGGAAGACGGTGCGGCTGGGGGTGTGCACATGGTCCACCACCGCGTTCGTGCGGTACTCGATCACGTCGGGGTACAGCTCGAAGAACGCGCGGCTGAAGTTGTCCTTCTCCACCACGAAGTCGGGGTTGGCGTCGAGCACCACCAGGCGCGAGCCCGGCTTGCGCTGCTTCAGCCAGTCGGCCAGCAGGCAGGCGCGCTCGTAGGGGCCCGGCGGGCAGCGATAGGGCACCTGGGGGATGGTGAGCACCACGGTGCCGCCGGCCGGCATGGCGTCCACCTGGCTGGCCAAGGCCTTGGTTTGCGGGCCGGCCTTCCATGCATGCGGCATCGCGTTGGGGTCGGTCAGGCCCGGCACGCTGTCGAACTCGATGCCGGCGGCCACCACCAGCCGGTCGCCCGCCAGCACCTGGCCCGAGCCGAGCGTGACACTGGCGCTCACCGGGTCGATGGCCAGCACCTCGTCGGTCACCACGCGCACGCCGTAGCGGTCGCGCAGGCTGCGGTAGTTGAAGCGCAGGCTGGCGAGGCTGCGCTGGCCGGTGAGCACCAGGCTGCTCATGATGCAGGAGGTGTAGGTGGACTGGCGGTCCACCAGCGTCACCTGCACCGTGCCACCGCTCCACAGGCGCAGGTACTTGGCCACCGTGGTGCCGGCCATGCCGCCGCCCACCACCACCACGCGAGGGCGTGCGGTGGGGCGTGGCGCGGCCCAGGCGGGCAGGGCGCTGGTGAAGGCGGCGGCCGCAGCGCCGCGCAGGAAATGTCGACGATCGCTCATGGGAGGCTCCTTCTCAACGGCTGGTCAGCCGGGGCTGGGCGGCGAACCAGTCGGCGATGAGCCGCAGCTGCGCGTCGGTGTAGATCATCGAGTGCTTGACCATCAGGCCCGTGCCTTCCTTGCCGGCACGCATCTCGAGCATCTCGTCGTAGAGCTCGTCGGCGGGCATGCCGGCCAGGCGCTCGAAGCCGGGCCCGCGCCCATCCGTGCCGTGGCACTGGAAGCAGTTCGACGCCAGCAGCCGCCCGGGCGGCGGTGTCTGGGCATGGGTGGGCAGGGGCGCGGCGGCCATCACGGCCAGGGCCGCGCACCAGGACATGAGGCGCATGGCGAGTCCTTTCAGCGGTTTAAATGGGCAAGAAGCACATTTGTAGCACGTGTTCTGTATACCGTGTAGGGTATGTGTAACGGGCCGCATCCGCGCCGCGGTGTGGCGCCCCGCCGCCCCGTGCGACACTGGCGAATTCGACCGAGATGGAGACGCGCGTGGCTGAACCCCGCATGAGCAGCGAGCAGGAGATCGAGGCGCTGGACGTCCTGTGCCGGCGCCTGGCCGGCTTCGACGACCGGGTGTCGCTGGAATGGCTGGACGGCTACATGACGGCGCTGCTGGCCGGCCCGCGCCGCCTGACGCTGGACGAGTGGCTGCCGGTCGTGGCCGAAGGTGTCTTCGAGCGGGCCTGCGGCGACCCCGCCTCGGCGGCCGAGGCCCGGGGCGTGATCCAGGCGCGCTGGGACGTGCTGGCCGACCAGCTCGACCCCGAGAAGATCCTCGACGACACCGACGTGCTGCGCCTGGCGCCGCTGATGGTGGAGCTGACCGAGGAAGACAAGCAGCGCCTGGTCGCCGAGGGGCATGTGAAGACCGAGGAGCTGCACCTGCTCGAGCAGACGGGCGAGGTCTGGGCCGCCGGCTTCATGGAAGCCACGCTCGACTTCCCGCAGGACTGGCCCGAGGCGGACATGGACACCGAGGACGGCCAGTTCTACGACGAGTCCCTCACCCGCATCGCCGCGCTCACCTACGACGACGAGGAAGAGCTCAAGGAGCTGTTCGACGACCTGTACGACGGTGAGCAGCTCAGCCGCGACGAGCTCATCCACGAGGCGCTGTACGCCGCGCAGGACCTGCGCCTGTACTGGCTCGACCACGCGCCCAAGCCGCCGCCTCGGCGCGTGGACGCGCTGCCCGGCCGCAACGACCCGTGCCCCTGCGGCAGCGGCAAGAAGTTCAAGAAGTGCCACGGGGCACAGATGCAGTGAGGGCAGGCGGCATGGACCTCGCCGGCAAGCACATCGTTCTCGGCCTGTCGGGCGGCATCGCCTGCTACAAGTCGGCCGAGCTGGCGCGCCAGCTCATCCAGGCGGGCGCCACGGTGCAGGTGGTCATGACCGAGGCCGCCGAGCGTTTCATCACGCCGGTGACCATGCAGGCGCTCACCGGGCGCACGGTGGTCACGAGCCAGTGGGACGCGCGCGAGCCCAACCACATGCCGCACATCAACCTCTCGCGCGAGGCCGATGCGCTGCTGATCGCACCGGCCAGCGCCGACTTCATGGCCAAGCTGGCCCAGGGCCGGGCCGACGAGGTGCTCAGCCTGCTGTGCCTGGCGCGGCCGGCCGAGCGCGTGCCCCTGTTCGTGGCGCCGGCCATGAACCGCGAGATGTGGGCCCACCCCGCCACCCAGCGCAACGCGGCCCAGCTGCGCGCCGACGGTGCGGTGCTGCTGGGCCCCGATGCCGGCGACCAGGCCTGCGGCGAGGTGGGCGACGGCCGCATGCTCGAACCCGAGGCGCTGGTCGAGGAGCTGGTGGCCCAGCTGCAGCCGCGCCCGCTGGCGGGCTGCCGCCTGCTGGTGACGGCCGGCCCCACCTTCGAGCCGCTGGATCCGGTGCGCGGCCTGACCAACCGCTCCAGCGGCAAGATGGGCTTTGCCGTGGCCCGCGCCGCGCGCGAGGCCGGTGCCGAGGTGACGCTGGTGGCCGGCCCGGTGGCCCTGCCCACGCCGCGCGGCGTGCGCCGCATCGACGTGGAGACCGCCCTGCAGATGCACGAGGCGGTGATGGCCGCGGTGCCGGGGCAGCATGTCTTCGTGGCCACGGCCGCCGTGGCCGACTGGCGGCCGGTGCGTGCCGCCGAACACAAGATGAAGAAGGACGGCAGCGGCCGCCCGCCGGCCATCGAGATGGCCGAGAACCCCGACATCCTGGCCGACGTGGCGAAGCGGCCCAACGCGCCGTACTGCGTGGGCTTCGCGGCGGAGAGCCACGACCTGCTGGCGCACGCCACCGCCAAGCGCGAGCGCAAGGGCGTGCCGCTCATCGTGGCCAACCTCGGCCCGGCCACCTTCGGCCGCGACGACAACACGCTGCTGCTGGTGGACGCCCACGGCCACCGCGAGCTGCCCACCGCGGGCAAGCTCGATCTCGCCCGCGAACTGGTGCGCGAGATCGCGCGCCAACTCAGTCAGACGACATGACCACCATCGACATCAAGGTGCTGGATGCCCGCGTGGCCGACCAGCTGCCCGCCTACGCCACGCCCGGCAGCGCCGGGCTCGACCTGCGTGCCTGCCTGGACGCCCCGCTGGTGCTGGCGCCGGGCCAGTCCACGCTCATTCCCACGGGCCTGGCCATGCACATCGGCGACCCCGGCCTGGCGGCGATGATCCTGCCCCGCTCGGGCCTCGGCCACAAGCACGGCATCGTGCTGGGCAACCTGGTGGGCCTGATCGACAGCGACTACCAGGGCCCGCTGATGGTGAGCTGCTGGAACCGCGGCAGCGAGCCCTTCACCATCGCGCCGCTGGAGCGCATCGCCCAGATGGTGATCGTGCCCGTGGTGCAGGCGGCCTTCCGCCGCGTCGACAGCTTCGAAGCCACCCAGCGCGGCGAGGGCGGCTTCGGTTCCAGCGGAACGAACTGATCCAGTGGCCGGCCTAGTGCAGCGGCGTGTCCGGCGGCGCTGAGTTCAGCACCGCGAAGGGGGCGTCGCCCACGCTGCCGGCTTCCTTTTCCTCGTCGGTGGCCTCGCGCACGCCCAGCACCTTCAGCTGGATGCGCAGCGCGATGCCGGCCAGCGGGTGGTTGGCGTCGAGCACCACGTGCGAGGGGTACACCTCGGTCACGGTGTAGATGAGGTCCTCGGGCATGTCGGTCGTGGTGGCGCCCTCGGGCAGGCCCTCGAACTGCATGCCGGCTTCCACGTTCTCGGGGAAAAGCGCGCGCTCCTCGTAGCACACGAGGTCGGCGTCGTAGTCGCCGAAGGCGTGCTCGGGCTCCAGGTGCAGCTGGGCCTCGAAGCCGGGGGCCTGGTCGGCCAGGGCCTCCTCCACCTTGGGCAGCAGGTCGTCGCCGCCGTAGAAGAACTCGACCGGCTCGTCGAGCTCGTCGATGAGCTGGCCCTGTGCGTCGGTGAGCGTCCACACGAGCGTCACCACGCAGGGGGAAGTGATGTTCATCAGGGGATGATCGCACAACCCCCGGCGACAATCCGCGCATGGACATCGACCTTCCCCTGGGGCTGCTGGGCGGCCTGTCGCCGCGGCAGTTCATGCGGCGCCACTGGCAGAAAAAGCCGTACCTCATCCGCCAGGCGATGCCCGGCGTGCAGCCGCCCATCGACCGGGCCGCGCTCTTCGAGCTGGCCGGCCGCGACGAGGTGGAATCGCGCCTCGTGGGCAGCCAGTCGGGCCGCTGGTCACTGCGCCACGGGCCCTTCACGCGGCGCCAGATTCCCCCGCGCACGCGCCCCGGCTGGACGCTGCTGGTGCAGGGCCTGGACCTGCACGTGCCCGCCGCGCACGAGCTGCTCAGCCGCTTCCGCTTCGTGCCCGAGGCGCGGCTGGACGACCTGATGATCAGCTACGCCAGCGACGGCGGCGGCGTGGGCCCGCACACCGACTCCTACGACGTCTTCCTGCTGCAGGTCAGCGGCCGCCGCCGCTGGCGCTGCGGCCCGGTCAAGCACCCCGCGGCGCTGGTGCCCGGCATGCCGGTGAAGATCCTCGCCGACTTCCAGCCCACCGAGGAGTGGGTGCTCGAGCCCGGCGACATGCTCTACCTGCCGCCACGCTGGGGGCACGACGGCATCGCCGAGGGGCCCGATTGCATGACCTGCTCGGTGGGCTTCCGCACGCCCATGCCCACCGAGCTCGCGCGCGAGGTGCTGCAGCGCATGGTGGACGCGCTGGACCCGCCGCCCGACGAGCCGCATTACCGCGACCCGGCCGGCAGCGCCACCGAGACGCCCGGGCGCATCCCCGATGCGTTGCAGCAGTTCGCGCAGCGCGCGGTCATCGACGCGCTCAACGACGCACGCAGCCTCGCGTGCGCCTTGGGTGAGTCGCTCACCGAGCCCAAGGCCAACGTCTGGTTCGACGGCGGCGGCGAGTTGCCGGCGGGGCAGGGCGTGCGGCTGGACGCACGCAGCCGCATGATGTATGACGCGCACCATGTGTTCCTCAACGGCGAGTCCTACCGGGCCGGTGGCCGCGACGCGACCCTGATGCACCGCCTGGCCGACCAGCGGTGGCTCGGCGCGCGTGACGTGGCGCGGCTGGGCGCCGATGCGCGGGCCCTGCTGGCCGACTGGGTGGAGGCCGGCTGGCTCCATCCGATGTCCGGCGAACCCACCCAGCGTTCCACCCCGGGGGCCTGACATGCCAGACGCGTCCTCTCACCCCGCCGCACCGCCGCCCGGCGATCCGCTGCACGCCGCTGTGCCGGCGCGTGCGCTGGCCACCCGCGGGGAATTCCAGGCCGCCGTGTGCGCGACGCTGGGTCATGCGGCGTCGGCCGGCGTGCGCGAGCTGTGGTGGGTGGCCAACGACTGGACGCCCTGGCCGCTGGAGGACGCGGCCGTGCTCGATGGCCTCACCGCCTGGGCGCGCCGCCCCGGCGTCCGCCTGCACTGGCTGTCGCACGAGTTCGAGGCGCTGCGACGCGCGGCGCCTCGCCTGGTGCGCTGGCGGCAGACCTTCGCGCACATCATCGATTGCCGCCAGCCCGATGACCTGCCGTCGGTGGACATGCCCGTGTTGCTGGTGGCGGACCGTCGCCTGGTCGTCCGGGTGCTCGACACCGAGCGCATGCGCGGCTGGGTCAGCCACGAGCGCGCCGACATCCAGCGCGCCCACGAACAGATCGATGCGATTTCGCAACGCGCCAGTGCGGCTTTCGCTGCCGTCACACTCGGCCTCTAGGGATCTTCCCTAGACTCGGTATAATGTAAGGCTAGGCACAGGATTCGTTGACTTGGGTGTCTCGAGCGCCCGAGAAGTCCTGGTCTTGTCGAGGAGGAGGCACGCACCAGCGGCTTCCAAAATTACCGGTAATTGTTCGACCCTAAGTTTCGAGGACATTCATGAACAAGTCGCTTCTGTTGGCTTCCCTGATCGCCGTCGCCGCCCTGGCCGCTTGCGGCAAGAAGGAAGAGGCTGCTCCGGCCCCCGCCCCGGCCGCCGCCCCGGCCGTGGAAGCCGCCGCCTCCGCCGTCGAGCCCGCTGCTTCGGAAGCCGCTGCCCCGGCCGCCGACGCTGCGTCGCCCGCCGCCTCCGCCGCCAGCATGTAATGTGCTGCAGGCCTGCGGTGCCGTCATGGCACGGCAGGCCGCCAAAAAGAAAGCCGCCCTCGGGCGGCTTTTTTTATGGCCCCTCCAGGGGGCTCGCGGCGCTCAGAGCTTCAGTTCGTCCACCAGCAGGCTGACGATCTTCTGCGCATTGGCGGAGTTGTCCGGCTGGCCCTGGTAGTTGAGCACGTTCACCAGCGTGCGCTGGCCGTCGGCCTGCACCTGGATGCGGTAGCGGTTCAGCGCCTTGGCGGCGCGGTCGTCGCTGCTGAACCAGTGGGTGAAGAAGTTGGGTTCGTCCTTCGCGGCTTCCTTGGTGTCGACGAAGCGCACGAAGTACAGGCCCTGGCTGCGGTCGCGGTCTTCCACGGTGAAGCCGCCCCGGTCCAGGGCCAGGCCGATGCGCCGCCAGGTGCGGTCGAGCGTGTCGTCCACCTGCAGGGCGGCACCCGGGCGGCCGGACACCACCCGTGCGCGGGCTTCACTGCTGGCGGCAGGCGAGGACGCCGCCGCCACGGCGGGCGCCGCGCCGGGCGCACCGGCGGTGCTGGTGTCCGCCACGCCGCCCAGCGCCACCATCAGGCGGGTGAGCATCTCGCGCTCCAGTTGCGGGTCGGAGGGGCGCGCCACCCACGCGACCTGGCCTTCGCTGGACCGGCCCACCAGCTCTTCCTGCAGGCCGCGGTGGCTCACATACACCTCGGTGCCGGCGCTGCTGCGCTCCACGCGCATCATGTAGCGGTCGCGCTCGCTGGTGTCGAACAGCTGGGGCAGCACGCTGCCCACCGTGCGGCGGATCAGGTCGTTGGGCAGCTTGGCGCGGTTCTGCGCCCATTCGGTTTCCAGCGTGCCCGCCTCGGCGCTCTCACGGGCGATCTCGAAGCCCATGTCCAGCCAGAACTGCCGGGCCTTGGGCCATACCTGCTCCGGCGTCTGTGCCGACACGATCCAGCGGCGCTCGCCGGCGCGCTCGAGCCGCACGTTGCCGGCCTGCTCGATGGCCACCGTGGGCGTGCCCGGCGCCGGGGCCGCCGCGGGCCGCTGGCTACCGGCGGCCAGTGCCGTGGCGCTCACCGTGCCGGACTGCGGCTGGTAGCGCCCGTCGCGGCTGAGCGGTGTCAGGTCGGGCGGCACCTCGAGCGAAGGCGTGCGGCTGGCGCCGCTGCGGTAGTCGATCGCGTCGGCGGTGCCGCCGATGCCGAGCGCGGTGCAGCCGCCCAGGGCGGTCAGCCCGCCGAGGGCCAGCGTCAGGACGGCGGCGCGCGAGGCGGTGATCGGGAACGCGGAAGAGGGCATGGGCATCGGTCTCGTCAGCCGCCTCGGCGGGCGGCTGGTGAAGGGGACGGGAAGGGGCCGGCGTGGCCCCGCGGGGTCAGAGCAGGCCGCACTCGCGCAGGGCGCTGCCCACCAGAGACTGGCCGGCCGGTGTGAGTTCCACGAGCGGCAGGCGCACACCCGGCCGGCAGCGGCCGAGCTGGGACAGCGCCCACTTGGCCGGCGCCGGGCTGGGCTCGCAGAACAGCTGGCGGTGCAGCGCCAGCAGCGACAGATGGATCTCGCGGGCGCGCTTCACGTCGCCAGCCATGGCGGCCACGCACAGCTCGTGCATGGCGCGCGGGGCGACGTTGGCGGTGACGCTCACGTTGCCGTGCCCGCCCAGCAGCATCAGCGCCACGGCGGTGCCATCGTCACCGGAGTACACGGAGAAGCCTTTAGGCACGTGCTTGATGAGCCAGGCGGCGCGCTCGATGTTGCCCGTGGCCTCCTTGATGCCGACGATGCCGGGCACCTGTGCCAGGCGCAGCACCGTGTCGTGCAGCATGTCCGCCACCGTGCGGCCGGGCACGTTGTACAGCACCACCGGCAGGTCCACCGCCTCGGCGATGGCCTTGAAGTGGCGGTAGATGCCCTCCTGCGAGGGCTTGTTGTAGTAGGGCACCACCTGCAGCGTGCAGTCGGCGCCCACCTGCTTGGCGAAGCGGGTCAGCTCGATCGCCTCGGCCGTGGAATTGGCGCCGGCGCCCGCCATGATGGGCACGCGGCCGGCCGCGTGCTCGACCGCCACGCGGATGATCTCGCAGTGTTCCTCCACCGACACCGTGGCCGACTCGCCCGTGGTGCCGACCACACCGATGCAGTCGGTGCCTTCGGCGATGTGCCAGTCGATCAGCGCGCGCAGCGCGGCGTAATCCACGCTGCCGTCCTCGTGCATCGGCGTCACCAGCGCGACGATGCTGCCAACAATCGGTTTCATCGGAGTTCCTTGCAATCGGTCGATTCTAGCCACCCGCACATGGCCGCCCCGGAGGGACCGCCCGGCGAAGTCAGGCACCCACCAACGGCCGATCGTCCACCGCGGACGACACACCGGGCGGCCGGCGCCAGGCGGCCAGGCGCTGCACCAGCCGGGCAGGGGCCTCCAGGCGGCCGGCCTCGTACGCCACGACGGCGAGCTCCGGGGCGGCCACCCTCAGCAGCTCGCCCGGCTGCAGCAGGAAATCCGCCCGGCTGGGCCGCCCCAGGGCCTCGTGGCCGGTGGCGAAGGTTTCATACAGCAGGCAGCCGCCGGGCGCCACGGACTGCACGATGGCCGGCCACAGCGGACGCCAGAGGTAGTGGGTGACGACGACGGCGTCGAACGCGCGGCCAGCCAGCGGCCACGGCCCCTGCTCGATGTCGGCCACGACCACCTCCGCCACGGCCTCCAGCGGCTGCGCGGCCTGCGCGTCTCGGTCCAGCGCCGTCACCCGGTGGCCGCGGCCGGCGAACCAGCGCGTGTGCCGGCCGCGCCCGCAGGCCAGGTCGAGCACGGTGCCGCCGGCCGGCACGAGGTGCGACCAGCGCACGATCCAGTCGCTGGGGCTGCCGTCGCCGTGCATCAGACGCCTTGCATCAGAAACAGGCCCACACCCGGTTGGCCAGGTCGACCACCGTGTGGGGGTTGCGGTAGGCGGCGAAGACGGTGCCCAGCGCCACCAGGGCGCCCGCCCACGCGGCCACCCGGAGCCAGCGCGGACGCGCGGGCGTTGCCATGACGCTCAGGCCGCCGCCGGCGCGGCGCGCACGATCGGCGTCTCGCGCACCGGCAGGTTGGCCAGGGCGGCCAGCACGCCGAAGGCGACCGCGAGGCCCCACACCACGTCGTAGCTGCCCGTGCGGTCGTACAGCAGGCCGCCCAGCCACACGCCCATGAACGAGCCGACCTGGTGGCTGAAGAACACCAGCCCGCCCAGCATGGACATGTACTGCACGCCGAAGATCTGCGCCACCACCGCGTTGGTGGGCGGCACCGTGGACAGCCACAGGAAGCCCATGACGGCGGAGAACAGGTACACGCTCATGGGGCTGAGCGGCGCCAGCAGGAAGACCACGATGGCCACCGACCGGGCGAAGTAGATGCCGGCCAGGATGTGCCGCTTGGCCCACTTCTGCCCCAGCACGCCCGCGGTGGAGCTGCCGAACCCGTTGAACAGGCCGATCAGCGCCAGCGCCGTGGTGGCCACGTCCGGCGACAGGCCCTTGTCCTTCAGGTAGCTGGGCATGTGCACGCCGATGAACACCACCTGGAAGCCGCAGACGAAGTAGCCGGCCATCAGCCAGCGGAAACTGGGGTAGGCCAGCGCCTCCTTCAGCGCAGCGCCCACGCTCTGGCGCACGCCCGAGGCGGCGGCCATGGCCGGCTCGCGCAGGCCCCAGGCCAGCGGGGCGATGGCCAGCGCCAGGCAGCCGAGCACGAACAGCGCGTTCTGCCAGCCCCAGGCGCCGATGAGCCAGTTCTCCACCGGCACCATCAGGAACTGGCCGAACGAGCCGGCCGCCGCGGCCACGCCCATGGCCCACGAGCGCTTCTCGGGCGCCACGTTGCGGCCGATCACCCCGTAGATCACGGCGTAGGTGGTGCCCGACTGCGCCATGCCCAGCAGCACCCCGGTGGCCCCCGTGAAGGCCAGGCCGGAGGTGGCGAGCGCCATGCCCACGAGGCCCATGGCATACAGCGCGGCCCCGCCCACCAGCACCCGGAAGGCGCCGAAGCGGTCGGCCAGCATGCCCGCGAACGGCCCGGCGATGCCCCAGGCGATGTTCTGCACGGCGATGGCGAACGCGAAGGTCTCGCGCGTCCAGCCGCGCTCCATGGTGATGGGCTGCAGCCACAGGCCGAAGCCGTGGCGGATGCCCATGGACAGCGTGACGATGAAGGCGCCGCACAGCAGCACCTGGGTCATGGACAGGCGCTGGGGCGCCGCGGCGGACGGAGGAGACATCCGCGCACTCTAGCGCCGCCCGCCCACGGCTGCCTGACGCGGGGTGTTCAGTGCGCGGCGCGCGGGACGAGCAGGAAGCCCGTGGGCTGGCCGTGCAGCAGGCCCCGGCCCACGATCTCGCCGCGGTCGTTGATGGTGCGCGCGTCGAGCAGTGTCCAGCCTGCGTGGCCGGCCGCCAGGCGGCGGTTCAGGTTCACCGCGGTCTGGCCGTCGGTGTCCACGGCGAAGGCGTGGCCCTCGCCATCGGGGCCGCGCATCGACCCCACCGCCACGCCGGCTTCATTGATGCCGCTCAGCCGGGCCTCGGCCCAGACGGCGTCCGAGCCGAACAGGGTGGTGACGCCGTCCTTCAGCACGAAGGCACGCACGTTGCGCCCGCTGCCGCGGTTCCAATAGACGAGGCCCACCACGGTGCCGGCCCGGTTGATGGCCAGGCCGTTGGCGAAGTCGCCGCCCAGGGTGCCGTGGTCGGTCCACCCGGTGTCCTCACGGTGGACCAGCACCCGGTAGCCGGGGGTGCCGTTCCACGGGTGGCCATCCACCAGCACGTCGCCCCGTGCGTTGGCGGCCTTCGCGAAACCGTACGAGAACTCCGGGGGCAGGGCGGTCAGGTGGTACTGGCCCTGGCGCAGGCGGTAGATGGCCTGGAAGTCGAAGTCGCCGACGACCGTGCCGTCATTCGTGATGGCCATGGCGGTGGGCACATCGAGCCGTGTCACGCCGTGGCGGTCCCAGATGAACCCGCGCGGCTCGCCGTTGGCCGCCTGCAGGCCCTCGTTGCCCACCACCACGCCGTGGTCGTTGATGCCCCGGCCTTCGCTGGCCTGGCCAGGCGCCGGCTGGTGCATGCGGATGACGCGCTTGCCGCGCAGCACATAGGCCGTGCCCTCGCCGTCCATGTGCTTGCCCAGGCGGGCTTCTCCCGTGACCGCCCCCCGGTTGTTCACGGCGTTGGGCAGCGTGGCGCCGTCGCCCACGTCCGGCAGGGCCACCACGTCGTACCAGGGCAGGGCGGCCCGCGCGCCGGCAACCGCGAGGCACAGGGCTGCGGCGAGCGCCAGGGCGGCTCGGGCGCGGCGTGCGGGCACGACGCGGGACGGGGCAGGGGTGGGCATGGGCGGGACCTCGGCGGGTGACACGCCAGCCACGCCGGCGAAGCCGGCGATTGAAGCATCCGGGGCCGCCGCGCCGGGATCCCTAGAATTCCGCCCATGGCTCAGACACCCGTCAACTACGGCGAAGCGTCGATCCGCGTGCTGAAAGGGCTGGAGCCCGTCAAGCAGCGGCCCGGCATGTACACGCGCACGGACAACCCGCTGCACATCGTGCAGGAAGTGATCGACAACGCGGCCGACGAAGCGCTGGCCGGCTTCGGCAAGCGCATCGCGGTCACCTTGCACACCGACGGCTCGGTGAGCGTGGACGACGATGGCCGCGGCATTCCCTTCGGCCTGCACCCGGAAGAGGGTGTGCCGGTGGTGGAGATCGTCTTCACCCGCCTGCATGCCGGCGGCAAGTTCGACAAGGGCTCGGGCGGCGCCTACAGCTTCTCCGGCGGCCTGCACGGCGTGGGCGTGAGCGTCACCAATGCCCTGGCCCGCCGTCTGCAGGTGGCCGTGTGGCGCGAGGGCCAGCAGGCCGCGCTGGCGTTCTCCGGGGGCGATGTGGTCGAGCCGCTGGTCACCCGCAAGGCGGCGGCCGGCGAGCGCAAGCACGGCACCTCGGTGCGCGTGTGGCCCGATGCCAAGTACTTCGAGAGCGCCGAGCTGCCGCGCCACGAGCTGACCCACCTGCTGCGCAGCAAGGCCGTGTTGATGCCGGGCGTCACCGTCACCCTCACGACGGAGAAGACCGGCGAGACCACCACCTGGCTGTTCAAGGGCGGCCTGCGCGACTACCTGCAGCAGTCGCTGGCGGCCGACCCCCTGATCCCGCTGTTCGAAGGCGAGCACTACGCCAGCGAGGGCGAGACCGAGAACTTCGCCGAGGGCGAGGGCGCGGCCTGGTGCGTGGCCTTCACCGAAGACGGCAACCTGCTGCGCGAGAGCTACGTCAACCTCATCCCCACGGTGGCCGGCGGCACGCACGAGGCCGGCCTGAAGGACGGCCTGTTCCAGGCGGTCAAGGGCTTCATCGAAATGCACTCGCTGCTGCCCAAGGGCGTGAAGCTCATGCCCGAGGACGTGTTCTCGCGCGCGAGCTTCGTGCTCTCGGCCAAGGTGCTCGACCCGCAGTTCCAGGGCCAGACGAAAGAGCGGCTGAACAGCCGCGACGCGCTGCGGCTGGTGTCGGCCTACGTGAAGCCCGCGCTCGAGCTGTGGCTCAGCCAGCACGTGGAGCACGGCCGCAAGCTGGCCGAGCTGGTGATCAAGCAGGCCCAGACCCGCCAGCGCGCCAGCCAGAAGGTGGAAAAGCGCAAGGGCTCGGGCGTGGCCGTGCTGCCCGGCAAGCTCACCGACTGCGAGAGCCGTGACCTCGGCATGAACGAGCTCTTCCTGGTGGAGGGCGATTCCGCCGGCGGCTCGGCCAAGATGGGCCGCGACAAGGAAACCCAGGCGATCCTGCCGCTGCGCGGCAAGGTGCTCAACGCCTGGGAGGTGGAGCGCGACCTGCTGTTCAAGAACAACGAGATCCACGACATCTCGGTGGCCATCGGCGTGGACCCGCATGGCCCCGCCGACACGCCGGATCTCTCCGGCCTGCGCTACGGCAAGATCTGCATCCTGTCGGACGCCGACGTGGACGGCTCGCACATCCAGGTGCTGCTGCTCACGCTGTTCTACCGCCACTTCCCGCGGCTCATCGAGGCGGGCCACATCTTCATCGCCAAGCCGCCGCTGTTCCGCGTGGACGCGCCGGCGCGTGGCAAGAAGCCGGCGGCCAAGCTCTACGCGCTGGACGAAGGCGAGCTGGAGGCCACGCTGGACAAGCTGCGCAAGGAAGGCGCACGCGAAGGCAGCTGGAGCATCAGCCGCTTCAAGGGCCTGGGGGAAATGAACGCCGAGCAGCTGTGGGAGACCACGCTCAACCCCGACACCCGCCGCCTGCTGCAGGTGGGCCACGGCAGCGTGGACGCCGCGGCCACCACCGAATCGCTCGGCCGGCTGATGGGCAAGGGCGAGGCACAGGCGCGCCGCGAGCTCATGGAGCTGCACGGCGACAGCGTGGAGGTGGACGTCTGACCCCGCCCGACGCCCCCGTGCCGGCGGCGCGCGTGCTGCTGCGGCCCACCATGGTGTCCGACCTGGACGCCGTGGTGGCGATCGAGCGCGACCAGCACAACCTGCCCTTCATCACGCCGTGGGAGCGCACCCAGCACGAGGGCGCCATCCGTTTCCCCGACTTCCGCCACTTCATCGTGGAGGCGGGAGACAGCCACGAGCGGCTGGGCTTCGTGATCCTGCAGGGCTGCCGCAACCCGCACAAGAGCGTGGAGCTCAAGCGCATCGTGCTGCAGACCAAGGGCCAGGGCCTGGGGCGGGCCTGTGTGCGCCGGCTCAAGGCCATGGCCTTCGGCGACCTGGGTGCCCACCGCTTCTGGCTCGACGTGAAATCGCTCAACCGGCGGGCGCTGGCCTTGTACGAGAGCGAAGGCTTCGTGGAAGAGGGCCGGCTGCGCGAGAGCGTGCGCCTCACGCTCGATGGCGCCGACGGCTACGACACCCTGGTGGTGATGGGCCTGCTGGACCGCGAGTACCAGGCGCGTCGTGCCATGGGCCTGGAGGCCCCGTTGCCGTGGGTGGCGTGATGCCCTGGCTGCGCACGCCTGCGCGCGTGCCCGCGCTGCTGCTGCTCGCCGCAGCGGCCGCGGCGCTGGCGCCGCGGGCGCGCGCGCAAGGCGGGCTCGAGGTGTGGGCCTATGTCGACGCGCAGGGCACGGCCCACTTTGCCGACCGCGCGCTGGACGACCGCTACACGCCCGTGCTGCGCAACCAGGCCGTGCAGGCCATGGACCGCATCCCCGGCAAGACGATGACGCGCTCCAGCCTGTTGACCTGGCTGGAGTTTGCCCCCGAGGTGAAGGCAGTGCAGCCGCACCTGCGCGAGGCGGAAGCCGCCACCGGCATCGACGCCGAGCTGCTGAAGGCCCTGATCGCGGTGGAATCGGGCTTCAAGGCCGACAGCGTGTCGCCGCGCGGCGCCATGGGCCTCATGCAGATCACCCCCGCCACGGCGCAGCGCTATGTCACGCCGGCCGAGGCGGCGCTGGGCGCGGTGGACGAGCAACTGCGCGACGGCCGCCGCAACATCCTCATCGGCGCGCGCCTGCTGGCCGACCTGTGGCGCCGCCACGGCGGCGTGGACCGCGCCCTGGCCGCCTGGAACGCCGGCGAAGGCGCCCTGCGCCGGGCCGGCGGCGCGCTGCCCGATATCCCGGAGACCCGGGCGCATGTGCACCTGGTGCTCGAGCTGTACTGGACGCTGCTGCAGCAGCGCCACCTGGGCCAGGCCCGCCAGATGCGCCTGATGGCGCCTGCGGCCGCACCCGGCCCCGAACCCCGTACCCCATGACCATGGAACAGACCTCCCTGGGCTTCCCCGGCCCCGACGACGGCCCGCGTGACGGCGCCGACGCCCACACCATCACCCTGGCCCACTACGCCGAGCGGGCGTACCTCGAGTACGCGCTCAGCGTGGTCAAGGGCCGGGCGCTGCCCGACGTGTGCGACGGCGCCAAGCCGGTGCAGCGGCGCATCCTCTACTCCATGCAGCGCATGGGCCTGGGACACGGCAGCGGCCCGGCGCCCAAGCCCGTGAAGAGCGCCCGCGTGGTGGGCGACGTGCTGGGCAAGTTCCATCCGCACGGCGACACCGCGGCCTACGACGCGCTGGTGCGCATGGCGCAAGGCTTCTCGCAGCGCTACCCGCTCATCGACGGCCAGGGCAACTTCGGCAGCCGCGACGGCGACGGCGCCGCGGCCATGCGCTACACCGAGGCGCGGCTGGCGCCCATCGCCCGCCTGCTGCTCGACGAGATCGACGAAGGCACGGTGGACTTCGTGCCCAACTACGACGGCTCCGAGCAGGAGCCGCGCCTGCTGCCCGCGCGGCTGCCTTTCGCGCTGCTCAACGGCGCCTCGGGCATCGCGGTGGGCATGGCCACCGAGATCCCCAGCCACAACCTGCGCGAGGTGGCCGCCGCCGCCGTGGCCCTGATCCGCAACGACAAGCTCGACAACGACGAACTGCACGCCCTGCTGCCCGGGCCCGATTTCCCGGGCGGCGGCCAGATCATCTCCAGCGCGGCCGACATCCGCGCCGCCTATGCCGGCGGCCGCGGCAGCCTGAAGGTGCGCGCGGTGTGGAAGACCGAAGACCTGGCGCGCGGCCAATGGCAGCTGGTGGTGCACGAGCTGCCGCCGGGCGCCAGCGCGCAGAAGGTGCTGGAGGAGATCGAGGAACTCACCAACCCCAAGGTGAAGGCCGGCAAGAAGGCGCTCACCGCCGAGCAGACCCAGCTCAAGGCCGCGGTGCTGGCGGTGCTGGACGCTGTGCGCGACGATTCGAGCAAGGACGCGCCGGTGCGCCTGGTGTTCGAGCCCAAGAGCCGCACCGTGGGCCAGCAGGAGCTGGTGCACACGCTGCTGGCGCACACCAGCCTGGAGCTGAGCGTGCCGGTGAACCTCACCATGGTGGGGCTGGACGGCCGGCCCACGCCCAAGAGCCTGCGCGAGATGCTGGTGGAGTGGATCGCCTTCCGCCAGACGACGGTGCAGCGCCGCTCGCAGCACCGCCTGCAGATGGTGCTGGACCGCATCCCTGTGCTCGAGGGCCGGCAGCTCGTGCTGCTGAACATCGACGAGGTCATCCGCATCATCCGCCAGTCCGACGAGCCCAAGGCGGCGCTGATCGAGCGCTTCGCCCTGAGCGACCGCCAGGCCGAAGACATCCTGGAGATTCGCCTGCGCCAGCTGGCCCGGCTGGAGGCCATCAAGATCGAGCAGGAGTTGAAGGGGCTGCGCGACGACCAGCACAAGCTCGAGGAGATCCTCGGCAGCCCCGCGGCACTCAAGCGCACGCTCATCAAGGAGATCGAGGCCGACGCGAAGCAGTTCGGCGACGAGCGCCGCACGCTGATCCAGGAGGACAAGCGCGCCGTGGCCGAAGTGAAGATCGTCGACGAGCCGGTGACGGTGGTGGTGAGCCTGAAGGGCTGGGTGCGGGCGCTCAAGGGCCACGAGGTGGATTCAGCCTCGCTCGGCTTCAAGGCGGGCGATGCGCTGTACGGTGCGTTCCCCTGCCGCAGCGTGGACACGCTGTACGTGTTCGGCAGCAACGGCCGCGTCTACAACGTGGCGGTGGCCGCGCTGCCCGGCGGCCGCGGCGACGGCCAGCCCATCACCTCGCTGATCGAGCTGGAAAGCGGCACCCAGCCCGCCCACTACTTTGCCGGTGCGGCCTCCACCACCTTGCTGCTGGCCAACACCGGCGGCTTCGGCCTGCTGGCCCGCTGCGCCGACCTGGCCACCCGCCAGCGCGGCGGCAAGGCCTTCCTGGCGCTCGAGGACAAGGAGCATGTGCTGCCGCCCATGCCCGTGGGCGCCGCGCATGGCCAGGTGGCCTGCCTGTCGCTCAGCGGGCGGCTGCTGGTGTACCCCTTGAGCGAGTTGAAGCTGCAGGCCAAGGGCGGCCGGGGCCTCACCCTGATGGACGTGGACGCCAAGGACCCGCTGCTGTCGGTGGCGCCCTTCGGCGACGTGCTGCGCGTGATGGGCACTGGCCGGGGCGGCAAGCCCAAGGACGAGCTGCTCAAGGGCGCCGGCCTGGCGCACCACCAGGGCAAGCGCGCGCGAAAGGGCCACAAGGTGGAAGGGTTCCCCAAGCCCATGCGGGTGCTGGCGGGCTGAGCGGCGGGGCGGCAAGGCGGAGGACAGTGCGCCGCCGCGGGCCGCGTCATTCCACCACCTTGCCGCGTCCCGCCTTCACCTGCCCGCGCTGCGCCTTGCCGGCCAGGCGCCGCTGCTGCGAACCGTAGGTCGGTTTCGTGGGGCGGCGGGGCTTGTCCACATGCGCCGCCTGGTCCACCAGCGTCTGCAGTCGCGCCAGGGCGTCGGCCTTGTTGCCGTCCAGGCTGCGGTGCACCTGGGCCTTGATCACCACCACCCCGTCCTGCGAGATGCGGCTGTCGGGCAGGGCGAGCAGGCGCGCCTGCACGGCGGGCGGCAGGCGCGAGGCCCGCACGTCGAAACGCAGCTGCACGGCGGTGGACGCCTTGTTCACATGCTGCCCACCGGGGCCCTGGGCCCGGATGGCGCTGAATTCGACGTCGGACTCGGTAAGTGGCAAGGAGCGCATGGGCACCGGGCGGCCGGGTGGCACACGAGCACGGTGGTCGGGGGAGGTGCTGTTCAGGACGGCGTGCGCTGCGGGCCGGGCGCGGCGCGGCCCGTGGGCGTGCCACTGGATGCAGGTGCACCTCTGCGCAACAGCGCCCAGAAGGTGTACACGCCCAGCGCCGTGCCAAGCGGCACATTGATGACGTGAAACGCTGCGCTGAGCAACAGCAGTGGACGCCCGATGGGCTTGCCGGCCAGGCTGGCCGCTGCCCCCACCAACTCCACGCCTGCGACGACGCACAGGGCGGTGCCGACCACCAAGCCGACGGTGCCCAGCAGCGACTTCAGACCCGGCGCCAAGCCACTGCCACTGTAGCCGCTGGCCGCCACGGCGAGCACCAGACTGAGCGCCACGATAAGGGCCACGCCCGATAGCAGATGGAGCCAGGCGCAGACACGGGGGTGGTTGATCATGGCAACGAAGCTCGTGACGGTGACCTGCTCGGCTGGTTCGAGCCACTCATTCCTGTCAGACAGCCCGGGGGTGGGTGGGTGGGATTGTGCAGCTTGAACTCATGCGGAGTCAGGTAGTTCAGGCTGCTGCGGGGACGCACGGCGCTGTCGTGCCGGCGCCAGGTGAACCGTCCCGGGATCCGTGGAGGCCCGTTGGTGTGAGTCAGACCGACGTGGCCGACTCGGCGAGTTGACGATAGTAGGCGTCCTCAAACTCCGCTGGCGGTACGTGGCCGATGGGCTCGAGCAGCCGGTGGTGGTTGAACCAGGAGACCCACTCCAGGGTGGCCAGCTCGACCGCCTCCTTGGTCTTCCGCGGTGCACGGCGATGGATCAGCTCAGCCTTGTACAGCCCGTTGATCGTCTCGGCCAGCGCGTTGTCGTAGCTGTCGCCGCGGCTGCCCACGGACGGCTCGATACCGGCTTCGGCCAACCGCTCGCTGTAGCGGATCGAGACGTACTGGCTGCCTCTGTCGGAGTGATGAACCAGGCTGCTGTCGCGCTCAGGCTTGCGTGCGTACAGCCTAACGAATGAAAGGGACTTCCCCGTCCCGAACTAGCCGCGTTGCGGCAACCGGCAACACAGTGCCACGATGGGAAGTGCGGTTTCTCATCAACTCATCCGGAAGGGGAAGTCCATGGCGATTCTGACGGTTGGCATTGATCTCGCCAAGAACGTTTTCGCGGTGCACGGGGTGAATGCGGCGGGCAAGCCGGAGCTGGTTCGCCCGAGCGTGGCGCGCGACAAGCTGCTGGAGCTGCTGGCGGCGCTGCCGCCGTGCGTGGTTGGCATGGAGGCGTGCTCGGGCGCGCACCACTGGGCGCGGCAGTTCCAGTCGCTGGGCCACACGGTGCGGCTGGTGGCGCCGAAGTTCGTCACGCCGTACCGCATGAGCGGCAAGCGCGGCAAGAACGACGCGGCCGATGCCGCGGCCATTTGCGAGGCGGTGCAGCGGCCGCACATGCGCTTTGTGCCGATCAAGAGCATGGACCAGCAGGCGCGTCTGATGGTGCACCGTGCGCGCCAAGGCTTCGTGGAGCAGCGCACCGGCACGATCAACCGCATTCGCGGGCTGCTCAGCGAGTTTGGCATCGTGCTGCCGCTGAAGGCGGCCACGGTGCGCCGGCGCGCGTGTGAATGCCTGGAGGACCTGCCTGGCTACGCCAACACGGTCATCGGCGATCTGCTGAGCGAGCTCACGCACCTGGACGAACGCATCGCGCAGTACGACCAGCACATCAAGACGATGGCCCGTGCCGATGCCCGGGCCAAGCGGCTGATGCAGCTGAACGGCGTGGGCGAGACCACGGCCACGTGCCTGCTGGCGATGATCGGCAACGGGCACGACTTCGACAGCGGCCGGCAGTTTGCCGCCTGGCTGGGGCTGGCGCCGGGGCAATACAGCTCTGGAGGCAAGACGCGGCTGGGGCGCATCACCAAGGCGGGAGACGCGTACCTGCGCAGCCTGCTGGTGCTGGGGGCCAGGGCGCTGCTGGCGGCGGCCAGGAACAAGACGGACCCGATCAGCCGCTGGGCCACGGCGCTGGCCGAGCGCAGGGGCTACTGGAAGGCGGTGGTGGCCATTGCGGCGAAGAACGCGCGCATGGCGTGGGCGGTGATCAGAAGGGGAGAAGACTTCGTGCTGCCGGCGTGAGCATCGCCACCATCCATCCACCACCTTCAGCCCAAGGGAACACGAAGACAGATTCGACCGCCGCGTGACGGCAGGCGTTGATGACAACAGGTTTGGACCTGCGCGGGGAGTGACCGATTAACTCAAGGGCGGCTCGATTGCCGGCTAACGAATGGGTCCCCCGCGTGCGTCCTTCATCAGGGTCCGTGGCAGTGAACACGCCACACGAATGACCGTTTGTAGTCCTTCCTGAACAACTCGATTTCAGCCGGCTGCGGCACGAGCAATCGGGCCTGCTGACGCGATCACGCTGCGGGCGACGAACATGAGCCAGGCGGCGAGGGCCAAGCAAAGCACCCGCAGGTGCCTCAGGATCATCCT